>NZ_WJBJ01000011.1:118587-143089 GCF_020804205.1 Methanosarcina sp. DH1 | reverse complement strand
TGAAAATTTAGATAATTGAGAAAGGAAAGTGAAAATTTAGAAAATTGAGAAAGGAAAGTGAAAATTTAGAAAATTGAGAAAGGAAAGTGAAAATTTAGAAAATTGAGAAAGGAAAGTGAAAATTTAGAAAATTGGGAAAGGAAAGTGAAAATTTAGAAAATTGGGAAAGGAAAGTGAAAATTTAGAAAATTGAGAAAGGAATGTGAAAATTTAGGAATTGGGAAAGTGTAGATCAGGAGTTTATAAACTTGAGTAAAAAATATAGAATTACAGTTCTTGTCATGCTGTTAGTCATGGCAACAGTCCTTGGGTCGCTATGTATCGACCAGAAAAGTGATGAAAAAACTGCTACTGCCAACCAGTCAGGCGTACAAAGCCAGGGAGGCGCACTAAGATATGCAACTGCTTTTTATCCCGAAGACACTCTTGACCCGGCAGTAAAATGGACTGGCTGGTACATGCGAGAAGCCGGAGTCTATGAGACGCTTTTCAGTTATGACGAGAATATGAACTTACGGCCTGAACTTGCTAGCAAATATGAGAAAATATCAGATACTGAATGGAGGATCTACCTTAGAGACGGAGTAAAGTTTCATGATGGCACTTCCATGAATGCAGACGCTGTGGTGAATTCACTCAACAGGGTGCTGGATGATAATAATTCAAGAAAAGTAGAATACAATTTCATCCAATCCATAAGCAAATACTCTGACGATGCAATTACAATAAAAACAAATTCTACATACGCTCCTACTATAGCAAGCCTTACAGACCCTATAACTTCCATAGTCAGCCCCAGTTCAAAAGACCTTAATACCACAGCAATAGGAACAGGTCCATTTAAAGTTAAAAGTTACACCAAGGATGTAAATCTCGTTCTGGAGAAGAATGAAAACTACTGGAACGGTACACCTAAACTGGACAATGTCACTATCTATTTTGTCAAAGACGACATGACCAGGCTCTTCAAGCTGGAAAGCGATGAAGTGGACATTGCTGACGGAATTCCTCAATCAGAAGTGGCAGAACTGAAAAACAATTCTGACTACACCTTATACAGTAATGCGACTTTGAGAACATATTTCCTGTATGTAAATATGAATAAAGAGCCTCTGAATAATGTAAAAGTAAGGCAGGCCCTGAACTGTGCTCTTGATCGCCAGCAGATTGTGGATACGGCTCTTGAGGGTGTTGGAGGAACTCCTGCAAAGAGCTTTTTCCCGTCTGTTATGAACTGGTCAATAAACAATAAAATCGATATGGTTTCTCAGGACGAACAAAAAGCCAGGAGTCTTCTGACCGAAGCTGGCTTAAACGACACTAACGGGGACGGCTGGCTGGAATACAATGGTAAACCTTTCGAATTGAACATAAAGACCTATACTGGCCGCCCTCAGCTTAAACCCGCTGCCGAGGTAATTGCAACCCAGTTTGAGTCCATCGGGATAAAGACAAGTGTCACTGTCCTGGAAAGTGGTGCATTAACGGATGATATGAACAAAGGAGACTACGATCTTGCTCTCTATGCCTGGACAGTAGCTACTACCGGGGACCCTGACTACTTTATTTCAAAGCATTTTGAGTCTACAGGAGCTGAAGCACAGAAGACAGGTTACTCAAACCCCCAGGTAGATGAATGGATAAAGGCAGGTGAACAGACCATGAACCAGACTCAGAGAAAGGAATATTATGACAAAGTTCAGGAACAGGTACTGGAAGACTGCCCAGAGATATCCGTATTCTATCAGAACTCCATAGTTGGAGCAAACAAGAAAGTAGGAGGGATTAAACAGTTCCCGAATGAGATCTCTTTCCTGACCAAAGACATCTACATCAAACAGTGAACTCGATAAAGTCCAGTGAACTCGATAAAGTCCAGTGAACTCGATAAAGTCCAGTGAACTCGATAAGGTTCCGGAGTTTTTTCCGGGGCCTTACAAAAAAGCAGTAGTGTCATGGCAACTTAGTTATGATACTTCAATACATAGACAATACTTCATCTGTAGTCCCGTTCTTAATTATAATGATCCATAACTAAATTGCGTAGACAGTAGTTAGATTATTGGAACTATTGAACGCTCAGAAAAAGAATATGGAAGTTTATGCTTTCATCAGCGATAGAAGAGAAAAAAATTAAAAATAAAGCAAAGTTTGCAACATAATAGAGAGGACTGATAAGTGATAGAGTTTATAACTCGAAGGCTTTTGCTCCTTCTCCCTGTCCTTTTACTGGTATCTGTGATCAGTTTTTCTATAATCTATATATCTCCAGGGGATACGGCAGAAAATGCTCTGATGAATCCCGGAGGAGGAGTAGACCAGAGAGCCGTCGAAGAGTTCAGGGTTAAAACGGGGCTTGATGACCCTGTACATATCCAGTACATCCACTGGATGGACAGAATCATCCACGGAGACCTTGGAAAATCATACATGACAGGTGAAGATGTCTCGAAGGCAATATTCAGATGCTTCAAAGTCACCCTGAAGCTTGCCGTAATCAGTATGCTGGTGTCTCTAATTATTGCGATCCCACTTGGTATCCTTTCAGCTCTGAAAAGAGGAACAGCTATAGACGATGTCTGCAGATTCTTTGCCCTTGCAGGAGTCTCAATGCCCAATTTCTGGCAGGCATATCTCCTGATCATAGTCTTCGCGCTTACATTGAAGGTCTTGCCTTCTTCAGGATATGGAGATGGAGGTCTTGCCGATATCCTACTGCCTGCAATCACCCTTGGAACGGGCTATGCAGCTGTAACTATGAGATTGATGAGAGCAAGCATGTTGGACGTGATGCAGCAGGATTATATCCGGGCAGCCAGAGCCAAAGGAGTTCCTGAATACATGATTATTCTCAAGCATGCTTTGAAGAACTCCCTCATACCCGTTGTAACAGTTGCAGGGCTGAATTTCGGATATCTCTTGAATGGTTCTGTTATAGTTGAGACGATCTTCTCGTGGCCGGGCATAGGAAACCTGATTGTTTCATCCATACTCAGCAAGGATTACCCCATGATACAGGGCTGTGTGCTGTTCATTGCTGTGATATTTGTACTGATCAATTTTGCAGTGGATATATCATACTCTTACCTTAACCCAAAGATTAGATATGAAACTAAGAATTAAAAACAAAAATCCGGGATTGTTCCTTAGTGCAGGAGTTCTTATTTTTTTCATGCTTTCAGCGATTTTCGCAGGGTATATAGCGCCTCACAATCCCGAGAAAGCGAATCTTGAACTTCGACTTAAAGAGCCTTGCCATGAGTATCCGTTCGGAACCGACCATTTAGGCCGCTGCATATTAAGCCGGATAATTTTTGGCGCAAGAGTATCTTTATCAGTTGGACTCCTGGTAGTAAGCTCCTCCCTGATTTTAGGTCTTACCATTGGCACTCTATCCGGATATTATGGAGGATGGCTGGATGAGATAGTTATGCGGGTAGTTGACGCTTTTCTGGCCTTTCCCAGCCTGCTGCTGGCCCTCGGAATAGCCGGGCTTTTCGGTGCAGGATTCATGAATCTGGTCATGGCCCTGATAATAGTGGACTGGGCTGGTTATGCCCGCCTGGCCAGAAGCTCTGTCATAGCTGTAAAAGAACAGGACTATATCAAGGCTGCGAAAGGGCTTGGAACAGGGGATTTACATGTTATTTTACACCACGTAATCCCAAACGTGATGTCTCCACTCATAGTAATGGCAACCATAGGAATGGGATATGTCATACTGTCTGCAGCAGGACTCAGTTTTCTGGGTTTTGGAGTGCAGCCGCCTACTCCGGAATGGGGATCCATGTTGAATGAAGGAAAAATATACATCCGATCTGCTCCCTACATCATGATCTTTCCCGGAATTGCTATCATGATTACGGTCCTGGCGTTCAACTATCTTGGGGACGAGTTAAGGGACCTGCTTGACCCGAGAGAAACGAAGGACATCGACTGAAATTAACCATCAAAGAAGGGCATCGACTGAGCTTAACCTTTGAAAAAAGAAGGGTATCGACTGAGCTTAACCTTTGAAAAAAGAAGGGCATCGACTGAAACTGTATATTCGATATTTCTTCAGAGCAACTACCATGAAAAAATACTCATCATTTAACAGCAAGTTTATTTTAAACGCAACCATCAGTGTTGTTGCCGGATACAGGGAAAAATTAAATTGTTTCAGTCGAAATGCGTGCCTGTTCTTAGGATATATTTTCCTCATCTCTTTGAGCCTGGGAATCTACGAGGTACTCTTCAATCTGTACATCTTAAGGCTCGGGTTCAGGGAGGACTTCCTGGGACTCATGCTCTCACTGGTTTCCATATCCACCGGCCTGTTTGCAATCCCTGCGGCCATGTTCTGCGACAGGGCAGGCAGAAGGAACACATTGTTATTGTCCTGCCTTCTTCTCCTGTTTTCCTTTGCAGTCCTGTACACCACTACCTCGACATTACTGCTGGTTTTATTCAGCATTCTCTATGGGGTATCCTCATCACTTAAAATAGTTACAGCATCCACGTTCATGGTTGAAAACTCCACGAGTCATGAAAGGATGCATCTGTTTTCGATGTACTACCTGTTATACACCATAGGTGTCATGATAGGAAACTTTGCGGGCGGCATTCTACCACAGACCTTTACCAGCTCACTCAAGATTGACCCAGCAGACCCAACGGGTTACCAGCTCTCATTATATGCATCTTTAACTGCTGTGTTAATTTCCCTGCTACCTCTTATATTCATAAAAAACAAAAAACCCGCTCTGCCAGGAAAGCCAGCTCTGTTTTCTACCCTTTCTTCGACTTTAAGGTCAAAAACGATCCAAAAATTAGTTCTGGTAAACGGGCTTATAGGTATGGGATGGGGGCTTGCTCTTCCCTATTTTAATGTTTATTTTGACATTGTCCTTGGAGCAAGTTCCAGGCAGATAGGTTTCATCTTTTCCCTTTCCCAGGTGGTCATGATGTTCACCTTATTATTTGTCCCTATACTTACCGAATGGTTAGGGAAAGTGAAGGTCGTAGCCCTGGTCCAGCTCTCCTCAATCCCATTTCTTCTGCTTTTTACATCTACGTCCCTACTTACAATAGCTGCCTTCGGATACATCATGAGGTCAGCTATAATGAATATGTCAAACCCTATATTGAGCAGTTTCAATATGGAGGTGGTCAGCGAAGACCAGAGGGCAACTGTTAACAGCCTGATATGGATGAGCTGCTATACCTGTGTTGGACTAAGCACCTATGCAGGTGGTTTGATGATGGCTCACAATTACTATAGCCTTCCTTTCCTTCTGACCTGCGTATTATACGTAGTTGCTACTGTACTGTATTATTTGTTCTTTGAGAAGATGGAAAAAGAGCAAAAAAACTTAGAGGCTGTCTGAATATTATATTTCTTATATTTTATAATTATTGAGGCCATCCCAAAACCAACTTTATTCTCAAAACCATAAAATTTTCAGAATTGTTTTCATTATCCGAAGATCAAATAATAATCGCAAATTCGAGATCAAGAAAAGTAATTTTGAGTTTTGGGAGCAGCTCATTATTATGTTGCAATTAGTTTTATTATGTCTATAAATTTGAGAACCGATGCAATAGCATTATTTAATTTTAAGACAGCCTCTAAGGAATTTAATAAAGAAAAATTAAATAGACTTAAAGATTCAAATTCTTAAAAAGGGGAAGTGAATATGGATATTGAAGAAATTCAAGCAATCTTCAAATTTTCAGCCCTTGAAAAGCATATGATTTCCAGTTTTGGAATTCAAGAAGATCTGTTTCTTCCTTTTCTGCTTTCATTAAAATCAGGAGGCTCCTGGAGTTATGCCTCCGAAGAAACAAAAAGCATGGCAGTAAAAGACGTGATAACTTACTATAGTGAGGAAAGCAAGACCGGTTATACTCTGGAAAAGATATACTTCTTTATCGAACCCGAAGTCATAGCTGAAGAAGGGGTCATCCAGAGGCTGGAAAAATGCGGAACAAAAGAAGAAAGAGAACTGGTTGAAAGGCCCTATATAATAACCCTGCATGCAAAAAAAATCATATTTGCAGAGGTAAACCCTGATCTCAGGAAAATAACAGTCAGGGAGTTAAAGAAAAAACACATAAAACTGAAAGGTACGCCGGCATATAGCGCAGCTCATGAGATGGAACATCTTGAAAAGGGAGAAATAGGAGGAATTCCGCTCTGGACTTTTGAGTACATTAAAGGTCAGTAAAAATGTTTAGAAAAATAAAAATATGTTAAACAACTGAACATTGTATGAGAATTTGATTTTACTATTTTTCAATTTTGTACTGGTACTGTAAATCTGATACTGAATTCAGTCCCGAAAGCTCTTTTTAACTCAATTTTGCCCCCTAACTGGTCTACCAGGGTTTCCACTAACTGTAAGCCAAGAGAATTGGAATCTTCTAAATAAAATTCATTAGGAATACCAATCCCATTATCCGAGACTATTAAAACAAAATCAGTGACATTACAACTTTCTTTTGTGTTTTCCTGCTCTTTGTTTGCGTATTCTGCAGAGTTTTCTTTGTATAGTTTGATTTGAATTTTCCCGTTATCTCTGCCTAAAAATGCGTACTTAAGGGAATTTGAAACAAGTTCGTTAATGATTATTCCCAGCGGGACGGCTATATCCATATCAAAGAAAATGTTTTCTTCCAGTTCGATGTTCAGGATCGTGTTGACATTTCCAAGTTTATAGGTCTGGAAAAGATTTTCAACAAGCCTTTTAAGATACGAAGAGAAGTTTATTGTATCGTTTCCTCTGCCTTCATGCAGTTCTTCGTGGATAAGAGCAATTGACATTACTCTGTCCTGGCTTTCTATGAAAGCGTTAAGAACTTCTTCATTCTTAGTATGTTTTCTGTTTCTGAACTTTTCAGCCTGTAAGTCAAGAAGGGAAGAGATCACTTGCAGATTATTTTTAATTCTATGATGGATTTCTTTTTTTCGGGCATCTTCGGCTTTTGCCAGAAGTCTTTCCGCATTGACTTGCTCAGTAATGTCTCTGCTAATAGCTGAGACAGCCTTCAGCTTTCCAGAAGCGTCAAAGACTGGAGAATAAGTTATTGACACATTTATTAGTCTACCACCTTTTTTTAGCCGTAAAGTTTTGTGACGCTGGATTTTTTCTCCCCGTTTAACCATTTCAACAAACTTTCTTATTTCACCTTTAAGATTATCTGGTTCAAGGATTGAGACATTTTTACCCAGAATCTCTTCAGCCGAATAACCATAAATCTGCTCTGCGGCTTTATTCCAGCTTGCAATAATACCATCTAGAGTCTCAGTTATAATAGCATCATTTGATGATTCCACAACATCGGCTAATGTCCTGATCTTCTCTTCTGTTTTCTTGATATCTGTAATATCCTGAATTGTTCCTCTCAGGAGAATTGGGTGTTTTTTCTCATCAAAAACAACTTCACCATGTGAGTGGACTACGCGATCTGACTCATCAAGCGAGATTATCCTGTGATCAATGCTAAAGAACTTCCCATGTAAAGCGCTATTAACAGTGTTATGTACGTAACTTCGATCTTCGGGATGTATAAAGTTAAAAAGTTCACTGTACTTATGAAACACTTTTTGGGGAACACACCCAAAAATACGACACATCTCATCAGACCAGTACATTTCATTAGTTGCAAGATTCCAGTCCCAATTTCCAATATGAGCTATTTTTTGGGCTTCAGAAAGTCTTCTCTTTTCTTCCATCAATGATTCATAAGCCTTTTCAAGCTCATCTGTACGTTCTTTAACTTTTGCTTCTAAACCATTGTGTGCTCTTTTAAGCGCTTCTTCTGCTTTTTTGCGCTCCGTTATATCCTGCGTTATGCCGAAGCCGCCAACAATCTCTCCATTTATGTCAAATTCAAAATATGCCTTCTTACGAACCCATTTGACCTTTCCATCTACGATAATCCGGTGTTCTATACTATATGGTTCACCCTTTAACTTTGCTATCCATTCTTTCTGGACATATTTTCTGTCATCCGGATGGACTTTAGAAAGGAAGGTCTCATAGGTCAAATGAGTGCCTTTTGGGATACAAAAGATACGATAATTTTCATCAGACCACGTTAATTCTTTTTTACGCGCGTCCATACGCCAGCTTCCTAAATTGCCAACCTCCTGAGCGCGATCGAGATCTTCCTTGTTTTTCTTTAGCTCATCCACAAGGATATCGCATTCCTTCAATGCTTGAGAAAGCTTGAAGTTGCTGTGACTTAGTTGTGAGATCATGTTGGCAAGTTTCATAAGGAAGGACATATTTTTGTTCACAGTTTCTCTGCTTAACCGCGGAACTTTTTCGAGCGCCTTTATATATTCCTCTTCATTGAAGCCATATTTTCTAGCCTGGGATCGAAAAAGTTCGTAGTCCAAAGTCTCATCTTCAAAAAAGAAATGTCCTGAGAAGATATTGGCGATGTGTTGTCCTTCCACGATCAGGCCCGTCACAAAATTCCACATATTATTCTTACACTTATAAAGCTTAAATTCTCCAGGAGCAACGCCCATTGATAGCTGTGTATCGCTTTCTATGCAGTGCCTGCAAGTCTCTGGATGGACTCTGTGGAATCTTGTACATATATCCGGCCATCCAATGCTCATAAGGACATTGCCTTTGAGATCAATAATAGATATGGTGATGTAAGTAAGTTGAGATAAGTCATTCATAAGAGACTTGAGCGCTGGAACATCAAGAATATCAACTAATTCAAGGCTCGCAGCACTGAGCGCAGGATTCGAGTTTGTTGTCTTTAATTGCTCCAGGTCTATTTTCATAATTCCTTCAGACTCCTCTCTTTGACGTCGACATACTTAACTTTAGTATACTACTGTGACCACTCACAAGCGAGAGTACATCTTTAATTTAAAAAAATATTTAATGTATAAAATTAAACTGATTCCTCAGGTATAATATTACTAAATTTAAAAAAATAGTAGATAAAGATATTTATTTTGTGTGTGAAGCTCACATGACAATATCAAGAACTCAAGGAATCTGGCTTTGATAACACCCTTTTTGACGTTTACCTCACCCTTTTTGATGTTTACCTCACCCTTTTGACGTTCACCTCGCACTTTTTGATTTTCACCTCACCCTTTTTGACGTTTACCTCGCCCTTTTTTGACTATTGATCTTGTTATGACCTCAGGTAGGAAGGTTGTCCTAACGATGTTTTTTCAAACCATCGCTAAACTAATCAGTGAATTGTCATAAAAGGCTTAAATTTGATAGGGTGCAGAAAATTAAAAAGAGCATTGTGAGCCATTTTTGTTCCGTACTTTCATGCTAATCAATATACTGTGCGCCAGATCGTAAGAAGAATTATGTTCAGAATTTAGCAGTAATTATTATAAAATCTCAATGTTAATTATAACGCACTTAATATAAAATGCATTAATTAAGTGGAGGGAAAATATGAAAAAAGCACTTATCATATTGATAGTGTTATTCGGTGTATTCCTGGCCATAGGATGTGCTGGTCAGCAAGATGGAGCTCCAAATGAAACGGGAACTCCGGTCCAGGCTGTGACTGAAGTTGTAAAAGAGACTCCTGTTACAGAAGTAACTCCAGCCACAGGAATGAACAAGACTACCTTACAGGACAATAATACTACTGCAAACCGGACCGTTATATATGGTAACAACACTACTGCAGCTAGAACCACCATAAAAAGCAACAATACTACTGCAAACAGGACCGTTATACATGGTAACAACACTACTGCAGCTAGGACCACCATAAAAGGCAATAATACTACTATAACCAGTACCACTATAGTCAAAGAAACTCCTGGAAACGATTAATAAGTTATTTAGTGTCTACCAGGTACTGAATTTTTAATGTAGGACTTACGCTGTTGGACTGAAAAATCGATAGCATTAAACCTTCAATTGTCTAAAACACTAAACAAGTCACAATGTCGAAAGTGCTTGATTTTGTACCTCAAGTGCGTAAGTCCTATAATGATAAATCTGAACTCTAGACTTTCCATTGGGGATCGGTTAAGGAATTTTCTTGCCAAAAAGCTATCAATTTTGCATTAGAAACCGGCCTTGAATTTTCGCCTCTTTAAATAAAATCGATAACCTGTTCCACGTTATAACTCATTAGAATATTTAATAAATGTTGTGGAAATGGACGCAGTTTGTCACACTCTCTTACTTAACCGAAGACGCATGAATTCAGATTTTCAATCAAGAAATGCAAAAATCGCTAGATTTTGGAGCAGAGTCATATTATTTAGCATGAAAATACTGCCATCTGCAAGCATTTTCATTGATTGCGCATGTTATTCGAAGAATATCATTTTCGTTTAGTGAAATAAGTCAAGCATATCCGAAAACGTATTGAGTCTGAAGTCGAAGCACTGATCCTTTTCTTCTCCGGGTCTCCAGTCTCCATAAGAAGCGTAAGCGGTTCTCAATCCAAGTTTGCGAGCAGGAACCATATCCCTTTTGATGTTGTCTCCCACTACCAGAGTTTCTCCGGGTTTTATCCCGAGCTCCTTAAGCGCGAAAAGAAAATGTGCCGGATCTGGTTTTTTTGTGCCTGTCGTGTCCGCAGCCACGATAAGATCGAAGTAATTAAGAAGCCCGACCCTTGTGAGCCTTGCCAGAGCATGATAACTATCGGCATCCGTTATAATCACGAGCTTTAAGCCCAGCTTTTTAAGCTTATCAAGGGTATCCGTTACAGCTGGATAGAGTTCGAGATTTTGCAGTTTTCCCCGTTCATAGATCTCACAGCACTTCCTGTAGCCCTGAGCTGTAAAAACATTTTTCTCCTGCATGTAGTCCCGAATATTTTCGTAATCTTCAAAACCGTAAACTCCTCTCAGAAAGTATCTGAAAAGTACAGAAGGTTCTTCCGTAACATCTCCCTTCCAGATAAAAGAGAGAATCTCCCTGCAAGCTTCCAGTTTTGCAGCTACGAAATCAAAAAGAGTGTTATCCATATCAAAAAGCACGGCTTTCAGAACTCCGGGATAAACTCGCTCCAGATCTTTCTGAATTATGTTCATGTTCTTATCAAACTCTTCCATTTTCTTCGTGCCTTCTGCTTTTTCTAAACCATGCAAATTTGATTTTTCTTTCTCTGCTTTTTCTTTCTTTGCTCTTCATCTCTGCTCTTCTTTCCGGAACTATTTTCAGAGCTTTTCGGGGAGAGGCTATAAAAGCCATAAAGGACAGATGTATAAATCATAAACGAACAACGAATTTAAGTAAATACCGAACGCGGACATTTTAGAATCCGCAGGGTCTACTATAAAAGGCAGAGCAGGAAATTTTGATATGAGCTCCGACGAACCAAAAGATGAAACCTTCAGGAAAGAAGGCAGTGAAGAAAAAACTGAAGAAGAGACGGTTTCCGAAGAAATGTTTGTTCTAAGCGATTCGGGGGATACATGTAAGCAGGAAATCAGCGATAAAGTCATTGCGGCCAAGCTTAATGAATACGGACTTGATTTTCTCAGCTGTGGCAACTTTAATGAGGCAATGGAGGCTTTTGATAAAGCAATCGAGCTTGATCCAGATAATATAGACCTATTAAACAATAAGGCTCAAGCTCTTGAAACCATTGGAAAATACGGCGAGGCTCTTGAGTTTTACGAAAAAGCTATCAAAATCAATTCCGAGGACCCAGATCTCTGGAATAATATGGCTTTCTCCTTGTCCCAGGTTGGTAAGTATGACGAAGCTGTTAAAGCCTATAAAAAAGCCCTTGAGCTCAGACCGGACTATCCCAATGCATGGTACGGAAAGGCCCTGAACCTGAGTCAGGCAGGAGACTATAAAGCAGCTATCGAAGCCTATGAAAAAGTCCTTGAGGAAAATTCCGATTATAAAGAAGCCTGGGTAGGAAAAGGCATAGCTCTGGGTCAAATGGGCAAGTATGACGAAGCAATTATCGCATACGACAAGGCAATTGAACTTGATCCTAACTTTACCGAAGCCTGGCATTATAAAGGCGTGGACCTGGACAGCCTTGGAAGTTACAGGCAGGCCTTAAAAGCATATCAAAAAGCTGTGGAGCTTGATCCTGAGAACGATGATGCCTGGAATAATATGGGGATAGACCTCGAAAACCTTGAAAACTATGACGAGGCAATTAAAGCCTTTGACAAAGCAATCGAAATCAACGCCGAAAATGCCGATGTCTGGTATAATAAAGGCTTTACCCTCAGCCAGATGCAGAGATTCGAGGAAGCCGCAGAGGCGTACAGGAAAGCTACACAGCTTGACCCTGAGTATTTAGAAGCTTATTCAAGTCTGGGTTTTGTGCTTGCTCAACTCAGACACTTTGAAGAAGCTCTGGAGACTTATGAGCAGGCACTCAAGCTTGATCCTGAGGCTGCAGACTCATGGTTCGGGAAAGCTGTTTGTCTGAGTTTCCTCGGGCAGGAAGAAGAAGCAGAAGAAGCATACAGGAAAGCTGTAGAAATTGATCCCAGATATGCCGAAGTAGGGGGAAATACCCAGTAATCGAATTTTTTACATACCAGCCTATTTCTATTCGATAGCCTATTATCATTCAACGTTTACTTTTTTCAAAATTTTTAAATTTTTATTTTTTAGGTCATACGTACTATAGCGCCTTACTGTTTTATGTTATGGGCAGAATTCGGATTATTACTAATTGTACTAATTGTTACTCGATAATCGGGCTTTGTTCAGAATTACCAGGCATTTGCTCAGAATTACCAACTACTCTGCCCATATTTCATTTTTTATAAGTTTTTCAGGCCTGAGCCATTATTTGCCCTTGCTAGGTGTTACGTGGATTACTCCTGTGCCCCCGGTAGTACCTGTAACATTTTTAGCTGGAGTTTGTACTTTGGTTGGAGTTTCCAATTCAATTGGAGTCTCCTGTTCATGTTTCTTTGTTATGGTTATGTTTGTCGGTTCGGTTACATTTTCTACTCCAGTTACATTTTCTACTTCAGTAACTGCTTCAGCCGGAGTTACTTCTATAACAGGAGTTTCTTCTCCAGCCTCAGTTACGGTTACTGCTTCCTGGATCGGTGTCACAGCTTCAGCTCCGGTTACTGCTTCAGCCTCAGTTACAGCCTGGACTGGAGTTCCCGTTTCATTTGGAGCTTGCTGACCAGCGCACCCGATGGCCAGGAATAGACCGAACAATACTATCAACATAACAAGCGCTTTTCTCATGTTTTCCCCCACTCAAATCATGTGTTTTATAATAAATGGTTTATAATTGATATTGAGGTTTTATAATAATTACTGCTAAATTCTGAACATAATTCTCGATGGTCAATTTGTATCTGATTGGTATTAATATTTGAATAACGTATGTTTAATTATGGGAAAAAGAGGTCCAAAACCACAATTCTTTGACGTTGCCTGTCCAAACAAAAACTGCAAACTCTATGGTCTGATTAACCAGGGAAATATTACTGGGAATGGAACTTACATAAGTCGTGGAAAGAAAACAAGAAGATATGTTTGCCACAATTGCGGCAAAGTATTCAATGATAACACAGGCACTTTTTATCATGATCTTCGCAAAGATGAGCAAACTATTGATCTAGCTATAAAAATGTCTATGAAAGGAATGAGCATTGAAGGTATTGCCGATGTTTTAGAGATACAACCTGCCAGTGTAAAGCGATGGTTAGCTCGTACAGATGAACAATGTGATAAAGTAAATGAAGTATGATGAAAGACCGGGATGTACCCAGATAGAAATGGACGAACTATGGGTAATAATTGAGGGTTTGCCAAAATTAACGAAAAGGCATTAAAAGCAAAAAAGTCCGATAAGAACACATATATTCTTATTAGAAATTGTAGGGAAAGCTCTCTGTTTTGTGATGTCCATTATATCGAATAGCACAAAACAAAGAGCACTTATTTGACATGAAAGTGCTCTCAAACACTTTCATTTTTTGGACATGTTATTCAAAGAATATCATGTATGTTTGGCATGAAAGTGCTCTCAAACACTTTCATTTTTTGGACATGTTATTCGAAGAATATCATGTATGTTTTTATTTAACTGTAAACGTCAGGATTTGTTCCTATCCACCGCCCTTCACAGGATAAGATTTAAAAAAGTCATATCCTGAAATACACCTAGAAGATGGCGAAAGAATTAACAGATTAATCCACAATTTTTTTGCTCAGGATGTACAGGATCATATCCGAATTCAATTTACTTTCCCTGGAAAGCTTTTCAGCAATAACCTCATTGGTAAAGCGGTCGGCTTTTAATTCCTGAATTTTCTCCAGAACATTCTGAGAGACATTATAATATTCGTTTATGTCTTTTCTGTGTCCCCATACATCGCCTTCCAGAAGATTTATCTTCTGCATCTCCAGGAACATTTCAATTGACTTGGAAACCGTCCTTCTGTAAGATTTAGGAAGCTGTATAGCTTCAATTTTCGGACATGTTTCTGCAAGCATGAATACATCCTTGTTAGATGGCCTGAAAGCAAGATGGATAACCTTTTCGTTCGGGTTCAGGGTAGGAATTTCCTCCCGTGAACTAACTACTCTTATTTTCATACTATCCCCACTCCTTATTTAATAATTAGATTTTCATTTATTTAAAAATCAAATTTTGTTTACGCATTTACATTTTAAATACATATCGATTAGCCGATATATTATTTAGAGGGTTTATACCCAAAACGAGTTCTAATAGAATCAGCATGTGCCTGTAGACCCTCTTCCTCGGCTAATGCGATTACAGTTTCTTTCAGACTTTCAAGCCCACTCTTGCTGATTCTCTGAATACTTGAGTATTTAATAAAATGGTTTATATTCAGACCAGAATAAACTCTGGCATATCCGGATGTGGGAAGCACGTGATTTGTCCCTGAGGCATAATCCCCAACAGGAACCGGAGAATAGTTTCCTATAAAAATCGATCCTGCGTTTTTAATCTTCTCAAGTACGAAATCCGGGTCCGATACCATAATCTCAAGGTGTTCGGGAGCAAACTTATTGCTAAAGCCAATACATTGTTCCAGGGAATCTGCAATAAGAATTGCGGCATTTTTAAGAGAAGCCTTTATAATACAGCTTCTTGCAGCCTGTTCCGCCTGAACCAGAACCTCTCTTTTTACAGCTTCTGCCAGCGTATCCGAACCTGTGACGAGTATTGAAACTGAATTTGGATCGTGTTCGGACTGTGCAAGAATATCCGAGGCGACCATAACGGCATCTGCCGACTCATCTGCAATAATGAGCACCTCGCTTGGGCCGGCCGGAAAATCAATTTCTGCAACATCCCTGATCTGCATTTTGGCAGATGTGACAAAAATATTTCCAGGTCCTACGATTTTATCCACCTTAGGAACGGTTTCAGTTCCGTAAGCCATTGCTCCTATAGCCTGCACGCCTCCGAGCTTGAACACCTTGTCCGCTCCTGCAACCTTTGCAGCGGCAAGCGTAAGCGGGTGTACGGAACCGTCCGGCCTCGGAGGGGTACAAACAATGACCTGCTCCACGCCTGCAACCCTGGCAGGGATTACAGTCATAAGCACGGTTGAAGGATAGGAAGCCCGCCCCCCAGGAGCATAAGCACCCACACTTTCCAGAGGCGTTGCCTTTTGACCCAGCACAATTCCTGGCTTTAATTCCATAAACCAGGTAGCTTTCGGAAGCTGAGCTTCATGAAAAGCCCGTATGTTTGCAGCTGCAGACTTAAGGTGATCCAGAAGTTCGGGACTTATGCCAGAAAGAGCCTGTTGAAATTCCTCCTCACTTACCTCAAAGTTTGCAAGTTCGACTTTATCGAATTTAACCGTATATTCCCTGAGCGCGGAATCTCCTCTGGTACGCACATCGGAAAGCACAGCTGAAACGGTATTCGCTACGTCCTCAAGCCCGGAACCCCGGGAGATTAATTTTTGCATTTCAGCTTCCGAAACATCAGACAACTTTTTGAATAACATCATGACCATCTCTAAAAGAACCTGACATAACCTACAGGTTGAAATCCGAAATTTGATCTCGAAATTTGATATAAACTGACTACTCAAATCTGATATAAAATAACTCTACTACAAATTAGTTATCGGCAATCTGAGAATTGAATAAGAGGATAATTGGTTAACTCGATAATCCGATTCAATTAAATCCCTGCTCTCATTTAATATTTTATCCCTTACTGATCATCCCATTAACAGAGATAAAACCGCGTAAGAATTCCCAATTTATAAAAATAAAAGAAAATCAGGCAGGTATAATCAATAATCATTAATTGTTTTTTGCCCTGAATACGAACTTTTCTCAGAAGATTCAGGCTCAGTGGGAGGCTCAGACTCAATAATTCCAGAAAATGTCCCTCTGTTCCTGATCTGCTTGAAAATCCGGTCTGCAATTTTCGGCCCAAGAAGAGCAGCCACTTTCTCAGGATCAACTCCTGCAAGCTCTGCTGAGGATTTGAAGCCTGCTTCATAGAGCTTCCTTGCCCTCACGCGCCCTATACCTCTGATATCGAGCAGATCCATAAGTTCAGGGGCTGCTCCGTAATGAATCCGCTTTTCAAGTTCTGCGGCTTCTTTTGCACCTTTGAGGTCAAGGAGCCCGGCAAGTTGAGCGGTGACGTGCATTATCCATTCCGCAATATCCGCAATTGAATGAATGTCACCTTCCCCGGTGCCGAACTTTAAGCAAATCTCGTTTTCAGATTTTTCATGGACCCAGTCAAGCAGAAGGAGGGAAGTCTTGACTTCCCCAAGGAACCATTCATATTCCGTAGTATCAAAGGGACTGGGCATCTTTACAAATTCACTCGCATGAGCCATTACATAATCGTTGATATCCTGATAATCGTGGCTCCGCATGTAAAGCAGGCGCATGTCAGGTGTGCTGCACACCAGATGAAGCAGAGTAAGCTCGCTCAGACTCTTTGCCTCTTTCAGGCCCTTTGCAATCCGGGCGGCTGACAGGGGGTCGATATAAAGCCTTGAGACAAGCTTTCCGAAGCTTGTAGGAATAAGTGCATCGGTTTTCTCAATCATCCCTTCCTGACGCAAAAAGGTAAGGCATTCGTTAACAACCGTAGAAAGCCCGAAGTTCGAGTACTGGAAAGCGAAAAATGTTGCCTCAAGAAAATCCATGAGTTCATCATATGTACGCGCAAAACCGTTAGAAACCGTAGAGAGCACATGGGTCCTGAGAGCATTTTCGGTTCCGAGTTTAGACCAGATATCTTCGGCATTGGCTTCTATATAATTTTCAAAAAGGAAAACAAACTCCTTATATGATTTTGCAACAAGCACGGCTTCTCCATAAGGGTCAAGCCTTGGCCTGCCTGCCCTGCCTGCCATCTGTTTGTACTCAAGCACAGGAATAGGCTGCATTCCATCTTCAGAGGAATAGCGCCGATAATTTCGGATAATTACGCGTCGAGCAGGCAGGTTGAGCCCGGCTGCAAGGGTAGGCGTGCTCGAAATCAACTTTATCTTTCCAGCCCTGAAACCGTCCTCCACAAGTTCTCTTAAAGGCGTCGTAAGGCCTGCGTGGTGAAAAGCCGTGCCTGAACGAATACAGGCTGCAAGGTTCGTTGAAGTATCGGTTTCACTGTTTTCAAGGATCTCGTCTGCAATTCCTGCAAGGACTTTCCTGTCTTCTGCGGAAAGGGTCTTATTAACAGTTGAAGCCGCCTTTTTTGCAAAGGCCATGCAGTTTTTTCTGCTGCTTTCGAAAACCAGGCACTGCCCATCTTTTTTGAGGGTATCCAGTGCAAGGTTCACAGCTTCGTCTTTTGTGGACTGCTCAACAGTTTTTTCCCTATCTTTGCAATAGAAAGTCCCATTAAAGAATACTCCCTCAAGAAGCTCGGTAGGTCTCCATTCACTTACTACAAGCTCGGCTTCCAGCCATGTTGCGAGTTCGTCGGCATTCCCGACGGTTGCAGACAGTGCAAGGATCTGGCAGGAAGAGTTCATTTTCCGAAGCTTTGCGAGGGTAACCTCAAGCGTTGGGCCCCTATCCGGCGAGTCTATAAGATGCACCTCGTCTGCCACAACAACCGAAATTTCCTGCATCCAGGCAGTCTCGTTTCTGAGCAGGGAATCGGTTTTCTCGGAGGTTGCAACAATAATGTCGTTCACTCCGAGTCCCTCGTCCCGCATGTCATAGTCCCCTGTAGAGATCCCGACCCTAATTCCAAGTTCCGAAAATTCCCTGAATCGCCTGAATTTCTCGGAAGCGAGAGCTCTGAGAGGCACAATATAGAGTGCCTTTCCTCCTGCCAGGATGGACTTCAACATTGCAAGCTCGGCAAGGAGAGTCTTTCCTGAAGCTGTAGGGATTGCAGCAAGCAGATTTCTTCCTTCAAGCAGCCCTTTTTCCACAGCTTCAGCCTGAGGGGGATAAAGTTCCAGAATCCCGGAATCGAGATAAAACCGCTTTACTTCGTCGGGCAGATCGAGACTTTCTATCTTCATTGAAAATCAGAAACTCACACATTAGATAAAAAACTATTTTGGAATTGCACGCTAGTATCGAAAAAGTTAGTATCTGCAGAAACTCCTTCAAAAATCTCTGCAAAAACCTTATTCTCTATTCAGAGAAACTCAACTTTTTATATTATTCCAATTTTTACGATTTTTTGAACATAGCTTACTCAGCACCAATTATCAAATATCGGTAACCGATTCCGAATTCAATCACCTGCTGAGTAATAGTAATTTCCACTCTCTTTTTGCTCCCGGTCAAGCCTTGAACCCATGTTATTCACACGCGGGCGCCTTGTTTCCTCATCCCTGCGGAAGGTTATGCCCAGGTTTTTCAAGAATCTGTTCATACCATCTTCCATGCTGAACGGACCATGCGCTTCACCGTATACCGAAGGCTTGCCTTCAAAAACCACGAGTCTCTGACTCAGCATATCTATCATGTAGATATCGTGGTCTACGACAAGGGCTGTCTTGTTGTTGTTTTCGGCAAAGCGGTTGATGACTTTTGTGACCATGGAACGCTGTTCCACATCCAGGTGGGCACTGGGTTCGTCAAGGATATAGAGGTCGGCTTCCTGAGTAAGGCAGGCTGCAATCGCAACTCTTTGCAGTTCTCCGCCGCTAAGTTCTGTAAGCATGTTGTCATAGATCTTATCAAGCTGTAGCGGATTTGCAATCTCTACCTCATAATAGCTGGTCCCAAAATGCTTTGAGATCCCGCGCAGGAAGTCCTGTACGCGCACAGGGATGTCGGCTTTAATATACTGAGGCTTGTAAGAGATTTTGACGTCTATGCCTGGATCGCCCTCATCAGGTTTGATTTCCCCTGCGAGCACTTTTACGAAAGTCGACTTTCCTATCCCATTGGGGCCCACTACTCCGAGCACCTCTCCCTCACGAAGGCTGCCACCTGTGGCTTTCAGGGAGAACCCATCTCCGAATTTCTTTGAAAAACCATTAAAGGTAACCATAGACCTTAACTGGTGGTCTTCTCTTGGAGGATGGACTTCAAACTTAATGGCCTCAGGTCGGATCCTTATATTTTCTTCATGGAGATAGCCTTTGAGATACTGGTTGATCCCCACACGTACACTCTTTGGAAGAGTAACCACACCAAAACCTGCAGGCTCTCCGTAGGCAATGTGAATGACATCTGTGAGCATGTCCAGGATTGCAAGGTCATGCTCTACTACAAGTACAGCCCTGTCCTTTGAAATCTCCTGGATCAGGCGGGCGACGTTAATCCTCTGGTAAATGTCAAGATAGGGGCTAATTTCGTCAAAGAAGTAGAACTGAGCGTCCTTTGCCGCACATGCTGCTATTGCCACACGCTGGAGTTCTCCACCGCTCAATTCCGAGATTTTCCTGTCAACTATGCTTTTTAAATCGAGATAATCGATAAGCTCATCAAGGACTCCTCGTTCATCGGTTTTTTCGAGCAGTTCGGAGGTTTTTCCTTTGAAAGCTTTAGGGATGAGGTCTACATACTGCGGTTTCTGGGAAACCCTAACTTTTCCGTCCACGACATCTTTAAAGTAATCATAAAGTGCAGTTCCGGCATAGTGTTCAAGCACAGTATCCCAATCACCTGTTTTCTGTCCGAAGTTAGGGATCAAAGTTCCTGAAAGAATCTGGACGGACGTACTTTTTCCGATCCCGTTAGGGCCGAGAATCCCTGTTACTTTTCCTACCCTGGGTACAGGCAGCCCGAAGAGGGCAAAACCATTTACTCCATACCTGTGAGTGGGTTCCTTCAGAGCTTCAGGAAGCCCTATGATCATAATGGCTTTAAAAGGGCATTTATTAACGCAAATTCCACAGCCTACACAGAGTTCCTCGGAAATGACGGGTTTTCCGTCCTCCTCAAAAACAATAGTTTCATCCCCTGTCCGGACCCTCGGGCAATATTTCTCGCACTCCTTACTGCACCGTCTGGGCTGACACCTATCTTTATTAAGTATAGCTATTCTCATGATAGTCCCCGAAAATTACGTTTTTCGTTAATTTGTTAAGTAGTGTTAGATAAAGCACCTGCTGTGATTTCAAGCGTAACTGGAGCGTAGTAATATAAGTTCCTGCTGTAGCAGAGAACAGTTATCACGGCAAGGCAGTTGATAATGTAATGTCCAGTATTAATGTTAAGAGGATATTGCATGTATACAGCAGTTATCTGAGAGGTATTTCGGTATACAGTTGTTGTATACAGTAGTTATCGGTTATGAAATGCCTGCTCTGGTATATGAACCGTTGGACTAACTGCATACATAAAATACCAGTCATACAGGAGTTTAATGAAATAAACGGCCAGGTAATACAGAAGCTGAGTAAATCAAAAAGGTAAAAACCTGTGATAAAAAGCTGTATAAAAGGCCCTTAAATTTAGAGAGCCTTTTTGCAATTCAGGAAATTAAATCTTAATTCAGGAGGAGAGTCCAGACTATAAGGAAAAAATCAATGACTATAAACTCTACGTAGAACCAGTCCTTGAATTTGAACTCCTTTGCACTGATCTGAAGTTGGGGATAAAGAAACTTCTGTATGAAATACGTAATTCCAATGACGATTGTAAGTACAGCATACCAGATCCTGTCTTCTCCGGTCCCGTACACGTGGAAACATAAAACTCCTGCGATTGTGCCGAGTAATGCGGCTACTACTGTCTTTACAATTCCGTCCCTATGCTCCTTTTGCTTTTCCTCAGGCGTCCTTTCCTTGATAAAAGTCTTCTTCTCTGGAGTCTCAATCTTTGCTGCAGGAACTGCTGAAGTAGCCTCTGCTATTTTTGCAGGTTCCTTTCTGGACTTTGACTTCGGATTTTGCTTACTCAACCTGTATACTCTCCTGAACGGCAATTAACATTCCCTGGATGTAATCGTAGTCAGAACCTAATCTCGGTTAAAAAATTAGACCTGAATTGTAAGATTTTAATTTGCGATAAGATATTGATTTGTACATAAGATTTTAATTTGCGGATAAGATATTGATTTGTACATAAGATATTGATTTGTACATAAGATATTGATTTGCATATTTGAGATCTCAGATTAAAATCATTGTATTTAAAATTATTAGAATCAAATTATATATCAGGTAATTATAATTTTTTGCTGAAATAAGATTCTTGAATTACAATACGGAATTAAATCCTTGGAGTTTAGTTTTTGATACAAGATTCTCGAAATTGAATTGTTGAAGTTACTATTAAGACTGGATTTCACAGCTTTAAATAAATTCATTACTTAAAACATTACCGATCTGATCTATAGATATCGAATCAATTCCTATCGAATTTAAATGTTTTGAAAATTTTGAAGGTCTATTCCCTCCTGGGTGATAGACAAGAGTGACTTCAGGAGAAAGTTTCCGGACCATATCTTCAAGCCCGCAAGCATCAAGATGGTCGCTTATCCTGATTGTTGGGTAAGGATAATCCATGCGGCAACTTAAGACGTATTTTTTCATGTTCCAGGGCAACTTGTCAAGGTCCCAGGGAGCAACTATAAAAACCCCGTCATCTTCTCCGGAGTCAAGCCCTACCAGTTCCCCGGCATCCTCAAGCATGCTGCGGGTAAGAGCCCTTGTCCTGGCCTCCATACAGATGGCGCCGTCATATCCGAATCTTCTTATGAGTTCAACTGCACGCTGGGCCTTTCCGAATTCATACGCTCCAAAGGCTACAGGCCCGTTTTCAAAAAGTGCAGATTTCATGCCTTCAAGGTCATCTGCAAAATGGCAGGAAGGATCAGCAGGGTCGCCATAGTTAGCTTCAGTGATAAGGACATCACAGGAAGGAAGGCTGCTTGCATCTTTGACGTCGCCTGTAACCAGAATCCTGGTCCCTACATCGTTTTCCCAGTAAAAGGCACTCGCGCCTGCGGTATGTTCCGTAGGATAAGTCTTTACCTTTGTTCCTTCAATGTCTATTTCATCCCCAAGCCTGCACATGCTGCCCGCATATTTTCTGTCGTGCCTGATTTCAAGCGCCACAGCAGTTTTTTCCGTACACACGGCATTGGGGGAGAGCATAGCCGATTTTCCGTTGTGGTCGGAATGGGCATGGGTGATCAGATAGGCATCGGGCTGAGGATGCTTTCCAACCGTCCTTGTAGTATCAATAGAAAAGGTGCGCAAGTCTCCGGCTTTGTCCCTGAACCGAAGAGAGATATGCGGTTTAAAAGTCCCGCGAGAATTACGCTGTCTGAGCGCCAGCACACCAAGATCAATCAGTTTTTTAGAAATCACGCAAATCCTTGAGGAAATAATACTTAAGGTATTTAAGGTTAGGGAAATCACATAGATTGGTAATGTACTGGTTTATAAAAATTTGAGAATACGTCGGAATTTAAGTCTTTTTTGTATTTTGCCTTAAAGCGCCGGAGAATTAGGTAAAGCGGGAGTTTTCGGCTGAAATTTTTTAATTAGTAAACCTTGCTCAGGAATCTTATAAAACTAATAGATACTGTGTTAAGTATTAAGTTTTATTAAAATATACGATGTTTAACAGTTAATCACTGGCTATTGATAGTAGAGGTCATGAAAGGTTTAAGGGCCTCCTTTGGCTTTGTTTCTTCATTTTTCCATTAAACTTAAATACCTCAGAGATCACTCGGAAAAAATGTCACAAACGAAATTCTCGTGGGTTACGCCGCTGAAGAAATCGTGAAACTTGTTTTCCAGTTAGTATTGACAGCAACTTCCACAGCAACTCTGGGAGTCCCAATTACTCCACAGATTATAAATCTCTTAAAAAAGTAACAAAAAAAGTTAATAAATAAGAAATCCTCTTAAAAAGCGGATCTCAATTATGTTTTCAGGGTTTCCTACTTTCTCCAGGCATAAGCCTTCTCCAGTAGAAGATTTAAGCCGGAAATCAGATCGCGAGAACGCGAAAGATTCAACGCCTTTGCGGTTTAATCTCCAGTGAAACGCCTTGTAGCGTATTTTATCCAGTTCAAATTCAGGCAGGGGATTCCTTGGTTATGATATAAGCAACCATTTCAGGGTTAAGCATATTTTCCCTTGAAATCTTTGCTTCGATATCCTCAGTGGATATACCTTCAGATCTCATTTCCTTTATTTTTTCAGTCACTGAGGACGGAATCGTGTAATACTCGTTTATATCTTTCCTGTGGCCCCAGACGTCGCCTTCAATGAGTTGGATTCTCTGCATCTCAAGGAACATTTCTATGGATTTTGAAACTGTAGCCATATAGGATTTCGGCAACTGAATTACCTCAATTTTTGGGCAGGTCTCAACCAGGCCCAAAACGTCCTTGTTCGATGGCCTGAAGGCCAGGTGAACAACGCGCTCATTAGGATTCAATGTAAAGATTTCTTCTCTGGAACTAACCACTCGGATCTTCATGTTTTTTCTCATCTCACTTTAAATTTTTTTACGTTTTTACATTGATATAATTAAGATATACTGACTATAAATATTTATCCCATTGAACTAACATTATTTAGATAGTATTAGAGATTTTTGATTCAAGAAACATTTCTTTAATCAAAATACTCTAGTTTACTCATATAATTATTTTATATTAACTTATTAAATTATTATGATATTTACAGAATTTCATAATTTTTCAAACAAAAATCTCAGGGACTCACTTCCCGCAGCAAAATTCTGTACATGCATAGTTTCCCTGCTATTGTTTTTTGATTTAATATAAACCTGCGGGGATTATATGAAAAAGTTAAGAACAGATACATGGTTTTAATTTAAAAACCAAAAAATGAGACTCAGTTTCATAATTTAGTGATTTCTCATTTTTTCCGTCCTTAAAACTTCACTTTTCTCTGCTAACTGCTCAAATAAACTGTAATAATCCTTGAGAAATGATTTCTTTGGCAGGAATGCCAAAGAATTATTTTACTCCGTTAATTGTTTCACTGAATTTTTTGACTAAAATCGATACGCTCCGCTACTTAATCCTTAACTCAGCTCTCAAAAATATCTTTTACTAAAGCTTAAATGGAGTAAATAATCTGAACAATTCCAGATATGACTTTTGTGGTTTCTTGAGCAAATTTACTCTTCTCATTTGA
>NZ_WJBJ01000011.1:37974-118577 GCF_020804205.1 Methanosarcina sp. DH1 | reverse complement strand
GGGTTTTTACTTCCATTTTCGGGTCTTCGACTGAAATCCTGCCCGATACCGGCAGGGCAATCTCGATATCAGCCCYGGTTTCTTTGTATTCATCGTCATGGCAGAGGAACATAACAGGACCTGTAACTTTTACACGGTTTCGCTGGTTTTCAGGGCTGCCGACGCTTGTGCAGATTTCACCTATAAGTTTTCCAATAGTTGCCACGAAGTCTCCTTTTTCGCGCTTGCTTATTACTCGAATCTCAGGTACTTCTTTTATTTACGCTCAATAATTAAATCGCCATGACACTAGACTACATGGTAGTTCTGTCGTTCTAAAGATTATTTTAATGATCGTTTTATCTAATTTTTCTTTATTACTCTAACCTTAGAAATTTAAATATACAAATAATTGAAGAGGTTTATACCCATCACGATTTTCATGTGACTACCTTCGCCCTCGGGCATTATTCGGCGGTCACAGATAATGTTTTTTAATAACTACTATATAAACCACATATTTTAGCGGTATCAACAGGCATTTTTATAAGAAATTGATTTGTTTTCAAACAGTTACGGAAAAAGCCTACTAACAACTAAAAAACAAATTTTTACCCTCAAAATTCCCTATAGATATTATATAGGAAAAAATTTCCTTGAAAAAACGATTTTACGATACTGGCTAAGACGATTTGAAACTGCTTGAAAATAAACTAATTTCTTATAATATTTCCTTCCAATGCTGGTGAAAATGGGATTTATATATTCGGTGCGTAATTTGGGATTATGGCCGGGTCACAGATCGAAAAGAAAGAAGATAAGTAATAAGCTGTACGTAATTTGTTGGGATTCAAATGGTCAAGCCGAACATATTTTATAAATATCTAAGTCTTGCAGAGTGCTATGACAAGGACTATAACTGTAAAAATTACACATTAAGAAATTTAGCTCAAAATCAACTATATTTTAACGATCCGAATAATTTTAATGATCCGTTTGATTGTAGAATTCGTATGGATTTTGCAGGTACAAAAGAACAATGGATCGATTTATTATGTGAGAAATATGAATGTAGTCCTAAACAAGCAGAAGAAAAAGTAAACGGTTTTAAGAAAGAAGACAACGGTTTAGTTTGTCCTCACAATGCGTCATCGTATCTAAAAGTTCCAATAGTTTGTTGTTTTAGCAGCAAATGTGATAATATTCTAATGTGGAGCCACTATGCAGACTCTCACCAGGGTATTTGTCTAGGGTTTGAAGGTAGTGACGAAAATGAATACTATTCTATGCTTCTGTATGAATCGGATACTGATAAATCACCGTCCGTAGGTGAATTTAGAAACGTAATATATGATCTTAGTGATGATCTATGTGTTGTGAATATATTTGACAATCCACATAAAAATAATAAGATAGCAGATGACCGTGTATTCACAAAATTAAATACATGGGAGTATGAATGTGAATACAGAATGATACTTCCTGAATCACATATCCGCGAACCAAGGGTTCTAAAATATGACAAAAGATGTTTAAAAAGAGTTATTTTTGGATTAAAAATAGATAAAAGAGACGTTATAAGAGTATACAATATTATTAATGAAAATTACTTAAAAGAAAATTACTTAATAGAAGGATTTAAAGTCGAATTTTTCGAAGCTAAGGAAAAAATCGGCAAATATGAACTAAAAATCGAAAAAATAATGGACATAGAAAATTATATCTCTAGCCTTCAATGATAAAAATGGTTTACGTTGTTTCTGATTTTTAATGCTGAGGAATTCCTTTTCATCCTTTTACTAGTGTCTAAGCAATTTAGTTATGGGTCATTATAATTATAGTCACGCCTGTAATTGTTGCAACAAAAAACTTCATTGTACCTTATTGGGCAGTTGCATTATTTAGCCTCGTGACTATAAGATCGGGACTACAGATGAAGTATTGTCTATGTATTGATGTATCATAACTAAGTTGCCATGACACTAGTGCTGGTCGTCCACTAATATCCGATTGATGTTTTGATGATATAAGTCAAACACTGCTTCCAATTGCATTTATTTACTTACACTGCGATAGTATTATGAAAAGACAAATGGCTGGAAAAGTGAATCAAAAGGCTTTATTTCATTATTTAGGAATAATATCAATCAACAAATGATAAACGACCCTAGTGCTTCGATTCCGAAATTAACTCCTCATTTCCTAAAGAATCTGTAGTCTTTGGATATATTGAAAGTCAAGTTTTATGAATCTACTTTAGAATTGTAGCACTATTACGCTTTTAGAAAACAGTATCCTTTTAGAAAAAAGAATTGCTCCAGCTCTCTGGAGCAGAAAGCAAATTACTTCTCCCTTATCGGGACCTGAATTTCAGTCATAAGCTCTTCTTCAGGAACTTCTTCAGGGCTATTGAAATACAATTCCCTGCTCGGGCTCAGAGTTTCCAGGTTATTCTCCCTTGCATACGAGAAAATCAGGTTGTAACCGGCTTCAACTCCTGGATACGGTCCCCGGTAGACTACTGAAACAACTTTTATGGCAGGTAGGGTTTTTACTTCCATTTTCGGGTCTTCGACTGAAATCCTGCCCGATACCGGCAGGGCAATCTCGATATCAGCCCYGGTTTCTTTGTATTCATCGTCATGGCAGAGGAACATAACAGGACCTGTAACTTTTACACGGTTTCGCTGGTTTTCAGGGCTGCCGACGCTTGTGCAGATTTCACCTATAAGTTTTCCAATAGTTGCCACGAAGTCTCCTTTTTCGCGCTTGCTTACTACTCGCATCTCGGGTATTTCCTTTATAACTGGTTCTGTAACAGACATTTTGAATAACTCCATAACTTTTCCATTGTGTTTGCAGGCGCCCTGCAAGATCCCTTCGATCCTTTGCAGCTGTCCGATTTCCAGCCGGGTTTGCTCAAGTTTCTTCCTGAAGCCTGTTCCTATGTACTCAAAATCTTCTTTGCTTTCCGCATCCAAAAACAGGGAGATTTCTTCCAGGGAGAATCCGAGGAAGCACAGGGTTTTAATTTTCATCCCCTGCTCCAGCTGGGAAACGGTATAGTACCTGTATCCCGTAAAAGGGTCCTTTGCTTCCGGAACAAGCAACCCTTTCCGGTCATAGAGCCTGAGTGCTTTTTGCGAGAGGCGGGTCATAAAAGAAAACTTACCGATTGGAATCTGATCTACTGACATCTTGCTCAATCCAGTAATTGTCCTGAAATTAGATAAACAACCTTACTTTTCCCCGGGGGAGACTTCCGCGTTAAGGTGGTAGAATGTATATGTATTTCCTTCTGGGAAAATCCAAGGAAGCATAGGGATTTGATTTTCATTTGCCTGTTCCACCTCATGAGTTCATTCCAAAAATTGTTTTACTAGAAATCATAGGAGTTTTCAGGATCATTTTCCATTATCAGATACTCGATTTACTGTTCCAAATACGAGATTTATGTATCCTCTTCAAATTAAATGGGTTTCCAACCACATAAAAAATATAATAATTTTTCATGTGTGTTCTGTTAAGTGAGAAATGGTGACAAATGGCGTCCATTTTTTAAAATCACCATCAACAAAAATTATCAAAAAGGAAATGTCGACCTGCAGAATTAAGATTAAATACACCGAAGATATTTTCCAAACTTTAGATACAGATTAACATTATAGTCAAATAAAACATCTCAATTGTAGAATCAAGTTTACTCTTGAGGCGGCCTGTAAAGTGGGTATCAAATTAGATTAGAGATTTTAAAAGCTAATTTGAGATCCTCTCAAGAATCGGCTTTGTTTTTAAGATAGTTTATATATGTCCATTTTATAAACTACGCATATGGAAGAGGGCAAAATGAAGAATACAATCACGAGAAGTTTTGAGCTTCAGGACTACAGGATAGAAGGAACCGAACTTTCCGGCTTCTGGGCAGACTTAACGAGCAAAGAAGAACTGATAGTTGAGGTAAATTACGTYCCTGWAAAGAAAAAAGTCTTCAGTACCGCAGAAATCGAAAAGYTTGTCATGGRAATCCGTAATAAATGTGGCAGCTTTGAGGCTCAACTTCCTGAAAATATAAAATGCGAAGTCACCTTCAAAAATTTTGGAGAAAAAACTTACAAAACCAGCCAGCCTGATTTTGAACTGGAACCCATGGAGCTGGAAGAAGTTCAGGTTGCTTACCGTTTCTACGTTGAGTACTACATATAACCCGTATTACGCTTAATGCGGCAGTTTAAAGTCTGCAGTTTAAAATCCAGATTTAAGGAAGAGTTGATCGGTCCGCGGATAAATAATAAAGTTCAAATTCGTGAATACTTTGGAATCGAAGAACTAAAAACCGTGGGCTTAAAGCTTTACATATTTTTTTATGTTCAGGTTAAACAGCATTAAAAAATATGGATAAGGTTCCAGTTTAGAAACTGGTTAGAAACTGGTTTATAAACTGTGTAGAAATTCTTTAGAAACTATAACCATGGATGTCATTTCATTTGTGTGAATTAACATGAAGAAGAGACCTTCTCAATTATTGCTTCTCATTTTCTTTTTAATTTTTTTCATTCCTATGATATTATTATCGGGAGAACTTGATTTTGGAATTATTCAATGTCAATTTTTGGATCATTAATAGGATCTCTGATTTTGTATTTCGTTATAACCCTGATTATAAATATATACAATAGATTACAGTCTTTGATTTTCCTGGTTATTCTTCAGTTCAAAAACGATAGAAGTCTACCAGAGTTAATTAATCAGTTTACTCAGATTGGAAAGTCCTGGACATATTAATAAGTTGAAACGTTCAAATGAGTAAACAAAACTATCTCCCTGTAGCAATAATGAATCATAAAGAAGGGATGAATCTATGACTGAAGATCTGAAAAAAGCCCTCCTGCAGAAATGTGAAAGTATGGATATACCCATGGTTGGGGTTGCCAGTGTTGAGAGATGGAATAAACCTCCTTTTTTACCATGGATGCCTGAAGAATTCTATCCTCAATCCATATACCCCGAAGCAAAATCAGTGATAGTTATTGGACTTCCTGTACCTCTACCGGTTTTAGAGACAGCTCCCTCTTTATATTACCACGAACTGTACAATACGATAAACACCTTATTGGACCAATACACATATAGGCTTGCCAACTTCTTGACCGAGAGAGGATACCCATCTATTTTCGTACCTAGAGACGGATATGGAAGCGTTCAGGTACTCATTGAAAATCCTACTGCATTCTTTTCTCACAGGCATGCTGCTTTACTCGCTGGATTAGGAACTTTTGGAGTAAATAATACGCTCCTTACACCAGAATACGGCCCCAGAGTCCGTTTCGGTTCAATTCTGTCCACAGCCGAGCTTCCTCAAGATCCAATGCTGGAGACTGAACTTTGCACCCGCTGTATGCGCTGCGTAAAAATGTGCCCATCGAATGCTCTTAATAAGGAAGATTACCCCAGCGGACTTACAGATAAGAAAACCTGTTCCTCTTATAGTGCTGAATTAAACAAGCGTCACATTTCGCCGTGTGGTATATGTATCAAGGTCTGTCCAGTAGGAAAGGATAGAGTGGTATATAATAGGGATAATGATGCGATATATGTAGATAAGGACCTTTTTGCCAATCACCATAAAGCCTGGAAGCACGTTAGATCTTATGGCGGAAAAAATCCGTAATTACCTGACCTTCTTCGGTGAAGTGTTTCGAATTTGCTGTAAATCCGAAGCCAAAATTTTAAGGATTATTGTAACGAATTCAAAGTGGAAATAAGAACTAATAACAGCGATTGAAAACTTTTGTGTTAACATACAGATAGTGAACCGACACCTTCACTAGCAAAATTGCCTGTGGAAAATTCCTGTGAAAAATTTCTGTGAAAAATTCATTTTAATCGTTGAGATGAGCTAGTATATCGACTCCATTTCGAGCAAGGTGTCGATTCCATCTCAAGTTAGTTTATTGATTCCATCTCAAGTTAGTGTATTGATTTCATCTCAAGTTAGTGTATTGATTCCATTAGATATCATAGAATGTTTTACTAGATGACTTTAAGATAAACATAGGCTTAACGATAAAATGACAGATCTCGAAAAAACAATCACCTTAAAGAGAGGCATAGGGCTTGCGATCTGCATGCTCATAGGTACAGGAATCCTCGCACTGCCCGGCCTGGCTCTCAGCGTAGGAAATGTCCATGAAGCAATCCTTGGATGGCTTCTTATAACCTTCGTTACCATTCCGAGAGTCCAGATCTGTTCCAGGCTTGGCCTGAGATTCCCTTCAACAGCCGGGCTTGCCGGCTATGCAGAAAAAGCAGTAGGCCCCTGGGGAAGATATTCGGTTTCTTATCTTGTAAGCGGTTCATATCTTTTTGGGCTTCCTGCTATTGCTTTTATTGGCAGTGAATATATGCGGCAGTTTTTTAATCTTTCCGGGTTGGGAGGAACCTTTTGTGCAATCCTTCTTGTAAGCCTGATGTTTATTTCAAACCTGTTCGGGATAAGAGCTATCACTCTAATCAACTACTTAGCCCTGACTGTACTTTTTCTCCTCATAGGGCTGATTATTGTCTTTAACTTCGATTTTGTCGGTTCCGGGCTGAGGATTGCTGGAGAAGCTCTGAGCGGCCACGGAAACGTAGCTCCAAACACAGTATGGAATGTTACAGCTTTGCTTTTCTGGGCTTTTTTGGGCTGGGAAAATCTTTCTTTTTCCCTTGGAGAGATGAAAGACCCCGAAAAAAACGTTCCCCGCCTGTACTGGTTAAGCTTTATCCTGGTCGCTGCCATCTATGTTTTACTTGCCCTGATAAGTGTAGGAGCCAGTACTACAGGAGTTTCCCTCAAGGGAGCTGCCGGTCTCTCCAGTCTGGCTCTTTTCATTCCAGGCGGAAATTTTTTGATATGGCTTATAATTGTAGTTCTCGCAGCAAACGCCTGTTCCTGGAACTTTACTGCGAGCCGTCTAATCTATGCAGCTGGCAAAACAGGTGTTTTTCCTGCAATATTCGGAAAGCTCTCAAAAAGAAATATTCCCCTATCCAGCCTTGTGACTCTATATGCACTGTCGGTTTCTCTGATTACAGGGTGCTATCTTCTCAAAGTTCCCATTACGGCTATGATGATGCTCGTAAACCAGAACTTTATTTTCCTCTGCGGCTTCATCATAATTGCTTACTGGAAAACAGAAATAGGCTGGCAGAAATGGATCTTTTCGGTTCTTTCACTTCTGTCTTTGAGCTTTCTGGCATCAGGGTTTACCTGGAAGGTCATATATCCGCTCTTTCTGATAGGGCTTGGCTACTTCAGGTTTACCGTAAAAAAGAAAGATATATTATCGCAGGCAGTAGACTCGCAGTCCAGACAGGAACTCGTAATGCTTGAAGACTCCCAGGAACTCTCTCAGTCTATGAAACAATAAGAACAGTCTAATCTGACCTGATTAAGAGCTGTTTACCTGTAGAAACATTACTACAATACTTACTTTAGTAAATCTCACATTCCGATTTCTGATATTTTTGTACAATTAAAAATTATAAAATAATAATTATGATAGTCACCTATTAACAAAATAGCCAACGTCAAGTGATTATTATCCCAAATTGGCAGGGGTTTGTAATGTGCATACAATTATGTTTACCTGCCAATCCAGGATATAATTAATTACTAATTGAGTTACAGACTATTTCTAATTGAGTTACAGACTATTACTAATTGAGTTACAGTCTATTACTAATTGAGTTACAGTCTATTACTAATTGAGTTACAGTCTATTACTAATTGAGTTACAGTCTATTTCTAATTGAGTTACAGTTTATTACTAATTGAGTTACAGACTATTTCTAATTGAGTTACAGTCTATTACTAATTGAGTTACAGATTATTTCTAATTGAGTTACAGACTATACCACTTGTGCTCCATAGTTTTATTTTCACCTATAGCGAAAACATCGATACGCTGTGAATCCCATGAGACTGCTGCAGGTGCAGAGTACAATGCCCCGCCTCTACACATCCATTCATGCCAGGAACCGTCATACCATTTGTGCTTCAGTGTATTATAATCACTTCCAACTGCGAAACAATCCAACCGATAGGACGCCCAGGAGGAGGCAGCTACACCGTCATTAAATTCTCCACCTAGACTTTCCCAGTCATACCAGGTGTCATTAAACGACTTATGCTGCATAGATTTGTCTTTGCCTAAAGCGAAAACGTCGATACGACGTGAATCAGACGAAACGGCTGCAGGTGCAGAGTACAATGCCCCGCCCAGGTCTTCCCAGCCATGCCAGGAGCCATCAAACACCTGATGTTGCAGTGTCCTATCAGCTCCAACTGCGAAACAGTCCAACCGACCGGGTGCCCAGGAGGAAACAGCTACACCTTCAGTAAGGTCGCCACCCAGATCTTCCCAGTCATGCCAGGAGCCATCAAACACCTTATGCTGCAGAGTTTTATTTTTACCTATCGCGAAAACATCAATACGATTTGAATCCCATGAGACGGCTGCAGGTGCAGAATACAGTTCACCGCCTAGATCTTCCCAGTCATGCCAGGAACCATCATACCACTTGTGCTGCAGTGTCCGATTAGGTCCAACTGAGAAACAATCCAACCGACCGGGTGCCCAGGAGGAGACAGCTACACCTTCAGTAAGGTCGCCGCCCAGATCTTCCCACTTGCTCCAAACTGGAGAAATGTTTTGTGACGCAACGTTGTCGGTAGTTGAAACGGAGTCGGCACCTGCTACTGCACCTGATAGTGTCAATGCAAATAAGATTGCAAGCAAAATAGCCAGTGTATTTTTGATTTTTCTTTTCATTCTATGCATTCCCGAATTTATGGTTCAATCTTACAAAATTTGACAGTATCACGAATTCGCTGTAAATTTTGAATTAAGTTTTCGTACACGGACGACGGAATTAACTTTAAGATATAGAATTTTGACTCCTTACCTTTTTAAATTTATGATTTTACAGAAAAATCTGCACACTGCCAAAATTCCAGGGTATATATTCAGTATTTTTTAGAAGTAACTTCGTATATTGTATTAAAACATGAATATTAATAATTTGTTATATATCTTTCTAAATTTATGCCAATATGTATTCCTGGAGGTTATGGTGCAAAAAATCTGGCCTTGTTTCAAAATCAGTGTAAACCTTTACAATTAGGAAATTTAATTCTTCTCATAACTGGTAAACTGGCACACAAAGATAAAAATACTAGTATCAAACTGCGAAAATATCATTTTTGCACTAAAACCCTTCGTCTAGCCGTCTCCTAAATGTTCAATAGAGAGCCGGAGAATATCCCATTTTTTGATATAAGATTGCAAAACGAAAAGGCAAAAGTTCTCCAGAAATTCTATAGAAAATATACAAAAAAAGTGTTAGAGTGAAAGGGTGGTAGAGAGAAAGAGTGGTAGAGTGAAAGAGTGGTAGAGAGAAGGAGTGGTAGAGAGAAAGAGTGTTAGATAGAGGATGGTAGAGAGAAAGGATGTTAGAGAGAAAGGATGTTAGAGAGAAAGGTCTTATCCACTCGAGCACTTTCCTCTCAGGATATTTTCCTCCTCAAGTCACTTTCCTTTCAGACTACTTTTATCTCTTTCTCCAGCTTCTTTATCAATTCCCTTACCTGGATTGCCCGTTCGAAGTCCAGCCTGTCAGCAGCTTCCCTCATTTCAGTATCCAGTTCGATAATCATATTGGGAATATCGGTTTTCGGGATGTGTTTGGTGTCAGTGATATCCACGACCTTTTCCCGGATGGGTTTCCTGATAGTTTCCGGGACGATGCCGTGTTCCTTATTATAGGCAATCTGCATGGAGCGGCGGCGTTCTGTCTCTGTAACGGCACTTTTGATAGAATCCGTCATATTGTCGGCGTACAGGACAACCTTCGAGCTGGCGTTCCGGGCTGCGCGGCCTATGATCTGGATCAGGCTTTTTGAGTTTCTCAGGAAACCTTCCTTGTCCGCATCCAGGATGCCAATGAAACCCACTTCCGGAATATCAAGTCCCTCCCTGAGCAGGTTGATCCCGACAAGGACATCGAATTTGCCAAGGCGGAGCTCGCGGATAATCTCAGTTCTTTCCATCGTTTTAATGTCCGAGTGCAGGTAACGGGCTTTGATTTCATTCCTGGCAAGGTACTCAGTCAGTTCTTCTGCAAGCTTCTTTGTCAGGGTAGTTACAAGAGCACGGTCTCCCCTTTCCACAATCTTCCGTACTTCCTGCATAACGTCCCTTACCTGACCTTCAAGAGGACGAATTTCCACTTCAGGGTCGAGAAGTCCTGTAGGACGGATAATCTGCTCCACGATCTGAGCTGAATGCTCATGCTCATAGTCTGAAGGAGTCGCCGAAACAAAGATGACGTTTTTCATGTACTCCTCAAATTCATCGAACTTCAGAGGCCTGTTATCGTAGGCACTCGGAAGCCTGAACCCATAGTCAACAAGGTTCTTCTTCCTTGAGCGGTCTCCGTTGTACATCCCGTGAAGCTGAGGGATGGTCTGGTGACTCTCATCGATGACCATCAGGAAATCCTCAGGGAAATAGTCAAGCAGGCAGAAAGGCTGTTCTCCCGGTTGTCTGTGGTCAAAATGTCTTGAGTAGTTTTCAATACCCTTGCAACTGCCGGTTTCCTGAATCATGTCCATATCATAAATCGTGCGCTGCTTCAACCTGTGCGACTCAAGAAGACCAAGCTCAGGAAGATGTTCTTCAAGCTCTTCGAGGATGGACTGAATTGCACTTTTCTGCTCTTCCTCAGGAATTACATAGTGCCTTGCAGGATAAACAAAGAAATAGTCCATTTCTTCCGTTCGCTGACCGGTCTGCTTGTCCACTTCGGAAATCCGGTCGACCTCATCTCCGAAGAGCTCAATCCGGATAATATTGTCAAAGTATCCGGGAATAATATCAATGGTATCTCCTTTTACCCTGAAGCGCCCTGGCATAAGTTCAAGGTCGTTTCGCTCGAACTGGATTTCAACGAGCTTTTGCAGGATTTCTTTTCTAGGAACCTTATCTCCAACCTTTAATTCAAACCCCATTTTCTGGAAATTTTCAGGATTGCCAAGCCCGTAGATACAGGATACGGATGCCACTACAATAACATCCTGGCGTGACATCAGGGAAGCAGTAGCAGCAAGCCGCATTTGCTCGATCTTCGGGTTAATCTGAGCATCCTTTTCAATATACTGGTCTCTGGCAGGAAGATAGGACTCAGGCTGATAATAGTCGTAATAGGAAACAAAATACTCCACCCGGTTCTCAGGGAAGAACTCCCTGAACTCATTATAAAGCTGGGCGGCAAGGGTTTTATTGTGAGCAATAACGATGGTCGGTTTCCTGACCTGGTTTATAACGTTTGCAATGGTATAGGTCTTCCCTGACCCTGTTACCCCAAGCAGGGTCTGGTATCGCTCTCCTTCTTTCAGCCCCTCCACAAGTTTTTCGATTGCCTGCGGCTGGGAACCCTTCGGCTCAAAATCGGAAACCAGCTGGAACTGCGGGCTGTCCCAATATCGGGCATCTCGTAGTGTTTCGGATATTTTATTAGATACAGCTTGGGATGTCTTATCAGAAGATTTCATAGAACCAAAACCTTAAAATTCCGGAGATTTAAATGACGGACATATATACCAACAGTAGCAGTAACTAATTAATGATTTTTAGGAATCAATCATTTTTAGGAATCAATCATTTTTAGGAATCAATCATTTTTAGGAATCAATCATTTTTAGGAATCAATCATTTTTAGGAATCAATCATTTTTAGGAATCATAGATTTTTGCCTCAGCAAGCGGTTGTAGGTAATTGCAAACCTGTGGGCTTCGTCCCGGATCTCCTGGACAAAAAGAGAGGCTTTCTCGTCTTTTTTGATGGGAAGAGGAGACTTGATTCCGGGCACATAGATTTCTTCTTCCCGCTTGGCTATCGAGATAAGAGGAACCCTGATTTTGAGCGTTCTAAGTTCCTGAAAAGCTGAAGAAAGCTGTCCTTTTCCCCCATCTATAATAATAAGATCAGGCAGGTCATGCTTGTCCTCAAGCAAGCGGGAATAACGCCTTCGTACAACCTCGGCAATGGAAGCGAAATCATCAATTCCTTCAACACTCTCGATCTTGAAGCGGCGATAATTGTGTTTATCAGGCCTGCCCCCACGGAACTGGACCATTGAACCGACAGTAGCCGTGCCTGAAAGATGGGAGATGTCAAAACATTCTATGACATTCGGAAGTTTCGGAAGGGATAACTTACTTTGCAAGGCTTCGAGCTTTTTCCGGTCTCCAAAGAAACCGATCTCAACGTTTTTCAGGGCAAGGTCGAGAAGTTCCTTTTTCTCTCCCTGCTTCGGAACCGTAACTTTCACTTTTGTTCCTTTTACATGAGAGAAGAAATCGACAAGCGACTCTTCTAGAGGTTCGGGCAGGATCAGTTCTTCAGGCGGCTCGTTCTCGGAATAATACTGCACCAGGAATTCTTCCAGGAAATTTTCCCCGAAGGCAAAAACAAAGTCCTGCTTGTCCTCAAGCGTACCTTTGTAGACCTTGAAAAGCATGAGATAAACAGTATCATCCCTGACAATATAGTTCAGGATATCCTCGTTGTGCTTTTTCTGCCTCTCCATGTTTTGTTTTTCGTGAAGGTACTCAAGGGCTGCAATCTCATCCCTGAGAGCTATGGCTTGCTCGAATTGCTGCTTCGATGCCAATTCCCTCATTTCTGTTTCCATGGATTCTATGAGCTCTTTGATATTGCCTTTAAGAACAGAAGCAGCTTTCTTTACTTTCTCGGCATAGTCTTCCGCAGAAATTGCACCTATGCAGGGCCCGCTACATGCCGCTATATGGTATCTGAGGCAGGCCCGTTTAGGCATCTGTTTGCAGGTTCTGAGCTGGAAGGTCTTTCTTACAACCTCAAAAATATAATCTCTTTCCTTCGCCGAGACAAAGGGCCCAAAAAAACTTCCACTATCAGCCCTTTTCCGGGCAAGCCTGATCCTTGGAAACTTTTCATCAGTTAAATGAATGCAGGCATACCGTTTTGAGTCCTTAAGAGCAATATTATACCTTGGCCAGTGTTTTTTGATCAGGGTGTTTTCCAGAAGAAAAGCCTCTACTTCAGTGTTCGTGACAATAAAATCAAGGCTCATTACAGCCTCTATAAGGCTCGCGGTTTTTGGGTCGTGGTCTCGTTTCTGGAAATAGCTGCTCACCCGCTTTTTAAGGTCCTTTGCCTTGCCTACGTAAATCACAGTCCCTTCTTCGTTCTTGAAAAGATAACAGCCAGGCAGGTGAGGAAGAGCTTCCAGGTCAATCATTTTAAACCTCTTATTCAAGTTATGAAATCTTTGCAGAGAGCTTAAATCAGCTTAAATTACCCAGATCAACTTTAAACCAGTTTAGATCAACTTTAAACCAGTTTAGATCAACTGATCCTGAAACGTGTTATTGTCCTTATGTTTACTGTGCTTAAAACCTCTGGAGCCTTTGGAATCTTCCTCCAAGCCTTCTTCAAAGTCTTCGGAATCTTCCTCATTCTGATCGTCATTAAGATCTTCACAATCAACCTCAAACTCTCCACCCTCTTCGAAAACGGCCTCAAACTCTTCGCCTTCTTCAAAAACGGCCTCATAAGAATCTTCTCCCGAGATATCGAGATAAGACTGTGAAAGTTTAGGAGCAAGGAAGCGTGCAGTATAGCTTCCCTGAACTGTGGACACTTCTTCCGGGGTTCCTTCGGCAACAATTTCTCCGCCTGCGTTCCCGCCTTCGGGACCCAGGTCGATTATATAGTCTGCTGATTTGATTACATCCAGGTTATGCTCTATTACAACTACTGTGTTTCCTTTTTCCACAAGCCTGTTGAGAACTGTAATGAGTTTTTTGACGTCATGGAAGTGAAGACCGGTTGTAGGTTCATCAAGTAGGTAAATCGTTTTTCCGGTACACATTTTAGAGAGTTCTTTTGTCAGCTTGATCCTCTGGGCTTCCCCTCCAGAAAGCGTTGTTGAGCTCTGGCCGAGTTTGATGTAGCCCAGTCCAACTCTTATTAAAGTATCGAGTTTGCGTTTGATTGCAGGGATGTTTGCGAAGTGTTCGGCAGCCTCTTCGACAGTCATATCAAGGACTTCTGCAATCGACTTGCCCCTGTACTTTACTTCGAGAGTTTCCTGGTTGTAGCGTGTACCCTTGCATTCCTCACATTCTATATATACATCGGGCAGGAAGTTCATTTCGATTTTTATCAGCCCGTCTCCCTGGCAGGCTTCACAGCGTCCTCCTTTTACGTTGAAAGAAAAACGCCCACTTTTATAACCCCGGATTTTTGCTTCCTTGGTTTCAGCAAAGGTCTGTCTTATGGTATCAAAGACCTTGATATAGGTGGCAGGGTTTGAGCGAGGAGTCCTGCCAATAGGGCTCTGATCAATAACGATTACCTTATCGATCTCGGAATCAAAAACCAGCTCTTCATAGTCTCCCGGCGTTACATTTGATTTATTAATCTTCTTCGTCAAGGCCTTGTACAGGGTATCGTAAATTAACGTAGACTTTCCGGAGCCAGAAACACCTGTAACCACGGTCAGGACCCCTATTGGAATATTTACATCTATGTCCTTGAGGTTGTTTGCCCTGCATCCTTTAAGCCTGATGAATGCATCGCTGTGCCGGCGAAGAGCAGGCGGTTTTATCTGTTTTTCTCCTGAGAGGTACTGGCCTGTCAGAGATTCCGAGTTCTGTTCAATTTCTTCAGGTGTGCCTTCGGCTACTACATAACCTCCATGAACGCCTGCACCTGGCCCGATATCAAACACATAGTCCGCAGCCCGGATAGTATCTTCATCATGTTCCACGACTATCAGAGTATTTCCCAGATCCCGCAAGGTCTGGAGGGTCTGGATTAGTCGCTCGTTATCTCTCTGATGCAACCCTATTGAAGGCTCGTCGAGCACATAGAGCACGCCCATGAGGTTTGAGCCAATCTGAGTAGCCAGCCGGATTCGCTGTGCTTCTCCGCCTGAGAGAGTGCCTGCACCTCGCGAAAGGGTAAGATAGCCAAGCCCCACATGCTCTAAAAAACCGAGTCTGGAACGGATTTCCTTTAAGACTTGCTTTGCGATTTCTTTTTCCTTTTCCGAGAGCTCCACGTTTTCAAAAAACCTGATGCACTCCAGGATCGAGAGGTTGGCTATATCTACAATAGATTTCCCGCCGAATTTCACTGCAAGCACTTTTTCCTTCAGTCGCTTGCCTTCACATTTTGGGCAGGGCTTAACCTGCATGAATTTCTCAAGTTCCTTCCGACGGTACTCGGATTTTGTCTGTCTGTAAAGCCTCTCTGCCTGTGGGAGCAGCCCTTCCCAGGTGCCTTTGTGAGACCAGTAGGCATCCCCATTTTTCATGCTCATGCTGAACTGCATGAGCTCGTCCGAACCGTACATGAGAACATTATACTGTTCATCTGTGAGATCTTCAATAGGAGTAAATATGTCAAAACCAAAGTGTTTTGCCACGGCTGTCAGATACTGACTTCGGTAACCATCCAGGAAATTTCTGTATATGGCAACCGCACCGTCTGCAATACAGAGAGTTTTATTCGGAATAATGAGGTCAGGGTCAAACTCCATCTTAAACCCTAGCCCATTGCAGGCTTCACAGGCCCCGAAAGGACTGTTGAAAGAAAACATCCTGGGCTGGAGTTCTTCAAAAGCCATGCCGCAGACCGGACAGGCCATATTCGAGGAATAAAGGTGGTCTTTTCCTTCAGAATCAACTGCAATTAAGAGTCCTTCGGCTTTCTTGAGGGCGATTTCGCAGGCTTCGACAAGCCTTGAGCGGTCTTCTGAAGGGTCCAGCCGGTCAACCACGACTTCAATATCATGTTTTTTGTATCGGTCAAGGGTAATCTCGTCGTCAGTCCTGTGAATCTCGCCGTTTACCCTCATCCGCGCAAAGCCTTCACTGTTCAGTTCTCTGAAGAGCTGCTGGTATGTCCCTTTTTTCTGGCGGACTATAGGCGCAAGAATGGTAACCATGCCCTCACATTCCTTGCGAAGGTTGTCCGCAATTTTTTCAGGCGACTGGGCCTCAATTTTTATGTTGTGGGTCGGGCAGTGAGGTGTACCGACTCTTGCAAAAAGCAGCCTCAAGTAATCGTAAATTTCAGTGACTGTCCCTACCGTACTTCGGGGGTTTTTCGAGGTCGTTTTCTGTTCAATGGATATTGCCGGAGATAAGCCTTCGATGCTGTCCACATCCGGCTTGTTCATAAGCCCGAGGAACTGCCGCGCATAAGCCGAGAGTGACTCCACATAGCGCCGCTGCCCTTCGGCATAAACCGTGTCAAAAGCCAGGGTGGATTTTCCTGAGCCTGATACCCCTGTAATAACAATTAATTTATCCCGCGGGAGTTCCAACGTGATGTTTTTCAGGTTGTGTTCCCGTGCCCCTTTAATAATAATATTTTTCATTTTCCTTCTCTCGGGTTTTTGTCCAGTTGAATCGGTTAGGTGAAAATTTAAGGTTAGAGTAAATTCTGGATTCTTACATTAGAGTAAATTCCGGATTTTTACATCATAGTAAATTCCGGATTTTTACATCAGAGTAAATTTCAGATTTTATTAGAGCAAAGCCTGGATTTTTAAGTTAGATATCTAAAAATCCAGAAATAATATGAATTTATGAATTTTAAGAAACTTTTTTGAAAAACCTGAAGTTTATATTTACTTATCAAGCAGTTTTTTTCAGGCAGATAATTCCATGTATTATTATAAATAAGTAGTGATAATTACATGAAGTTGATTTCACTCCTCATATATATGACAATTTTCGGGTTCATGCTACCCCGTTTTTCGATACATACAGCAGAATGCAGACTTTTTATTAATAGAGTAATATAGTGTAGTGAAAGTATTCCGCGATAAACAACCGGTTTTTTGAATTTAGACTTAGTAGATTGCATTCATCGATATTGAATTGTATAGTGTTCTTATCTTCAATTTTTAATATGTTTGCCTTCAATACTTTCAGTCCAGAATGATCATTTTCTCTAAAACAAGAGTGAGTAAACTCGTCAAGTCAGAAACTTATTCCTAAAAAAGAATGATAAAAAACATCGGTAGACTGCATTTTCACGCTCGACGAAGGAGAGCGGCCTGTACAAGATGAAATCCAAAAAGAAGAAGTAGTTTTAACTTTTTTTCCATTTCCAGACATTTAAGTGGACATTTAAGTGATTTTTACCCTCTCAACTTGTTTATTATGAAACTAATTTATTTTGCAGGGATCAAAATTGAACAGCACTTTTTCTGCATTTCCTCTAAAGTAAGCTCTTTTAAATCCTGAATATGTTTGTGCATGAGCGGCGAAAATACATTTATTGTCGCTTTATTTTCTTCATCCGTGAGAATTTCTTTTAATTTTTCCTTGCCCTTACAGTTTTCTATCGTCTCAAGCAATTGAATGAATCTTATTCCTTCATTCTCTGAATTGCTGAGAATTTCATTTTCCTCGAAGATGTGAATAATTTTCGTTTTTAAAGGGACTTGCCCTGATTGTGTATCTCTTGAAGGACTAAAATCTGTGTTTATTGAAGCAAGCAAGACAAACTGTTCCATTACTTTGTCAACTGGTTTTATAATCCCTTCATCCTGCTTTTCATATGAATATTTGTCAAGTGTTGAAACAATTCCTGTAGAACCTCCAAGGATTTTTTTGTCGTCTTCAAGAGTAAAGATTCCATTTGCCATTATGAATGCTTTATTGCCGGAGCAGAGAGGATTATTTATGTCAGCTTTTGCTATTTCATAGAACCTTTCTGGTTTTGGGTTCGTCTGAGGTACGAGAATCACGTTGCAAGCAGAAATCAGGCGATTCCTTAAATCAGAATTCAGGTATTCATAACAGATCATTAATCCAAGGCGGAGATCATCCCGAAGTTTGAAAATATGATTGACTTTTCCAGCTTTCATCCCTTCACTGAAATAGAGTTCACGCTCTTCCCGTGCGCCAAGCAATTTTTCGTTGTGAACGATCTTTGAAGAAGGAAGTACAACAGGAGAGATATTTTTCCTCAAGTCTTCTTCTCCAAATTCCCTACAGAATAATTCTCCGTAATCTCCAAGCTGTCCTTCGGTCACATAATGGCTGCCTGCAACGACAATAATTTCGTTTTCGTCAGCGAATTCCTGTATTCTTTTGAGGAAATCAAAAGGTATGGAAAACTCGGGAAAAACCACAATATCTGCTTCATTCTTCACAGCATCCAGAATTGACATAACTTTACGATGATAAGCATTATCAGCTGTGATTTTAACAACAGAGTTTTCACCGTAAGCATGATACTTCAATTGAACAGCTGCAATTTTCAAATCCCTATCAACGCAGACACCATTTGAGCAGTCACATTGGAATATTCTGGTTTTGTTATCTCGTCCTACACTTTCAAAATAGTCAATCGGCCTTATAACCGGTTTTTTCTGCCCTGATGTTGTGAAATATATTTCATCCATGTCCTGCGGGAAATAGCCGATCTTGAGGTAGTCTATTTCAACCAAGTTGTTTTTGACTTCTTCGGGAACCAGGTTTCTGCTCATCAGAATTTTGTTACCCACTTTGATATTCAGTTTTCCTTTAATTTTAGTTGGATCGTCAAATATAACCTTCAGCTTCCAGTTTTCATATATCACGTTTGGGCTGAAAGGCTCCTCGATGTAATCTTTGAGCTTCTTTTGAACATGTCCAAAAAGATTTTCAAGCGCTTTGTATTCAATAGCTCTTATTTTTCCATCAAACTCTTCAAGATGCTTTTTGCGGCTCTTGACATCCTTTTCATCGAATATTTTTGCAATTTCTTCAAATGCACTGTTTATTCCTGGATCAATATTTTCAGGAAGGATTTCTATTACTTGATTAATCATTTCTTTAGCTTTAGAGCCATTTTCCTCTTCAAAAAGCTCTACATTTTCCAGAATTTTAAGCAACCCAATATAAATGCAGTAACAAACATTTGCCTTTTTGTAAGTTTCCTTCGCGTCCTTGAACTGATTTGTAGCCTGTTTGATCAACTCCAGATCCGGTTGCTCAGATCCAAGAGCTTCATTAACCAGTTTTCTTCCTTCAAGATAACAAACAGTAGAAGAAGCAATTTTTTCAACTTCTTCGTCATCCTCAATTTTCCCCAACTTTTCAATTGCCTTAATCGCCTTTTCGTATCCTTCTGCCCTTTTTTCCGAGTCTTTTTCCTCTCTAATATCCTTTATAACATAATCTACATAAGCACTGAGCCCAGCTTCCATGACCAGCTTCTTTTCATGCTTCAGCCCATATTTGCTAAAGAATTCCTTATTCTTTTTGCAGAGTTGGTAAGCTTCTTCCAGATACTTAATCTGGCGGTGAGAATTGGTTTCAGATTTTGCCTGTTCTGTATTTAACTCAATAAGCTTCATTATCGAATGGGACTTTCTACCTATCGTCAGGTATTGCATAGGTTCGGTGTAGATTCCAAGGGCGTTTTCGTACCTTTGTTTAGCCTCTTCAATGCGCCCCATACTTCTAAGCAAGGTTCCTAAATTGTTGAGTGTCCCTCCTACGTAAGATTGGTAAGAGACGTTGGCGGGGTCGGTTGCGAGGAGGGTTTCATAGATTTCGAGGGCGTTTTCGTACCGTTGTTTAGCCTCTTCAATGCGCCCCATATCAGAAAGCAAGGTTCCTAAATTGTTGAGTATCATTGCTACAGATGATTGGTAAGAGACGTTGGCGGGGTCGGTTGCGAGGAGGGTTTGCCTCATTTCAAGGGCGTTTTCGTACCGTTGTTTAGCCTCTTCAATGCGCCCCATATCAGAAAGCAAGGTTCCTAAATTGTTGAGTGTCCCTCCTACGTAAGATTGGTAAGAGACGTTGGCGGGGTCGGTTGCGAGGAGGGTTTCATAGATTTCGAGGGCGTTTTCGTACCGTTGTTTAGCCTCTTCAATGCGCCCCATATTTTTAAGCAAGTTTCCTAAATTGTTGAGTGTCCCTCCTACGTAAGATTGGTAAGAGACGTTGGCGGGGTCGGTTGCGAGGAGGGTTTGCCTCATTTCAAGGGCGTTTTCGTACCGTTGTTTAGCCTCTTCAATGCGCCCCATATTTTTAAGCAAGGTTCCTAAATTGTTGAGTATCATTGCTACAGATGATTGGTAAGAGACGTTGGCGGGGTCGGTTGCGAGGAGGGTTTGCCTCATTTCAAGGGCGTTTTCGTACCGTTGTTTAGCCTCTTCAATGCGCCCCATATTTTTAAGCAAGTTTCCTAAATTGTTGAGTGTCATTGCTACATCTGATTGGTAAGAGACGTTGGCGGGGTCGGTTGCGAGGAGGGTTTGCCTCATTTCGAGGGCGTTTTCGTACCGTTGTTTAGCCTCTTCAATGCGCCCCATATTTTTAAGCAAGGTTCCTAAATTGTTGAGTGTAGTTCCTACGTAAGATTGGTAAGAGACGTTGGCGGGGTCGGTTGCGAGGAGGGTTTGAGAAATTAAGAGAGACAATTCGTAGAAATTTTGCGCTTGAGAGAAACGTCCTATATTATGTAAGTTATACCCGAAAGTGAAAACATCGTCAAAGCTCTTCTGGAGGTTTGACTGAAAAAATTCGTTTTTGGGATCTTTTAAGAGAAGCTTTGCGGTTTCTTCGGCTTGTTTAACTTCTTTTAAAGCTTCTTCTAAGTTCCCTTCTTGCATTAAAGATAATGTCTTTTGAAAATGTCTGCCTGCTGAATCTCTCAAACTCTCCGACATAATAAAAGAATAAGTTAAGGATGGCTTAAACATTGTGTTTTTTTCTCGATGGAGTTGCAGCAAAAAGTGCACAAATAAGAGATTATTTGCTTTTCTTTCTTTGCATACGCGGAAAAGCCGCGCAGACAGCGTGTGGATAAGCTAAAAATTCTAAGTTAAAGTAAAGAGCCACAAATTTGAGAAAATTTCAAAAATACATGTTTGAGTAGCCAGGGAGTTATTCAAAAAAATGATAGCAGAAAGAATTATGAAAATTGAAGGGACATCTATGGAAAGTTGAAGGGACATCGATGAAAAGTTGGCTTTTTCGTTTTTTGATTGCTTATTGTCCGGGACTGGAGAGTAGCGTCTTTACGGGAGCAGAAAAGAGAAAATAGTTTCTTTAAAATATTTTAGTAGATCTATGTATAAGTAGAGAGAAGGTATCCTCTTCAAGTTGAGTAGAAATTAAGAGCTTTCCACTCAACTTGAAGAAGACACCTTGTTTTCTGAGTGTAACACTCTGTATGTTAGGAATTTTTGCAATATATACCGTCCCCATCATGCTAGATCAGGACTGTATGATTTAAGCTCTTGTCTTCCATTTTTATAAGAATATCATTAAACTTATGAATTATTTGAAAATTATAGAAAAAATAGTAAGTTAAGTCTCCAAATATTCACACTTTTTTTAAATACAATGTATGAGTTCTTTAAATGATTAACGTTTACAATAAAAAGACATCCATATATAAAACATATAACTTTTTGAAAATTTTCAAAATCGTTGACTATATTTATATATAACTGAAGTCTTGTTAATTTCGATGCTTCTTTTTGGACATATTGGGGTTACATTGGGAATATTTTTCGGACTTGGGTTTTTCATACCTCGGCTAAAGACTATTATAGATCCAAGGTACTTAGCCATTGGAGCTCTCTTGCCCGACTTAATAGACAAACCTTTAGGAATGGTTATCTTTGCTTCTACCTTTGAAAACGGACGCATTATAAGTCATACTCTATTATTCGTTCTTTCATTATTCCTGATGGCTTTGTATCTATATGAAAAGAAAAAAGATATCAAGGTTCTTAGCCTTGCTTCAGGTTCTTTCTTCCACCTTATGGAAGATCAGATGTGGGCAACTCCTAAAACTCTACTCTGGCCACTCCTGGGATGGAATTTCCCAAAAAGTCAGACGGATTTCAATGGGATTGAATACTTAACAAAACTGTTTGAAAAGTCGTTTACATTTCACATCTCGTTTTCTTCCGTTCCTGAAATTCTGGGGATGGGAATAATAGTTATTTTGGCTTTACACTGGTTAATAAAAGAATTTGGACAAAACAAATTTTAACAACAAAAACAGGCTCTTAAATTGAAAACAGAAAGGAATCTTCAACTCATCCCGGAATAAGGTGTACGGGATGAAGAAGATTCAGAAATACATTAAATTTAATTATTTAATTTTTTTAGAAACTCGCCAGGATAGCCATCATTTTCCATAAAATGCTGCTTTTCTAACTTTCAGGTTTGGCTCTTGAATCTTTTAAGATATCTGGAAATTGATTATAGCAACCTTTAGGAAAGTCCTTTTACAAAATACCCTCTAAATTACTTTCCCCCAGTGAATTGCTTTTTTTACAGAAATCCAAAAATGGAGAAAATTTATTGAAAATTTAAACATCACAACATATAAACAGTATAATATATAAACGATTTAAAATATAAAACTTTAACATATAAACGATTTAAAATATAAAACTTTAACATATAAACGATTTAAAATATAAAACTTTAACATATAAACGATTTAAAATATAAAACTTTAACATATAAACGATTTAAAATATAAAACTTTAACATATAAACGAGTTAATATATAAACGAGTTAATATATAAACGGATGAATATACAAATAATTTAACATATAAACAATTTAACATATAAATATTTTAAAATACTAAGATATCTAAAAATTTGTACTTTCAGAACTCGACACTTTTGGTAAAAATTAAAAATTATGAAATTGTAGTTAAGCGGTTCAGTCACTCAAGTCCTAATTATATAAAAGCTGTAGCAAGGAAATATAAGAACCGGTTTTTAGACTCAAATTTTAACGCTTAAAGAGGGATAGACATTGTTAAAAAAGTATAATTGTTTGACAAATAAGCCCAATAGGCACCTTGCCTTTTGTTTATGCCTGGTGATACTTGTCTCTCTAGCCTCACTTGGCTGCCTGGAGGCTTCAGGGCCTGAAAAGGGTACATTAGAGGATACGCAGGAAAATACGTCAGAAGATACACTAAAAGTCCAGATCCTGGCCATTAATGACCTTCACGGTCAGCTTGAGCCGTCCACCGGCAAAGTGGTTACGGGTTATAATGAGACCGAAGCTCCCATATGCGTTGATTCCGGAGGCATGGAGTATCTGGCCACTCACATAAAGGACCTCAGCTCTGAGAACCCCAATACATTTGTGGTATCAGCAGGCGATTCTATGGGTGCCAGCCCGCTTTTCTCAGCCCTGTTCCAGGATGAACCGACAATAAAAGCTCTCAATATGATGGGGCTCGACTTTTCAGCCGTAGGCAACCATGATCTGGACGAGGGGCTGGACGAGCTCATGCGCATTCAGAATGACAGCTACCAGCCGACAGATGGCAACTTGAGTAACTCCTCCTTTGAAGGAGCACATTTCCAGTTTCTGGCTGCAAATATAGTCAATGAGAGCACCAACGCCACAATATTCCCTGCCTATAACATTACCTACGTCCAGGGAGTTCCAATAGGGTTCATTGGAATTGCCCTAAAAGACACGCCATACATAGTGACTGCCTCCAAAGTGAAAGGGCTCAGGTTCCTGGACGAAGCCACGACCATTAATGAACAGGTCAAAAAGCTGAAGAGTATGGGAGTAAAAACCATAGTGGTGATCATCCATGATGGCGGTTCCCAGGATGGACTATATAACGAGAGCCTGAACATGAGCGGCCCGATTTTAGATGTCATCAATGCCACCGACGATGAAGTAGATGTTTTCATCACTGGCCATACCCATCAAGCTTACAATGCCGTTATTGACGGCCGTCTGGTGACAGAAGCCGGTTCAGCAGGTAATTTACTCACGGATATCGATCTGGTGATAAGCAACGAGACCTGTGATGTGATCGAGGAAAGGTCCAGAAATGTCATAGTTTCCAGAGACGTTCCTGAAGACTCCGAAATAAGCGAGCTGATAGAGGAATATGAATCTCAGGTTGCACCCCTTGCGGATCGGGTGATCTGTAACATCACAGAGAATATTACAAGTACAGCCAGTGATTCAGGTGAATCTGCTCTGGGCGACGTCATAGCCGATGCTCAGTTATATGCTACTTCTAACTCAAGCAATGGCGGTGCTGTTATAGCTTTCACGAACCCAGGCGGTATTCGTACAGACCTGGTATATGACCAAATTAGCGGTGAGGAACTTCCCGGCCAGGTTACTTATGGAGAAGCCTTCAGTGTCCAGCCTTTTGGAAACGACCTGGTCACAATGACATTAAACGGCACTCAGATCGACGCCTTGCTGGAACAGCAGTTTGACAACCCATCCCCTGGCAGTAAGCGAATATTGCAGGTCTCAAAAGGCTTTAGTTATACCTGGAACGAAAGCGCCCCCATAGGCGAAAAGGTCGATATATCCAGTATAAAAATCAATGGAACTTCTATCGATCCGAGCAGTACTTACCGCGTAACAATGAATGGATTCCTGGCTGACGGAGGAGATAATTTCTCTGTAATGAAAGAAGGGACCGATAGGATGGTAGGATCTCCAGACTTAGATGCATTTGTCAATTACCTGGAGACCTTTTCTCCTCTGGCCCCCGGATCTGAGAATCGCATAGTTCTGGAAAAATAAGAATATAGAAGAATATCGGGAAGAAGATATGGAAGAATATAAAAAGATAGAGGGAAAAATATAGAAAAATATAGAGAAGAAGATAGAGAAAAAGATAGAGAAGAAGATAGGGAAGAATAATATGGAAGAATATAGAGAAGTGAACTACCAATCCGGCAGTTTTCCCTGCCGGGATATTTTTTACTGACAACTTCCTTCCCACCCTGAATAGACTGTTTGACAACAACTGGCAATCAAAGTTGGGGTGGTGCATCCCGATGCCAGGCAAGGAAGTATTAGATTGAAATAGATCCAGCAACGGAACTGAACTGGGTAGCCTATCTTTTGCCTGATCTTCAAAGGTTCACCGCATAACCTCAAAGCAGGGTGAGCTGCTAACAGGTACTGTCTTGTAGACTCAAATGCAGTTTTGAGACAGGTTGTTGTAACAGCTTTTTTCATTTTTTCTCTATAAAACCATGTTTCTTCAAAAATTACTTTACAACACATGGTGCTATATTCATACCCTTTGATTCCTTATGCACTCTTGTCCACCATGCCCTAATTTATTGCTTCTATACATGCGTATTTTCTTTTATCGTTCTCGTTCAAAGTTTCAAAAATTCTCTCATTTTTGTTCGATTTCTTCTGGATACTTTTGACCATTTTCAGGTAAATGGAAACATTGTACGTTTTATATAGCTGGAGAGTATATTTTGTTCGAATAATTTAAGGTTCAATAGCCCTTGTGCTGTGAAGCTTTAGGTAGCGGAATCCTTGATTTTCAAAGTGTGGAGGAGTGTGGCAATGAATATCACATTAATTGGCATGGCCGGAGCGGGGAAAAGTACTATCGGGAGAGCTCTTGCGAAGCGCCTTGGCTATACTTTTATCGATGTGGATCACCTGATAAGGGAAAGCACCGGAATGCCCCTCCAGAATCTAATTGATAAAGAGGGAGATTCGGCTTTTATCAGATTTGAAGAAGAAGCCATTCTAAAGCTTGGGCAGGTGGACAGGAGCGTTATTTCTCCTGGCGGGAGTGTAATCTATTCAGAAAAAGCCATGACTCATTTAAAAAAAATCTCAAAAATAATCTTCCTGGACGCTGCTTTTAGAAGCATTGCCAGAAGGCTTCCCAATGCAAGAAAAAGAGGTATTGTAGGACTCAGGGACAGGAGCCTGAAAGAGCTTTTTGAAGAAAGGAAGGTCTTTTATCAGAAATATGCTGATTTTTCAATAAAGCTCAAAGGGAGAGAAAATATTCAGGAAATTGCTGAAAAGATTGTTGAGTTATGTTTTGAGGAGAGTACCTGAAATTGTGGCTTAAACTGGGTTATTAAGGTTTGCAGTTGTGTTTTAATATGAATTGCTTTTTCGAGGTCGAGATTTTTAGATTTATCCATTTTAAATTTTCTCTCAGAGTCTCTAACTTTAAGAATAGCTTCTTTTAAGGACATTTTCATTCAGGAACGGTTTTATTTAAGAACAATCGGCTTTATGGATGACATACTTTAAGGACAGTTTACTTTAAAGCAGTTCAGATACATGGTTTACCTCATTAATAGCCTGTTAGAGCAGCTTACTTAAAACAATAATAGCCTGTTAGAACAGCTTACTTAAAACAATAATAGCCTGTTAGAACGGCTTACTTAAAACAATAATAGCCTGTTAGAACGGCTTACTTAAAACAATAATAGCCTGTTAGAACGGCTTACTTAAAACAATAGTTTACTTTATTAGCAATCAGGTCTTCAATCTGAGCAAAATCTCTCAGTTTATAACGTTTAAGCATCGGCCTGCAGGAAAAAAGGTCCGAGCAGCAGGAGACATAAAATGGCATCAAGTCGTTTCATAATTACGGTTATAGGCAGCGACCGGGTAGGAATTGTTGCCAGGATCACTACTGTGATGGCAAGTTTCAATGTAAATATTGTTGACATTACTCAGACTATCATGCAGGATATATTTACCATGATTATGCTTGCAGAAGCTCCACAGGAGAATTTCGACCTTGCAGCTTTCCAGGAGGCTATGAGTGCCGAGGGAAAGAGCCTCGGAGTTGAGGTCAAGGTACAGCACGAAGACGCATTCCGTTTCATGCACAGGATCTGATCTGGAGACTATCTGAAAATGATCTGGAAAATGATCTGGAAAATTAATCTGTCTGGAATGAGAGGTAATTTTTCATGTATATAAACCCAAAAGAAATTCTGGAAACAATCCAGATGGTCAGGATGGAACATCTCGACATCAGAACCGTAACAATGGGTATCAGCCTGAGGGACTGCAGCCATCCTGATATTGAGGTTTTCAATGAGAATATCTACGAAAAGATAACCACCCGTGCAAAAGAACTTGTGTGTACAACGAATGAAATCCAGAGCCTCTATGGAATTCCAATAATCAATAAGCGAATCTCAGTAACTCCAATAGCTGTGGCAGCCGAAAGTTGCAGGTCTCCTGATTTTGTTTCCATTGCAAAAACCATGGACGAAGCTGCAAAAGACGCACAGGTAGACTTTATAGGAGGTTTCAGTGCCCTTGTCCACAAAGGCGCAACCGTTGGGGATCTAAAGCTTATCAATTCCATTCCTGAAGCTCTTAAAAGCACGGAAAAGGTCTGCTCGTCGGTAAATGTTGCCACTACAAAAACCGGGATCAATATGGATGCAGTTGGCCTGATGGGCAGCATCATTAAAAAGACTGCGGATTTGACTGCGGATAAGGATGGGATAGGCTGTGCCAAGCTTGTGGTCTTTGCAAATGCCCCTGAAGACAATCCCTTTATGGCAGGAGCCTTTCACGGAATCGGTGAACCTGAATGCGTTATCAACGTTGGGGTCAGTGGGCCTGGCGTTGTGAATGCTGCAATCCGCGAGCTTGAAAAACCGAATCTTACAGAAATTTCGGAGACAATCAAAAAGACAGCCTTTAAAATAACCCGCATGGGAGAAATGGTAGGTCGGGAGGTTTCTCGAAGGCTTGGAGTCGAATTCGGGATTCTTGACCTTTCCCTGGCTCCGACGCCTGCAATTGGGGACAGCGTTGCTGCGATTCTTGAAGCAATGGGACTTGAACGCTGTGGGGCTCACGGAACGACTGCAGCCCTTGCCCTGCTGAATGATGCCGTAAAAAAAGGCGGAGCAATGGCTTCCTCCTCAGTAGGAGGCCTGAGTGGGGCTTTTATCCCTGTCAGTGAGGATGCGGGCATGATCGAAGCCGTAAGGGCCGGAGCCCTCAGCCTGGAAAAGCTTGAAGCCATGACCAGCGTCTGCTCGGTCGGCCTTGATATGATCGCAGTTCCTGGTGATACTCCTGCTTCCACCCTTTCGGCTATTATCGCTGACGAGATGGCCATAGGAGTCATAAATAGAAAAACAACGGCAGTCAGAGTTATCCCGGCTCCTGGAAAAGGGGTTGGAGATTCCGTAGAATTCGGCGGCCTGCTTGGAAATGCTCCTATTATGCCGGTAAGTGATTTCAGTTCCGAAGTTTTCGTAAAACGGGGGGGAAGAATCCCGGCTCCTATACAGTCACTTACAAACTGAAGGGTGAACCAGCCGGTAAATCCGGCACCTTATTTTTTGTTTTTCGAAAGCGGGTCGACAAGCAATCAGGCATTTTTCAATATGGAGCTACTGATTTTTGTCATGGAATAATATATACAGGGCATTTTTTTGAAAATGTTTTGGCTTAAATGTTTTGGCTTAAATGTTTTGGCTTATAATTTTTTGTCCGGAAATAATATTTGCTTGAACACAATTTTTTGTATAATTAATTTAAAATAATTTACGCTACTCGTATATCCTGGAGTAAGGGATAAATGGGGTATCATCGAATAAATGAATATCCTGAGGCCGCTGATCCTTCTCTTCGAATAAACGTGTTTGGGGGAACATAATATTTCGGAGAGGCTGTATTGGGGGATGCAGTAAGTGGATTCAGCGCCTCAAGTGGATTCGGCGCTTCAAGTGGATTCAGCGTTTCATATTCAGCGTTTCAAGTAGATTCAGCGTTTCAAGTGTATTCAGCGTTTCAAGTGTATTCAGCGCCTCTGGACTTCTTCTTGCTGTTCTTTTGATTTGTTTTTGATTTGTTTATACTTTTAATTGAAGAATTCAGGATACAAAGCTCCGAGTTCCGCTTGAAAGCCGGTATCTGGACCTTAAGGAGGGCATAGCAACGAGTAGAACTGCACTGAAAACGTATATCACATCCGGACACAGTGCCTGTCCGGGTTGCTGTGATGCTTTTGCTGCAAAATTTACACTCATGGGAGCAGGTCCTGACAGTATTGTTGTCAACCCTACTGGCTGCCTGGAAGTTACAAGTACGCCTTTTCCGCGTTCTTCATGGCAGGTTCCCTGGATCCACTCCCTTTTTGAAAATGGAGCTTCAGTGGCTTCAGGTATTGAAGCTGGCTTAAAAGCCCTTGGTAAAAAGAAAGATACTAAAATTATAGTTATTGCAGGCGACGGTGCCACGATGGATATAGGCTTCGGGGCTATTTCAGGTGCGTTTGAGCGGGGCCACGACTTTACTTATATCTGTATGGACAACGAAGCCTACATGAACACCGGAGTCCAGCGCAGCAGTGGAACGCCCTATGGCGCGAGCACAACGACCACTCCAGCCGGAAAATTCTCCTTTGGGAACCCTTTTCCTAAAAAGAATATGCCTGCCATTATAGCAGCTCATGACTCTCCATATGTGGCCACGACCTCCATAGGTTTCCCAAGAGACATGATTCGTAAGGTCAAAAAGGCAACTGAAGTCATAGGCCCTACCTATATCCATGCTCATGCTCCGTGTACAACAGGCTGGGGTTTTGATACCTCAAAGACTCTGGAGATCGCCAAACTCGCAGTTGAAACCTGCCTCTGGCCCATGTATGAGATGGAAAACGGGGAAATTACCCAGGTTAGAAAAATTAAGAACCCAAGGCCGGTCGAAGAATACCTGAAAGTCCAGAAAAGGTTCAAACATCTCTTCACCATGGAAGGCGGTGAAGAAGAAATAAAGAAGATTCAGGCCATGGCGAACTGGAATATAAAACATTTCGGGCTTCAGTGAAAAATGAAGTTCTTGTATCATGAATTTTTATTTCGAATTTACCCAGAGCGCCCTCATCGTTTCCCTTATTGCTTCGATATTTTTTATATTATCTTCATCATTTATGATATCAAGTTCATTAAAGGATTCAAGAGCTATCTTAGCTGCAATTGAGGCATCGTTCAGATACTTGCTCCCTGCATAGCTCACAATGGTCTGGAGGGCAGAAGATGCCTGGAAAACCGCACTTTCCATGTTTTCGTCCTCAGCTTTTTTCCCAACTTCTTCAATAGAACCTGCTATACTTCTCACCGTGTCCTGAAGGTTTTCTTGCATGGCTTCAGCAGCCATCTCCTGAAGCATAAGCTCTACTCCCACTGCAGCTTCCTCAAGGTTTTTCTGGGCAGTAAGTTTTCCAATATCCCCAAGGCATGAGATACATATTGCCGTATTTTCCGAAAGATTTGGAAACTTCACCCTGGTAACTGCTTTTCCGATTTCTCCAAGCCCGATTATAACTGCCATGGTTTCTCTTTCATTATTGAGAAGAGCTGCCGTATTTCCGCTTTTCCCGAGTACTGAAGCTGCGAGTTTGGCTACCGTTTCCATTTGCTGTTCGGCAGCTGTTTTTCCTATAGCTCCAAATGAAAGTAGCACCCTGATAGTTGTGTCCTGCATATTCTGCTCTATGGAGCGCTGCAACAGCCTTTCAAGGGCGCGGATGGCATTAACTGCGGCATTCTCCATGCCCTGGAGAGTGGCAGCTTTTCCGATTTCCTTTATGGAAACTACAGTTTTTTCAGCTTCTGGTTCTTTTCTCTCATTCAGATAATCTGTGCCGATTTCGGTCAGAAAATTAAGGGCCTTACTAACTCCTTCGTCAAACCCTTCATTAATGGAATTAAAACCCATACTTACCATTTTGTCTTCTTCCTTTGAAAACATGGCATAAGACTCCTTTTCAGCTTTTAGACCTTCTCATAAAAGACTTGCGAGAAGAGTTTCAGTACACGTTTTTCTTAAAAAATCTGTTATTCTCGTCAATTAATACTCCGCTTTATTTTTCTACTTATTTTCCAGATAATCTTGATTTATGTTTTCCTTTATTCAAATATTTTCAGGTAATGGTGAGCTTTCAGACGAGTTAATAAGTCATTAAATTGATAAGCTCATTAGATAAAATTATTAAACTGGCTAGAAAAGGATGTTATTTCTCCTTATTAGGTATCCGCCAATTCGCATTACCCGCAGTATTAAAACATGCATTAAGAAGGCGATTTATCTGACGCAGGAAAGAAAAATTCAGTCTCAACAATCCCGGTGCCGGGCAGAAAAGGACTCATTCAGGTGTGAGCTTATAAGCTTTAATGAAGTCTTACGGCTTTCCAGAATTCTTGCCCGAAAAATCAAAGCTTCTGGCTACATGCCTGATCTGATTGTTGCCATAGGGAGAGGAGGTTATGTGCCTGGAAGGTTGGTTTCCGATTTTTTACTCTTCAATGACCTTACCTCAATGAAGATTGAACATTACTCAAGAGCTGCGGACATGCGGGAAGAAGCAAGGATAAAATTCCCTATTCCTGTGGAGATAACAGGAAAAAAAATCTTGATTCTCGACGACGTAACCGATACGGGCGAGACGCTTAATCTTGCAGTAGATTACGTTTTAAACCTGAATCCGGCGTCTGTCAGGACTGCAGTGCTCCAGCATAAAATCTCCTCTAATTTCACGCCTGATTTTTATGCCCAGAAGATTATCAAGTGGCGCTGGATCATTTACCCCTGGGCCAGGTATGAGGACCTGGCGGGGTTTGCAGAAAAAATTATTCAGAACTGGACTCTCGATCTCTCTCAAATTATAGCTGAGTTTAAGCACAGGTATGAGCTGGACCTTAAGGAAACTGAACTTTTAGAAATTCTTGAGGATCTTGCTGAAAGGGGTGAGCTTGAAAGCACAGAACTGGATAACAGAAAGTTATGGAGCCTCAAGCAATAGACACTTCAGGAAAAAAGTTCTAATCAAAAAAAATCAGATCTGTCAAATTAACGTATCAATCGAATTAATGTATCAATCGAATTAATGTATCAATTGAATTAACATATTAATCGAATTAACATATCAATCGACTTAACATATCAATCGACTTAACATATCAATCGAATTAACATATCAATCGAATTAACGGACCTGTAGAAGAGACAGCTCCCGCCAATTAATTTACGGGCATCTACGGAATTTCAACCGATGCAAGACAGATGCGCATTCATCCCACGTTTGAAAACGCGGGGATTCGGCTTCGATGTTATAATAAACAGTATGAAATTTGTATTTATGAGGATATGATAAACATACCTCATTTAGAGCTTCAAAATTCCCAGATCAAGGCTCAGGGACACCACTATTGCAACAATTGAAAGCACTGAAATGATAAGGTAATTTGCACGTTCTTTTGATACCGAAAGGCTGCACAGCAGATATTCCAGTCCTTCCAGGTCTTTATCCGAAAGTTTCTGCCGATTCCGGACTTTTTCTAGCAGGTCCAGGTTTTTGACAACGACAAACCTTCTTTTTGCAATATGGTATCTGTGTGTGAAGAACCAGAGGTAACCCACTACTCCAATATACCAGATTGCTTTTCCCCAGAATGCGCTGTAATGATCAGCTATAATTATACTTCTTAACAGGATGGCAGAAATCAACCCTACGTAAAAGTATAAATTGATTACAGGCATCCCATATCTATGGGGGACTTCAAATGTTGGAGTTTCATATTTTAACTCGTTCATGGTTCTTCTACCTGATTACTAAAGTTGTTAATAAATAACTGTAAATAAAGAAAAAGGAGATGCAGTTTAAAGAGCATCTCCGTCTCTTTCTCCAGTTCTTATTCTGACTACGGTTTCTATAGGGGTAACAAATATCTTCCCGTCTCCAATTTCTCCAGTATACGCTGAACTCTGAATAATTTTCACAATATCTTCAATTTTTTCTTCAGGTGCTGCGATCTCTATTTTGGTTTTGGGGAGAAGATCCACACAATATTTCTTACCTCTCCACTGCTGTACGATTCCTTTCTGCTGTCCACGTCCTTTGACATCAGTTACTGTCAGGCTAGGATACCCGGCTTCTTCAAGGGCATCTTTTACCTCATGCAGTTTCATGGGCTTTATTATTGCTTCGATTTTACACATTTTAGTCATGTTAGTCCTCCCTCATCAGGTATTCGGGATACGCTCTGATTCCGTGTTCACTGATATCAAGGCCCATGATTTCTTCTTCTTCTGACACTCTAAGCCCTATTACGGCATCGAGGATTTTGAAGATTATATACGAGATCCCAAATCCCCAGACCATGGTTACCAGTACGGATATAAGCTGGATGAGTAGCAAGCTGATTCCTCCACCGTAGAAGAGTCCAGGTGCTCCAGCAGCATATGTGGCATCTGCAAGAATTCCGTTTCCTATCCCTATAGAAAAGAGCCCTACAGAGATAAGTCCCCAGCTTCCACAATATCCATGCACTGCAATTGCACCTACAGGATCATCCAGTTTCAGTTTGTTTTCATTAAACATGACACCTACATAAATTATTATCCCGGCAACAAGACCAATAACCAGGGCTGCCCAGTTTGATATCGAGCCACAGGGGGCGGTAACTGCTACAAGCCCACCAAGAAGCCCGTTTGCAGTGAGGGAGGGGTCCGGCTTTCCGGTCTTTATCCAGGTAATGATCATGACCGTAAGAGCTCCTGCAGCGGCTGCAAGGAAGGTGTTGACGACTACCAGGTTCATATAAGGATCATTTGCATTGAGGGTACTGCCTCCGTTGAATCCCAGCCACCCGAGAGCCAGGATAAGAGTTCCTAGGAAGGTGATAGTCAGGTTGTGACCTGGAATAGGTACGGGTTTTCCGTTTTTGAATCTCCCTATCCTTGCACCCACAAGAATCACACCAGCAAGGGCAGAATATCCTCCTATTGAGTGTACAACTCCAGAACCGGCAAAGTCATGACTCGCCACTCCTATTGCTTTTACTAGTGGGCTATCGGCACCACTTAAGAGAGCCATATCCGCTCCGCTCCAGATCCAGTGGCCGTATACAGGATAAATTAAGGCTACCATCATGACGCAGTAGACAAGATAAGCCTTAAAATTGGTTCTCTCAGCCATTGCTCCTGAAACTATAGTAGCACCGGTAGCCGCGAAAACCATCTGGAAGAACCACGAGTTCCAGGTTGCATTGTCCGCGCCTGCCAGGAAGAACTGATTGGTTCCTATTAAACCTGCGGCATCAGCTCCATACATTATGCCCCAGCCAACAGCCCAGTAGACGAGAATACCCAGGACAACAGTCATGAAGTTTTTCATAAGGATGTTGGCGGTATTTTTACTTCTCGTAAGCCCCGTTTCCACGAGCGAGAAACCTGCATGCATAAAGAATACCAGTCCACTTGCCAGTAACAACCACATAAACGTTAGTGTGGTCTTTATTTCCTCAATCGAGGCTGCATTTTCGTCAGACGTTACTGCAAAGGCTGGTGAAACCAGTGCTATAAGTAGAACAAACGTAACTATTGATAATTTTTTTATTCTTTCCATCTTTTTCACCATCTTTTTCTTTTGCCTCTTTTTCTTCACCGGAAACCAGTAACCGGTTGACTACTCTATTCTATATATACTTTTCTATTGCTTGCAATAAGTATTACAATGTATATAGAAAAATTAATGAATAAGTTATCTGCCACGCATATCCAGAAATAAGTAAAAGACGTAATTTGTTATGGAAACTAACTCTTAGTTTTGTAGAAAAACGGCTCTTCGCTAGTTCGAATGGGCAACTTGCATTTAGTTTCTAAATGTTAAAGTGGCATATCTCAGATATGAAAACAATTATTGTTGATAATCACATTCAAGCTCTATTTTTTCAGATTTGATCTTAATGCTTTCTAACTAAACAATTTTTTTCAATCCATACAAACCAGCGAAGAGCCGAAAAAACGTTCCGAATCATCTACAAAAAGCTGAAACATACAAACTCAAATTGCATGCGCCTGCGCAAGCCTTAAAGATTGAACATGCTGCCGGAACTCCTGTTCGATTTCTTAAAAATAGTCAAATATCCTTTTGCCAGATTCCCTTAATATGAAGACTGAAATTCCAGTTTGGATACATTTTTTAGCGATTTATTGAATATTTCCTCAAGTGCTAGTGGAATATTTAAAAAGAGTAAATGCACGAAAGAGATAAAAAAACGCGTGAGACTTCGTTTTATTCCCAACATGCTGGACGGTTTTTCTAACTCTTTGTCTCTCAGAGTAATTAAAAAGGAGAAAAGAAAAAGGAATCCGAAAAGGAAAAAAGGAAAAGAGGCAGGAATTTTAAAATGTGTAAGGTCCTTTACATTACTGTTTCAGTGACCAGTTCCCTATCTCCTTTTGAAAAGACTCTGGATACCCGGACTTTCCAGTCTCCATCGGGATTCTCTTTGTCGGCCTGGATGAGGTTATAGCACTGCTTTGTCCTTCCCCTTGTTTTGGAAGAACAGAAGGTGCCTGCATTTACCACAAGCATGTTATTGAGGTTCCAGACCCAGGGAATGTGGCAGTGCCCGCAGAGGACAAGATTTACCTTGCAGCGGTTAAGAAGTTCGAGTACATCGCCTGCATCCACAAGGACAGTATTTTCCCTGCCTGCCAGAGGTATAGGTACAAGGTGATGGTGCATGGCAAAAACCTTGAAATTTTCCCCTGAAAAAGCTTCTTTGATCCAGCCATAGTTTTCCCTGCCCAGATGACCTTCATCAAGATCGGGTTGTGAAGAATCGGCCCCGACAACCGTAACATTCTCAAAATTCCGTGAAAAATACCGGTCTGTGAAGAGGTCTTCAAAGTGCACATATCCTGCATTTTTCGAATCATGGTTTCCCGGGACAAGAATTTTATTTTTACATTCAATCCTGTCAATAAACCGCTTTACTCCATCATATTCTGCTGAAAACCCATTCTCGGTCAGGTCACCTGTAATCACGACAAGGTTCGGTTCCAGCCGGTTTATACCATCAACCATAGACTCTGCAATCTCCGGAACAAAGTACGCATCTGAATAATGGATATCTGAAAGATGTACAATCTGTATAATTTTTCTTCCTCTTATATTCTTAATTTTGTAATATATTGAATCTCTTATATTCAGAGCACAGAAATTCCGTACCATTATATATAGCTATCTCTCAAAATCTACATATTTACAAGTATCTAATTATAATTCATTAAAAAAGACAGTTTACATCTCAAAACCCCATTTATGTACTATAAATATGTACCTAATTATTATTCATGGACAATGTCTATAAAAATTACAAACCTAAATTCTCCGATATGCCCCCAGCTCATTTCATCCCATTTTCTACCAGTCCGGCCGCGCGGCAGACTTCGGCCCCCATCAATTTGTCAAAAAACACCAAAACGGCCCAGTCAGCAGGACCAGAACTTTTCAAATTAGACGGCCTCCAAAAGTATTGACCCGAAACCGTTGCGCCTGTTTATCACAAACCGTTGCGCCTGTTGATCACAAACCGTTGCGCCGGTTTATCACGCCGATAGGGTTTGGGGATAAGGTTATCAGACTCAAACGGTTCCTGGGGTTTTCGGTCAAGCCTTTTTTCAAAAGGGTTGCAGTCAAGCCTTTTCACAAAGGGTTTGCGCTAAGCCTGTTAGCGGTTCGGTTATATTAGGCAAATCAGCCTTCCTGAGCAAGTTAAAAATGTAACTTTTCTTGCCCTTTAAGTAGCCTTATTGGTTCATTTTAGTTTCACTAGCCCATACTTCAGCCCTCTTGAGCGAACGAAGTGAGCGAAAAGGGCCCCGTCCTCCCGAGACGGGACTCGGGTGACGGAACTCGGGTGACGGGACTCGGGCAACAAATAAATTAATAATGAGTTATGACTATTCACCTACGTTTCAGCTTCATCATTACATTTTTCATTTAATTTACCCCACAATTAAGGTGAATTTATGTCATTAGCAAAACTTAGAACACATTATACAGCCGATGTTAAACCCGAAAAAGTTGACAACGGTCAGAAAATTACTTTGGCAGGCTGGGTCCATGAGGTAAGAGACCTCGGAGGGATCTGTTTTGTAGTGCTTCGAGACCGGGAAGGAAAAGCTCAGGTTACTCTCGTAAAGAAAAAGATCGATAAAGAGCTGTTTGATGCTGCAAGAAGGCTTGTACGCGAGTCAGTAATTTCAGTAACCGGCTCTGTTAAATTCGAAGAGAAAGCTCCGAACGGATACGAGCTACTTCCTGAGGAGATCACTGTCCTGAATGCTGCAAATTCTCCATTGCCAATGGATACTACTGGCAAGGTGGCAGCTGAACTGGATACCAGGCTGGACTCGCGGTTCATTGACCTCAGGCGGGCCGAAACTACTGCGGTTTTTAAGATCAGGCACCAGGCTCTCCAGGCTATCAGGGAATACTTTGTAGAAAACGGATTTATCGAAACTGCAACCCCCAAGGTCGTAGCAACTGCAACCGAGGGAGGTACTGCACTTTTCCCGATTACTTACTTTGATAGAGAAGCTTTTTTGAACCAGAGTCCTCAGCTTTTCAAACAAATCCTTATGAGCGGTGGTTTTGACAGGGTCTTTGAGATTGGCCCCATTTTCAGGGCTGAAGAGCACGATACCCGCAGGCACCTGAACGAAGCTACTTCTATTGATGTCGAGGTCAGCTTTGCAGACCACTTCGATGTAATGGAAATCCTTGAAAACCTTGTGGCTTACGTATATGCCCAGGTCATTGAGAAGTGCAAGTCTTCCCTTGAAACACTTGAGGTTGAGCTCAAAGTTCCGAAAACTCCATTCCTTAAGCTTACCTATGACGAAGTAATCGAGATCATAAACGCCCGCTCGGAAGAAAAAATGCACTGGGGAGATGACCTCGGCACATTCGGAGAGCATATTGTGGGCAATTACGTCTACGAGACCACAGGAGAATCTCACTATTTCATTATTGACTGGCCTACTGAGATTAAGCCTTTCTATGCCATGCCTTATGAGGACAGGCCTGAGTTCAGCAAGTCATTTGACATGATGCACCGTACAATGGAACTCTCTTCAGGAGCTCAGCGTATACATATTCCGGATTTACTTAAGAGCCGGATAGAATCACAGGGCCTTAACCCCGAGGGCTTTGAGTTCTACCTTAAAGCTTTCGAATACGGAATGCCTCCACATGCAGGCTGGGGTATGGGCTGCGAACGTTTCATCATGACCATGCTCGGAACCGAGAACATCAGGGACACCGTACTCTTCCCCAGGGACAGGAGAAGACTTTCTCCCTGAAATCCCTTCTTTTTGGAGTTTAAACGTTTCCAGCTTAAACACTTCCAGTTTAAAAATTTCCAGTTTGGACACTTCCAGTTTAAAAATTTCCAGTTTAATCTCCAGTTTAGGAATTTCATAATTTTTTCAGGATTCGAACCGGAAGGGAACATAGTATGACAGAAAGAAATATATCTACCGATTCCCCGGAAAAACGTGCAGCTGGGATCGCTGCATCTCGGATGGTAGAATCGGGAATGGTTGTGGGGCTTGGAACGGGCTCAACAGTTGCATATACAATAAAAGAACTCGGCAGGCGGGTCAGGGAAGAGGGGCTCGAAATCCTGGGCGTTGTTACCTCATACCAGTCTGAAACGCTTGCCATAGAAGCCGGCATCCCTCTGGCCACCCTTGCCCAGCATCCGGAACTGGACATCGCCATTGATGGGGCGGACCAGATCGATTCAAAGCTGTACGCGATCAAAGGCGGGGGAGCGGCCCATACTCGGGAAAAAATAGTATCGACATCTGCAAAGCGTTTTCTGGTCGTAGCTGACGAATCAAAAACGAGCACCCAGCTTGATAAGCCTGTGCCGGTTGAAGTCCTTCCCTTTGCAAAAACCCTTGTGATTAAAAAAATAAAGGAGCTGGGAGGAAAACCTGAGCTGAGGTTAGCTCTGAGAAAAGACGGACCTGTGATAACCGACAATGGAAACTTTGTACTTGATGTAAATTTCGGCGTAATAAACGATCCTGAAGGTCTGGCCCTTCGACTATCTTCAATTCCGGGAGTTGTTGAGCATGGAATTTTTTCCAATGTGGATGAACTCTATATCGGGAAAAAAGATGGATCAGTGGAAATAGTCAGAAAGTGAAAGTAATCAGGAAACATAAACGTTTCACCTTCTTGAATCGGAATATACCCGGTATGTTTTTATAGAAGTATTATCAGTTATTTTCTGATCAAATACTGCTTCATACAGGCAACTGATGAAATCATATTTTCAGGCTGATCTGGGGCTAAAAGCGACTATAGCCAGGACAACTTCAAATTATCAAGTAAAAAAGCTTCGATACATATACTTCATTTTAAGGAGGTTTTGGTTCAGATGGAAAAAGGTGGCCAGCCAATCATAATAGTAGATCCTAGGAAAGAGCAGACAAAGGGAAAAGAAGCGCTCAGCATGAATATTGCGGCTGCAAAGGCAGTGGCCAGTATAGTCAAGAGCACACTCGGACCGAGAGGAATGGACAAGATGCTTGTCAACCCTATCGGGGATATTACAATCACAAATGACGGTGCAACCATTTTACATGATATGTCCATTGAGCACCCGGCAGCCAAGATGGTGGCTGAAGTTGCAGAGTCACTTGAAAGCTCGGCTGGGGACGGGACTACAAGTGCTGTCGTATTTACAGGTAGTCTGCTGGAAAAGGCAGAAAACCTTATTGAGAGTGGAGTCCACCCGACAGTTGTTGTCAAGGGATACAGGCTTGCAGCCGAGAAGGCTGTTGAGATTTTAGAGAACCTGGCAATCTCAACTGCCGAGAACGAAAAGGAGAAGCTTTTAGAAGTTGCCAGAACCTCTATTACGGGCAAAGCTTCTGAAAAGTACGGCCGTTTAATTGCTGAACTCTGCGTGGATGCCGCACTCGCGATTCGTGAAAGGGGAGTCGTTGACCTTAAAGACATTATTCTTTCAAAAGATGTCGGCGGCAAGATCGAAGATACCGAGTTTGTTGAAGGCATTGTAATAGACAAGGTTGCCCTGGACAAGGAATTCCCTCTCAAAATTGTGAATCCTGCAATCGCTCTGATCGATACCTCCATGGAGATTGCCAAGACCACAAACAAAGCAAAACTTCAGATAAATGCATATGGCGATATTGAGGGTTTTGTAAAGCAGGAAGAGGCAGCCCTATTCGAGATGGCAGACTATGTCATCAGGGCAGGGGCAAATGCGGTTTTCTGTTCAAAAGGCATGGATGACAAAATCGCAGCCTACCTGCAAAACCGGGGAATTTATGCAACCCGCAGGGTTAAGAACGATGACATGCAGCACCTTGTAGATGCCACAGGCGGCAGGCCTATCCGCAATATCAAAGAACTGACAAAGAAAGAACTCGGACATGCCGGTCTCCTTGAACAGGACCGGGACGGCGACCAGGGTAAGACCTACCTCAGAGACTGCAAGGGTGCAAAATCCGTATCAATTGTCATCAGGGGCGGTACTGAACACATTGTTGACAACCTTGAACGCGCAATTGACGATGCCCTCAGGGTAGTAAAATGTGCCATCGAAGACGGAAGGATAGTTGCAGGCGGTGGGGCTTCAGAGATCGAAGTCGCACTTGGGCTTCGTGCATATGCCGCCAGCGTAGGCGGACGTGAACAGATGGCAATCAGGACTTTTGCAGATGCCATTGAAGAAATCCCGAGGACAATTGCCAGAAATGCAGGCCTGGACACTATCAACACAATAGTGAACCTCAGGGCAAAGCACGCAGAAAACAAAAACGCAGGCCTGAACATCAATACCGGTGCTGCCGAAGATATGCTTGAAAAAGGCATTGTTGACCCTCTCAGGGTTAAGGTCAACTCTGTCAAAGCAGGTTCCGAAGCCGCAGTGATGGTGCTCCGTGTGGACGATATGCTTCGAGCCCAGAGCTCCGACATGCAGGACGTAAAACCCGAGCATATGGCAAGCACTTATGACGGAATGGCAGCTCCTGCACTTAACATGCGCAGGTAAAAAACAGAACTTTATTAACAGCTACTAAAGCACGGTAAGCACAGAAACTTCTGTGCCCGCCTTTATTTTTGTCTATTTTTTAAGTATTTTGTGTAGTCAATTTTATCTTGTGAACTTTTCTTGTACCCATCTTTAAGTAAAAATGTCATACGTTTTCTAGAGCCTGCTAGAATTGCTAGCTGCGACAGAGTAGGTCATATTGAAAAATCACATTTCTCCGTAAAACCGCAGATAATCTTCCATTGCCTTTTTTGCCTGAGCAGGATACTCTTTTTTCATATATTCAATGAATTCGTCCCTTGATTGAATTTCCTTAAGAACTTCAAGCATGTGGGCGGCAAATTTTCTTGATTCCATGCTTCCTTTTCGAAGTTCAAAAGAAAGGCAGAGGGCCTCTTTAGGAAAATACTTTCTTCTAATCCAGGGAGATACCGAACCGAGGAGCACTCCTTCTTTTAGAATGCTGTAAGCAGGCACTCCTATAAGTTCAAGCCTGTTCTTTCCGGCCAGCTTTTCAATATTTTCGCCGGAATAGGAATGAAGCTCAATGTAAATTTCGGGTTTTAATTCTTCAATCGCCTTGATGATCTTTTTTCCTATTTCGGGATAGTAATCCGGGTTCAGGGTTGAAATATACTTTCCGCAGTCTACAAGTGGGATCAGAGCCAGAGAACCGGTTTTCGGAGGTTCGATTCTCTTCAGGAGTCCAGTTGTATCTTTCCATTCATCTCCGTGAAGGCCTGCAACAAAGAGCCTAACTGGTTTTCCGCGACCGTATATTCTCATTCCGAAATCTGGACACGAATCTGGCCGCGTTTCTATGATTTCTTGCTTGCCGAAAAAAGAATCCTCGGAATTCTCTATTCCGTTGGAGATTTCCTTTCCTTTAGAATTCTCTATTCCGCCTGAATTCTCTATTCCACCTGAATTCTCTATTCTGTCAGTATTCATCAGCTTTGAGACCTCAAAACTCATTTTTTTCGGGCTGATCTTCTGTGAGTGGCTCTTTCTCTTCCGGCAGGGGTTTTCTTGTGACCACATAAATTTCCTGTTTTTTGGGATTAATTACCTGCTGAATTTCAAGTCCAAGGTTCTCGATTTTACTCAGGATCGGTTTTGGGTTCTTCTTTTTCGGAATTTTGATGACCTGAAGCAGTTTTCCTCCGGGTTTCAGCAGAGGCAGCACTCTCGAAAGAGCCTTGATTGAGTCCTCAGGCTCCAGGGTCATATCCGAAAGAATCACATCTACAGGCTCTTCTGAGAGCAAATTCAGAGATATGGTGAAGACATCCCCGAATATTACCTCAACATTTTCCTTTTCATATGCAATCTTTCCAAGTTCGCTCCTGAAGTCTTTGCTGAATTCTATGCCTTTTATATGGCCTACAATTTCGGAAGCAAAAAGAAGAAAGCCGCCTGCGCTGGAGCCAAGGTCAAGCACTTTATCTCCAGGCTTAAGAATCCCGCTTTCCTCCTGAATAAGCTTGAGTTTGAAATAGCCCTGAGGCTGGTCAAGGCCCTCAGTAACGTCGATTATATCATCAGTAGACACGTCTCTGGAGACTTTTGTTACTGCCGTGCCGTTTACCTTAACATTTCCGGCAAGGATAGCCGTCTTGGCTCGTCCCCTTGATTTAAAATAGCCCATATCTACAAGGTATGCATCCAGTCTCATGGGGCATTGTATCGGCAGAGCCTGTATATATAGATAGTATAGATAGCAAATCGGTGAGTGTTGGAATATTCGATTATGGGGAATCCTGGCAATTGTCCTGATTTTTAAAAATGAAAAAGTCATTTATGTGTTTGATTATATACAATGTTCAAGAGCAGGGTTCAAGAGCAGGGCACATACAGAGCTTCGAAATTATTTACAGTTTCAGTATCTATTGTAAAGAAATAGATATATTTTTAAACAATAATTTTTTACTTATTTTGTAATTGAGGCTTATATTCAGGTCTTTATTTCAATACAATGTATTTTTTCAAAATAGGTACTTTTTAAAACGAAGTACTTTTCAAAAAAGGTACTTTTCAACACAAGATATTTCTAACAAATTAAGTGTGCATAATGTGCTGTTTATAACATAATAACAATTATTTGTATGAGTTTATTTTATTGAACTTACTTAACTAACCTCTAATGCTTATGCTTCAGGCATGTGGCTCCATCCTGCAAATCTGGTGAGATAGTGTATCAAAAAATACTTCAAAAATTTACGTCTCTGTTTCCCCTCTGGGCGGTTCTCTTATCGGCCGTTGCATACGTTTATCCTGAGTACTTTGCTCCCCATCAGGGACTTATCGTACCTTTTCTAAGCCTTATTATGCTTGGGATGGGAATCACCCTCTCGGTGGACAGCTTCCTTGCAGTATTGAAGAGACCTTCAGCAGTCATCCTGGGCACCTTGATGCAGTACACAATTATGCCACTTGCAGCCTGGATCGTGTGCCTGGTTCTAAAGCTTCCACCTGATCTGGCTGCGGGCGTGATCCTGCTGGGCTGCTGTCCGGGCGGTACGGCTTCGAATGTGATCTCTTATCTGGCAAAAGCCGATGTGGCTCTTTCAATAGTGCTTACTTCGGTTTCTACCCTTCTCGCTTTTCTGGCAACGCCATTCCTTACCTGGGTTCTTATAGGTCAGACCGTGGAAGTCGATGTCATGGGTATGCTTGTGAGCGTTGTAAATGTGGTAATCGTACCTGTTGTGCTCGGGCTTGCAATCAACCACTTCTTTGAAAAAAAGATAAACGCGGTGAAGGATGTCTTTCCGGCAATCTCAGCCGCAGCCATAGTAATTATCATCGCGGTGATTATAGGGACAAACAGTGCGAACCTTGGAAAGAGCGGTCCGCTGGTACTGCTTGCAGTGATCCTGCATAACGGGCTTGGCCTTGCAGGCGGTTATGGGGTTTCAAAGGCCCTGGGGTTCAGCGAAACCGAAGCAAGGACTATTGCAATCGAGGTAGGAATGCAGAATTCCGGTTTGAGCGTCGCTCTTGCGATAAAACATTTCACAGCAACAGCCGCGCTTCCGGGTGCGATATTTAGTATCTGGCACAACCTGTCCGGAGCTTTCCTTGCAGGACACTGGTCAAAACATAGTGTATCCGTTCCTGATGAAAGTAAGGTGCCTTCCAAAAAGGGCATCCATAGTAAGAAATTGGGGTGAAATCTGGAGATCTCACAAAAAAGATGTTGGAAAGCAGGAAAAAGCCGGTGATCTCACATAAGTTTCCAGGATTTTTCCTGTATCCATTAAATTATCTCATTTTTATCTATTTTCATGGTTTATTTTCTTCTTCTGAATTTCTTTTTTCTCTTTCATTTGGTATGAAAGTGTTTTCAAGTACTTTCATTTCTTTGTGCATGTTATTCAAAGAATATCATGTTCGTTTTTTCCCTTTCTTTTTCTTTGCCAATTTATCATATTGAACAATTTTATATTCCTGTTTTATCCTGAAATTACGTTTTTCAGCCTTCCAGTTTTCCAGGCCACTAAATATGAAAAAGTTTTAAAATTTTGGATATAAGTGACTTTTGTTTCCCATTCAGTTCCAAGCCAGTTGGACGTAGAATTAAAAATCACCAGCTTTAGGACTAGGGTTATTTTTAGTATCAGTAGTTTAAAATAATTATGGGAATAATTATGTTCTATAACGGGAGCAATAGGACTTGTGGACAGCTTGCGGTATGGCAAGATTACAGTTAAAAAGTAGTATCTAAACAGAATTTTGTAGTTAACTTGATCACAACGTCTATTCTGTGTGATTTTGTACTCCAATATGTATCCTATACTTATGTATCCGATACTGCAAGATTAAAGATTTCTATAAAGTTTAAATATAGGAGTTGAAGGGGCATGGAAAAGAAGAGAGTAATAGGTCTGTTCGCTTTTGGCATTGTACTGGTTAACGCTTTAACACTTGTGGCTTTTGGTTCTTCCGAAACCTTGAGGAGTAACATGAGCACTTCAGAAAAGGAAAAAGCTTTCGACCCCGAAAGTATGAATCTCTCAGTAAAACCTGGAGACGACTTCTATGAATATGCTGAGGGAGACTGGATCAAAAACCACCCAGTACCCCCGGATAAGTCCCGATACGGAGCGTTTGCAATAGTAGAAGACAGGACTTATGACCGTGTCAAAGAAATTTTGGAGAGTGCAGCCAGTAATACCTCAGCTCCTGATGGAAGCCTCGAGCAGAAGATTGGCAAGTTCTACAGTATGGGAATGGATAATGCCACTCTGGAAAAGCAGCATCTTGACCCAATCAAAGGCGAGCTGAAGATGATAAACAATATCTCCAGTGATTCCGATCTTCAGTCAGTCTCAACACAAATGATGGAGTACGGCCTGGATCCTTTCTTTTCAATATATGCTGCACCCGACAAGAAGAACAGCAAGATCATGATTGCTACCCTTACTCAGGGAGGGCTAGGCCTTCCAGATAGAGATTTCTATTTCAGACAGGACAATGAATCTATCAAAATCAGAGACCAGTATTTGACTCATGTTACCAGGATGTTTGCCTTCCTCGGCGATAGTCCAGAGGTTGCTGAAAATAATGCCAGGACCGTGATGAGGATGGAGACCAGGCTGGCCAATGCATCCTTTACCAATGTGGAAGACCACGATGAGGTCGAAACGTATAACAAGATGAGCCTTGAGGAGCTTCAGGCCTTTGCACCAGGCATTAACTGGTCCTGCCTTTTTAGCTCTCTGGGTTATCCGGATGTAACCGAGGTCAACGTCAGAAATCCTTCTTTTTTTAAAGAGCTAAGCAGCGCTCTTCAGGACGAGAGCATAGCCGATTGGAAGACTTTCCTGCGCTGGAAGCTGATTTTAGGGACGTCTCCTTACCTGAGCCCCGAAGTAGAGGAGGAGCACTTTGATTTTTATGGACGAAAACTCAATGGCCAGCAGGAGATGAAGCCCCGCTGGAAGAGAGTTATTGAAGCGGAAAATGAGGCTATGGGCGAGGCCGTAGGCCGCATCTATGTGGATAGATATTTTGACCCAGGTTCCAGGGCCAAGATGCAGGATATAGTATTCAACCTGAAAACGGCCTTTGGAGAGAGAATTCAAAACCTGGCATGGATGGAACCTGAAACCAAAAAAGAAGCTCTCAAAAAGCTTGAAGTTCTGGATGTGCAGGTCGGCTACCCGGATGAATGGCTGAACTATTCGGAGCTTGAAGTTAAAAACGATTCATATGCCATGAATATCCTCAGGGCTTCTAAATTCAAGTTCTATCACGGTCCCAGCGGTCTGGATAGAATAGGCCAGCCTGTAAATCGCAAGCTGTGGGAGATGAATCCCCAGGAGACTAACGCCTATGCGGACTACAATAAAATAATTATAGTCTTCCCGGCAGGCATTCTTCAGCCTCCTTTCTTCAATAAGGACGCTGATGATGCTGTTAATTACGGTGCCATAGGTGCTATTATAGGACACGAGATGACTCACCATTTCGACAGCCAGGGAAGAAAGTTCGATGCAAGTGGAAATTTGACGGATTGGTGGACACCAGAAGATGCCAATAACTTCAACAACAGCACGGAGGTTCTGGTGGACGAATATAACAGGTTCGAGGTTTTGCCTGACCTGTACGTCAATGGGGACCTGACCCTGCCTGAGAACGTCGCAGATTTTGGCGGATTGACCGTGGCCTATCACGCTTATAAGCTCTCATTGAAGGAGGATCCGGAAATGATTGATGGATTCACTGGAGACCAGAGGTTCTTTTTAAGCTTCACCCAGTTATGGAGAGAATCGGACACAAACGAATCACTGAGGACGTTAGCACTGACTGATACCCATTCACCAGCCAGGTTCAGGGTCAATGGAGTGGTTTTCAACGTGCCTGAGTTTTACAGGGCGTTCCCGAACGTAAAGCACTCGGATAAACTCTACAGACCAGAAAGTGAGAGGCCGGTGATATGGTAAAATTATCGCTGGAAGCCGTTTCGTTCCTGAAAACGAAATACAGCACCTATGAAAAGTCATGAACCCTGAACGATAGTACCTGTTGGCAGCTCTACTCTGCTTTGAAGTTATGCAGTGAACCTGTGGGAACCCGGCAAAAGATAGGCCACCCCGTTAAGTTATAGTGCTACGATTCCCACATAAATCCATTATTTTGTGAGGATTGTGAGGAATTTGTTCATCGTAGACGGATTTTGAAGTTTGGGTTTATGGATGTAGTCTGGAATCGATGCACCAGAAAGTAATTAAAGTAGTATCGGGAAGAAGAGCAGATCATGGACAAAAAAGTCATAATCCTATCGATTGCTTTTGCGACCATAGCCTGTATTCAGCACTTAATTACAAAAGGCAATATTAATAGGGAAACACTCACGATTGCTATATTAAGTTCAATAATTCTCTCATTTTACTTTACATGGTTTATGCCTGAGCTCAACCTCAGGAAAAGGGACGCGTACTTTCTGACATGCATAACGCTGTTTGTTGTCGCGAGCCTTAACAACTTCATTGAGGCATACTTCTTCACAGATATATTCAATACAACTTTTACTCTGGTAGCCGCCGTAACAGTTTCGTTATTGACCACCTTAATCCAAACGGCTCTTGCAATCTATATTCTGAAACCTGAAGGCAACGTGACTCTGAGAAATGCCATCTGTGAACACGTGAGAGCAAATGAATATTATGTACTGCGTATTATAGCCGCATCCCTTGTCTATTTTCCGGTGTATCTAACATTCGGTCTCATCATATCACCTTTCGTGGTCCCCATATACACAAACTCTCAAAACGGCCTTTCAGTCCCTTCTTTCTCAATTATGTTCCCGCTTGAGCTAGTGAGAGGTGCAATATATGCCATTGTCCTTGCAGCAGTTTTTGCCAGCCTGAAAAAGCAGAAGAACCTGAATTTCAAAGTTGCTGCAACTCTATTATTTATTCCCGGCGCCTTCCTACCGCTCCTTTCAAGTCTCACACAGGCAAATGCATTCAGCCAGGTCGCTCCATACCACATATTCGAAATTCTCGGTGATTCCATAGTTTATGGTTATATAGTATCCCGAATTTTTCATAAAGTTTAATCTCAGAAATTTGTAATCTCAGAAATTTGTAATCTCAGAAATTTGTAATCTCAGAAATTTGCAATTTCAGCCTTGTCTCTACAAGTAAATGATTATGAACATGATTCTGAGCATAAAATTGCTGGCTGTATTTTTGAAATATTAGAAACTCTGGCAACCAGCGTTTAGAAAAACATTTAATTTTGAGTTTTTGAACCGCAGATGTGTATAGCTTTTTGGACCCCCGCGTACTCAACGACCGCGAAGCGGGCGGCCTTTCAGAAAAAAAGGAAGAAAATATTAAATCCGAAAAAGCAGCAATATTATCGTTTTTTCTCACCTTCCCCTCTCTTCTTCTTCTTAATCCTCTCAAGCAAAACCTCCGCCGTTTCATAATCTCTGCCTTCTCTTCTTGCAATCTCAGCTTCCGTCTCTAGTCCCTAGAAAAGAACTTTATTCAAGCATCAGGATTAAATAGAATCTCGAAGGACCAACGCTCTCTCCTCATTCTCTCCTTTTCGAAATTGACATTTTAACTACGTGAATTCTTATTGAACCTAAAACTTAATGTTACCGTAGAAATCTATAATTCTGTCAGAATTACATTTAATAAATTGATTAATTAAAAAAATCATCTAGTCAAAATTCACAAAAATTTGCGAATTCAAAAAGTTATATAAAAATCAAATGAAAATTCTATTAATATAAACAAGCAAGATATCTGGTAATTTAATGAAAAATCTAAATCATAAACAAAGGGCTCTTCTTTACACTATAGACAGACTCCACGAGAGGGACTTATCTTCCAGGTTAATGATAACGAAGAGTCTTTTTTTGTCATCCCACGTAGAAAAAATAGACAAATTAATGAAATTCTATCATTTTTTTCCTCATCATTACGGACCTTTTTCCAATGTTTGCTATGCAGATATCTCCACACTACAAAAAGAGGGCTATATCATAGAAAAGGAAAAGAAAATTGAATTAACCGAAAAAGGGAAAGTAGCCTTGAAAGGAATTGACCAGAAAGCAACATTGAAAATAAATCGGGTTGTTAGAAAATTCGAATCAGAAAAAGAAATTATGGAATACGTATATCGAAAATTTCCTGATTATACCATAAGAAGCAAACTTCTTCCCCCTCAAAAAAATGTAAAATATGATCCTGGCCTTTTCACTATCGGTTACGAAGGAAGAGACATTGACCTTTTCCTTGATATCTTAATTCAGAATGCCATAGATGTTCTTGTTGATGTCAGGAAAAATCCTTTCAGCATGAAATTCGATTTCACAAAAAATAGCCTTAAAAATTATCTCGAAAACTCGGAGATTCGATACCTCCACATCCCCGAACTTGGTATAGAAGGGGAAAAAAGAAAAGACCTTCTCACACTCAAAGATTACGAAAAACTCTTTGAGTACTACGAAAAAACAACAATAAAAAACAATCCCGAGCTTTTAGATAATATTGTGGAATTAGGCCGAAGCCATCGTGTAGCTCTAATGTGCTTCGAAGCCGATGTAAATATGTGCCACCGTGGAGTTATTGCAAGAAATATAGTTCAGAAAGAAAATGTGGAAGTTTTAAATATCTGAAACACATAAAAGCCATGTAAAACTATTATTTTATTTTTTGGAGGTTTTTCCTGATTGAAACAGGAAACCGAGAAAATCGTAGTTCTGGTGAGGGCTACACCAGAAGAAAGTAGAAAGCATGGATATCTTGTATGTGTTGCCGGAATAAATGAGAAAGGAGAATTCAGGAGAGTTTATCCTTTTGAATTTAGCTATGGGGAAAAATTAATTGATTTTAAGAAGAAAGACCGGATAGAAGTTGTCCTGACGGAACCGGATAACGATCAAAGAAGAGAAAGCAGAAAGCAAATCAGTTACAAGAACCTGCATTCCCCTGTTGAGGACGAAGAGCTAAGAAATATACTCCAGTCAAAAGTGAGTTCAATTGAAAAATTAAAAGAAGAAAATGCAAGTCTCGGAGTAGTAAAGCCTGAACTTTTAGACGTAAAGATCAAAATAAATAGCACTGAAATATACGACCGGCAGCAGTATTTCAATTTGATTGGCGATTGTTTGATTGATAAAAGAGAAAAAGTCAAAATGCCTGTTGAGTTAAGATATCATTTCAGGTGCAAAAATGATCCTGCCTGTAAAGGACATCAGACCATCCTCCTCGACTGGGAACTTAACGAACTTGCAAGAAACGTCATGCGGAAAGAAACAGATCCGGCATCCATAAAAGAAAAAATCAGAAATAAATTTTTAGATTCCATGCAGGAAAGAGACCTCTATTTTGTAATGGGAACCCATTTCCGTTTTAAGACCTGGATGATTATAGGAATTTTCTACTTTAAGAAGAAAGACGAAAAGCAAAAGAACCTTTTTGATTTTTGAAAGTTTTTACATATATAGGTATATTGTTTAAATGAAAATTCAAATTGTAAAAAAAGATTATATAGTAGGATGTTTATTTTTTATGAAGAAGGTGAGAGGTAGATTAATGGAAAGAACAGAAGTTTCATCATCGAATATCGAATCAATAGGTTATGATGAAAGTAAAAAAGTATTGGAAATCGAATTTAAAAAAGGAAATATATATCAGTATCAGGGCGTTCCTGATAATATTTTTCAAAATCTTCTTCATGCAAGTTCACATGGAAAATATTTCAATGCGCATATAAAAGACAGATATCCAACAATAAAAATTAGTTAGATAACTTAGACAAAAATTCATTTATTTTATCAGGGATATTTGTTTTATCACAATAATTACCTAACACTTCTCCAAAAATTATTTTGCTGAACTTCTTTCCACTCCCTTGATTTAAAGATTTAAGTTCAGAACTGAACTTTTTATCAGGATTAGAGTTACATTTCGCCCTTAATTTACTTATGTTTTTCAAAGTCCATTTGGATTCGCTAATATCTTTTCCACATTCGGCTAAGTAATTTTTCCAAGACTCATATAGAACATTATCACTAAATGAATCTTCAAATTCTTTTGTTCCTACATTGATTTGCCTATCAGAGTGGATGTTTAGCTCATCGATTAATTTTAAAGTCTCTTCGCTTGCATCATTGTCCTTAACAACGTAAATGCTGTTTTCATCTACTAACTCTAACAACGCTTTTGCAAAACCAGGAATGTTCTTTATCCCTCTTGTATTAATCACCTTAATTAGATCGCTATTTAATGAAACATCATATATTTTTTCGTAAATTCTTGGCAAAAATGATTCTTCTGTTTCACCTTCTACAAGTATAATTTTCTTGGCAAAATATAGGTAAATATTTTCAATTCCAAGTTTTCTTAAGATTTCATCTGAAGTTTCTGGTTCATTCTTTAGAGATTTTATCTTTGTTTCATTCACGTTTTCTTGGACTAATAGACGTATTTGTTTTGGCTTTATAGCATTGATTAAAAAAGGTGAATGAGTAGTTATAATAATTTGGCAGCCTTTTTTACCTAATTCTTTTAATATATTTAATAGCTCTAACTGTGCTTTTACGTGTAAATGTGTGTCAGGTTCGTCTAGTATATACAATTTTGAGTCTTTACACGATTCTTCACATTCCACTTTGTATTCAAGTAATGCCAAAGAAATTCTTCTTTTGGTTCCATCACCCTTTTTTTCAACAGAAATTTCATTTCCATCTTCTAAAAATTTGACTTTTGAATAGATGTTTAGGTTCTTAGGTTCAAACAGAGGTTCAATTTTAATATCAGTAAGTTGATTTAAATACTGTTTTAATTTTTCTTTAATTCCTTTTGATTTAAGGTCTTCAGAAATTGACTTTGAATAATTATCCAATTCTTCTTGAATTATTTCTTTAATTGTTTTCCCATCTGGAATTTTTGTGTCCCAAATATTAGCTTGTTTGTCTTTAAGAAAAACTTCCTTAAAAAAAGATTCCACGTCTTCAAATTGTTTCCCATCAAGTTGAATTTTGTTTAATTCAAAAAAATGCCCATTATTGATGATTATTTCATCTTCAGATAATTTTGAGTTTAATTGATTTTTTAGGGTTTGAACATTGCTATTTGCGCGTACAGTCAATCCAAATTTTTTAGATAAATCTTTGATCTTAAACTCTTGAGTTTCAGTCAAACTCTCTGACGTGGAAGTTAGAAATTCTTTAGTTTTTAAAATAAAATTTTGACTTGGTATTATAATAAAACTAGATTCAGGAAATTTTTCTTTTCTGTATTCTTTTATAAATTCAAAGTCTTCAGTAACTAATTTTACTTTTAGTTCTTCACACCCATAATTAAAGTCATCAAGTTCTAATGCATAATCTTCCGTAAAAAGATTTAAACAGCTAATGATAGAGCTTTTGCCACTGTCATTTTCTCCAACTATCAGAGTAATACTATCTTCAAATGTAATTTTTAAGTTACATAAACACCTAAAACCATCAATTTCTAGCTGTTTAATCTTCATTTTAAGTACTTCCACTAGCAATTGATGTACAGTTACTTCCTAATGTATTTATAGATATTTTAATGTTCTAATTATTTATATTAATGAACTGCAATTGATAGAGTTGAAATATATAATGTCTCAGACTTATCGTTTCTTCCCACATTTCCTCCTTTCCTCCTTTATCCTCTCAAGCAAAACCTCCGCCGTCTCATAATCCCTGCCTTCTTTTTTTGCAATCGCAGCCTCTGTCTCAACAAGTTGACCGGAAAATGCTTTTGCAAGAATGGACTGCCTTAGTTTTTCAGTTTTTCTCCCTTGACGCTTTAACTTTTGCTTCAATCGAGTCAGCAAAGGCAAAGAAAGCATCAACACGCCAGATAATTTCTTGTTTTGCTCGTTTTTCATTAAGAAAAGCCGCTTCGCTTCGCGAGCGGGACAAAAACGACCAGGATACAACAGTAAGGCTGTACTGTTTCAAATTCAAAGTTGTTTTTTCAAACGTACACTTTTATATAATCCTGAACTTACCTTCTGCCATGAGCAACGGTACTGTCAGAGCAAATATTAAAGAAGGACTGAGTGTTGGAATTGTTTTAAAAGCAGACCAGAGAACCGGAAAAATTACTCAGGGCATTGTAAAAAGAATTTTAACCAACTCTTCAACGCATCCACACGGAATAAAAGTGCAGCTAACGGATGGCCAGGTTGGAAGAGTCAAGGAAATTTATTGAAAGCTACAGGACAAATTATAGGGATAAATTAAAGATAGCTTTTTTTAAAAATTGATAACAGTGTGAATTGTTGATGCAGACTTTTCTGGGGATGTAAAATCTGAAAATATTGAGGTTCAAATTGTTCCATATTCTTTGGACTCCACTGATTTGGATGATGAAAATACGGGCGTAACTGAAACCATTGAAATTCCTGAGTGAACAGATAAAGAGAAGGTAAACAGTCTTATTCAGGTGAAAAAAAATTGCTGAATTAAGAGAGAAAAGTGTTCTAGAGAGGAAGTCCCGGTAAAGCTGAAATAAGTCCCGAGTACTCTTTGAAAGTTTCTCACTTCTTTGAAACCATAAGTTTTAAATAAATTACTAAAGTTTTACTCTAAAGCAAATTATTGCTTCCTTGATAAGTGCTTGAGGTTTCAAAGTGAAATGTTATAAGAGCCATTTAGATTTAGACTGCATTTAGCAGACAACACAATTGTTCAGGTAGGAGGAAGGTAAGGAGTATAACCCTTCCCCCTACCTCGGAGGTTGACTTACTCACGCAGGGAAATATGCCAGAAATCCAGCGTGAGTTTTTTACTCAGATGATATATATTATGCATGAAATGTATTTAACTCTTTCTATTTTGTAGCTATGTCTATAACTCTGATCAGTTTTTATTTTAATCCCAATTTTAATCTCAATTTTAATTTCAGTTTAAATTTCAGTTTTAATCTCAGTTTTTACCAGGTAAACATATAAATAAAGTATAATTTTAAATAGTAATCTTAAAGTTCCCTACATATTTTGAAAATTATAGGAAGACTAATATCTGAGTAAACCTATATAAATACTTAAATTTTTCAAATCCAATAATTTTTAACGAATTTTACTGGAAAGGGGTTTTAATATGTTCTCACTGAACGAACAAAAGGCTATTGAACTTGGAGAATCTGGAGAACGAGCAATAAGAGAACAGAATGAATATGATGCGCTCCAATATGCTGAGTACCTCCGGGAATTCGGGCAAGAGTTGCTCGAAGGAAATTTAGAGAAAGATTTAAAGCGAGTCGCTATCTCACTCCGGAATATTGGTAATAAAGCAGTCCAGAAAAAGATCGAGAACGTTGCGTCCACGGCTCTTAGTGACCTTAACTCTCTTTCTGAAGCCGCACTTGACAAGGGCTTTTCCAATGCAATGTGGTCTCTTTCAAAAGCTGTACAGGAAATAGGAAAAGGAGCGGTACAGTTCCAGATGCTTGAATCTGCAAAAATCGCGCTCGATACGCTTAAAATGATAGGGATGGGTGCGGTAGAAAAGAAAATGGAAGTTGTAACCCTCTGGACGACCATGTCAATTGAGGAAATGGCTTATCTTGCAAACCGGCAGCAGCTTGAAGATTTAACCAAGGACGCAAAAGAAGCAAGAGAAGAGATTATAGAATACTCCGAAGCCTCGGGGTTTGTTACAAGGGAACAGATTGAAAAATACCCACAGCTTATCGCCCAGACCGTAAGTCAATTCTCAGAGCTTCAGAACCTTCAACCTGCAGGTTATGCGGCAAAGCCCAATGAGGAATTCACAGAAGAGGAATTCTTTGAGGAAGAGGAAGAAGGAGAGGAGCAGGAGCCTGAAACTGAGGCTGTCAAAAAGGAAATGTGAGCCCGGTAATCAGGAAAAATTAGCCTGAGAATCAGAAAAATGATACTGGTAATCAGGAAAAATTAGCCTGAGAATCAGAAAAATGACACTGGTAATCAGGAAAATTATTCCGGGAAAATTTCTGGCTGCTTACACAGCCGGATGTTTTTTATTATAATTTTTGGAAATTTCCAGAAAACTTTCTATTATTTTCAGCCCATTGGGAGTAAGCACGGATTCGGGGTGGAACTGCAGGCCATAGATTGGATACTTTACATGTTCAACTGCCATAATGCTCCCGTCCTCAGCCCTGGCGGTAACTTTTATCCCGGGCGCAGGCTCCCCAATCTCAAGTGAATGATAACGGCCTGCTTCGAATGGGCCATCAAAGGCTGAAAACAATGCAGAGTCCTCATGCAGGATTTTCGAACTTTTTCCATGCACCGGGCCGACCTTGCTTCTTCGGACGACTCCGCCGAAAGCCACATTGATTGCCTGGTGTCCAAGGCAGACCCCAAGAAGGGGAATTTCCCTGCCCATTTCCCTGATTATGTCTAGGCAATTTCCTATATCCCTGGGGTCTGAAGGATTCCCTGGGCCCGGCGAAATAACCAGAGCATCAGGTTTAATCTCCCTGAGTTCCTCCAGGGAAACCGTATTGGGAAGTACCAGAGTATCTTTTTCGAAATAAGAGATATAATCTACAAGATTCCATACAAAGGAATCCTTGTTGTTTATGAAAACCACTTTCATCTGAAAACACCTCCTGAACTTATCATTTTTAGTTCATTTTCTCCTCTTACCTCTCCTTTAACCTCCCTTTTCATGAAAAGCCCGTTTCCTTGAATTTTATTCGGTAAAACATCCCTGTTTAAACTTCTTTTCATAAATTTCACCCCAGAATCACTTAATAAATTGTTTTAAACTTCTCCTTCGATTGCCGCAAGCATTGCTCCCATCTTACGTTCGGTTTCCCTGAATTCATAACCAGGATCAGAATCAGCTACGATTCCAGCTCCAGCCTGCACTGATGCTTTCTTGCCCTGTACAATAATAGTCCGAATTACGATTGCAAAATCGGCGTCTCCGTTCCAGCTATAATATCCGACTCCTCCCCCGTAGATCCCTCGCGGGGAAGTTTCAAGTTCGGAAATTATTTCCATGGCGCGGATTTTCGGAGCTCCTGAGAGCGTTCCTGCCGGAAATATTGCCCTGAAAGCATCGAACTGGTCACATTCCGGCCTCAGAGTGCCTATAACCTTACTTTCGATATGCTGGACATGGGAATACTTCAGGACTTTCATGAATTCGGAAACCTTCACCGAGCCGCTTTCCGTAACCATTCTTACATCGTTTCTCCCAAGGTCGACAAGCATCACGTGTTCAGCCCTTTCTTTCTCATCATGCATCATGTGTGCAGCAAAGGCCTCATCTTCGGCTTCGGTTTTTCCACGGGGGCAGGTGCCTGCAATCGGGTTTGTGATTAGAGTCCTTTCATGGACAGTCAGCAGAGTTTCAGGGCTTGCCCCGACAATTGCCAGGTCTCCGAACTCAAAAATGTACATGTAAGGGCTTGGATTAATTGCCCGAAGCTGCATATAAAGTTCAAAAGGCGACTGTTCGAGCGTAAACTCGCATTTTCTGGAAAGGACTGCCTGAAAGATATCTCCTGCAAAAATATGCTCTTTCGCCTGGACTACCGAGTCCTCAAACTTCTGTTTTCCGGCATTGCAGTCCGAAACAGGTAAGCCTGGAAAGATTGATCCTTCTGGTATTGCAACTTCTACCGAGTTTCCAGAGAGTGCAGCTTCTTTGAGTATGGAATAGAGTTTTTCGGCTTCCAGAAGAGATTTTTCATAGATTTCTCCGGCATCCGAACCCGGATTTACGAAAGGAGTGATCACGATATATATCTCTTCAGTTATATGGTCGAAAACAAACGTTTTTGAAACCATCAGGTACTGAAGTTCCGGCATTTCGGATTCAAAGCCTTTTTTGACCCCTAACCAGCTATCGTAAATAGCATCATAAGCCGTATAGCCTATGGCCCCGCCCAGGAAAGTCTGCCTGTCAAAACGTTTCGCGTTCAGGAGTCCCATCCCATTTCCAGGAGGAAAAACCAGGCGAAGGGCATCGAAACCATCTTTTCCCTCAGGAATTGGAGCCGTGAATTTTAAGTTTCTCAGTTCTGAGTTTTCTTTCTCCGGACTCTCCTCTATGGTTTCACACCCACAGGTATCTTTGATTTTCGACCGAGCTTCTTCAAAAAAAGGAGACGCATTTGGGTTAAGGAGTTCAAGGGAAATTTTCCTGTCGCTTATCCTAACTACAGCATCAGGATCATTTCCAACAAAAGAGTACCTTGCCTTAGTTTCCTGTTTTTCCACTGATTCCAGCAGGTACGAATAACCTGAGGTCCCTGAGGCCCGCAGGGCGCGGTAAAGTTCAAGAGGAGAACATGTAACATTATCGATTCTTGCAAGGAGCTGGATAAAGCCTGGCTGGCTTACTCCTGATGCAAGCTCATTGAATTCTTCTTTTCCAAGGTCAAAGGAAAGCATTGGCACACCTCACTTCTTCAATAAAACTTTTGATTTTTACGGCATCTTTTTTCCCGCAGGTCTCAACCCCGGATGCCGTGTCTACAGCATAAGGCGAAACAGCCCTGATTGCTTCCCGCACGTTTTCAGGCTTGAGCCCGCCTGCAAGGATAAGGGGAAGCCGCGTTTCTTCTAAGATTCGCCGGCTCAGAGTCCAGTCGTGCACACAACCTGTGCCTCCGGGCTTTTCGGACTTTGCCGTATCAAGCAGAATGGAATCTACAATGTCGGCTTCTTCCAGAAGACTGACCTCTTCAAGCAGGCTTGAGACAGAAGTCGGATTTCCGGAACCTTCGTTTGACGCCTCTCCCTGTGCAGGTACGGACAGAGTTTTTATGATAGGGATGTCCGTTTTTTCTTTAATTATTTCAAGTTCAAGATGGGGCAACCTGGAGTGGATCTGCACGATATCGGGTTTTATTTTTTTAATCAGACCCACGGCAGTATCCGCGTTTTCAGGCATGATAACCAGTACGGAACTCATAGTTTCAGGGACTCTGGACACAAGGTAGGCAGCAGTGTCGGAATCAAGCTTTCTTGGGCTCTCGACAGGAACTTCTGTAATAAACCCAACTGCATCAGCTCCGTAAAAGGCTGCAAGTTCGATATCTTCAGGGCTGCGGATCCCACAGATCTTTATTCTCGTTTTCACTTTCGCTGTCATGCCCTCTCTCCCGAGGCCGGGCTTAATATGGACGTTTTTGAGCGCATTGACATGCTTTTTCCCGAAAGGTTTCCCTTACTTTTCTGTCTGTGAAACCCCGAAGTAAAAGTCTTGAACTGGTTGAATTTAACCATGACCTTTCCACTGTCAATGGCATCCTCGGCAATAGGAATTGCTTGCCGGATAGAACCTACTATCCCGCCTACATAAAGGGCGGCAGCCGCATTCAGGACTACAATGTCTCTTTTCGGCCCTTTCTGGCCCTTAAAAATGCAGAGTAGATCTCTTGCATTTTCTTTTGGAGTGCCGCCCTTTATATCCTCGGGATTTGCCTGCAGCATACCAAGATCTTCCGGGGTCAGCGTATAGGTTGAAACTTTGCCGTCTTTTAACTCCGCAACATAGGTTTCGCCCGTGTTTGTGATCTCATCCATTCCGTTTCCGTGCACAACAAGAGCATGCTCGGTCCCGAGTTCCGCAAGAGCACAGGCTATTGGTTCACAGAGTTTTTTATCAAAGACCCCTATCACCTGCCCTTTAGCACCTGCCGGGTTGGTCATTGGTCCCAGAATGTTGAAAACCGTGCGGACTCCGAGTTTTTTCCTTACCCCTGCAACTCTCTTCATAGCCGGGTGAAAAACCGGAGCAGCCATGAACCCTATTCCTATCTCTTCGATTGTTTGCCTGACAGCTTCGGGCTCCAGGTCAATTTTAATTCCCAGAGCTTCAAGCACATCCGAACTCCCTGACATTGAAGTGGCAGCCCGGTTTCCGTGCTTGGCTACAGGAACACCTGCTGCAGCAGTAACAATTGCGGCTGCAGTCGATATATTGATTGTATTAAGGCCGTCTCCTCCTGTCCCACAGGTATCAACAAGCCTGAAAGATGTTTTGGGCCGGATAGTGTTTCCGGCTTTTTTCATTCCCCTTACAAAGCCTGCGATTTCTTCGGGCTTTTCACCCTTTGCCCTCAGAGCAAGCAGAAATCTCTCGATTTCCTCATCCTGTGCTGTACTCAGAATTTTATCTATTGCATCTTCAGCTTCTTCGGGGCTCAGATCGTGCCCTTCTTCCAGCTTTTGAATGTATTTTTGCATTACTCCTCCCTCCTTTTAATCCTGATTTCTCCTTTTCCAATTTAATTCAAGATTCAAAATCTTCTCAACTGTTGACGTTCTTGATTTCTCGGATTATTTCTCTTTAACTGGCTCTTCTGATTCCGGACCTTTTCCTTTAACTGGCTCTTCTGATCCCGGATTTGAGTTCCTTTGCAAGAGCTTCCAGCCTTTCGTTTACGTCTTTTCCTTCCTCTATAATCTTGACAAAAGCCGAGCCGACTATGACTGCATCTGCTCCGGCGTCTCTAACTTCTGCAGCCTGTTTTCCTGTTGAGATCCCGAATCCCACAGCCTTAGGAAGCCCGGTTTCTACTCTGGAAAGCAGCTCTCTGGTTGAGGATGAGACATCTTCCCTTGCTCCCGTGACCCCAAGCCTCGAGACAAGGTAAAGGAAACCTGAACCTCTTTCCAGGATTTTCTGGACTCTTCCCTCGGTTGTTGTAGGTGCAATGAGAAAGATAAGGTCAAGCCCATGCTTTTCACAGCTATTTTTCAGGTCAGCCGCTTCTTCTACCGGGATATCGGGTACTATCAGTCCGCTTATTCCGGCATCTGCAGCCTTTTCCACAAATTTTTCCACTCCGTACCTGAACACAGGGTTGTAATAGGTCATGCAAACAAGTGGAATCCCAACATCCAGGGTTTTAATCAGCTCAAAATAACGCTGTGTATCCATGCCTGCTGCAAGTGACCTCTGTCCTGCCACCTGGATTGTCGGGCCGTCCGCTACAGGGTCTGAAAAGGGGAAACCGAGTTCTATGATATCCGCACCTCCGTTCACCAGAGCTTTTACAATCTCCCCGGTTTTTTCTGAGGACGGGTCTCCTGCCATTACGTAACAGATCAGGGCACCTTCCTTTTTCTCCCTGAGTTCTGAGAATTTTTCGGAAATTTTTTGCCTCTCCATTTTAGATCCCTCCTCTCAGGCTAAGGACGGTTTCCAGGTCCTTATCGCCTCTTCCAGACAGGTTTACAACCACTACATCTCCCAGTTCTCCGGCTTCTGAGGCTTTCTTCAGGTAAGCAAGGGCATGGGAAGATTCCAGTGCAGGAATTATTCCTTCATGCCTGCTCAGTTCATGGAAAGCTCCAAGTGCTTCATCATCAGTTGCATATCTGGCTGTAACCCTGCCGATTTCGGACAGGTAAGCCAGTTCAGGCCCTACTCCTGAGTAGTCAAGCCCTGCAGAAACGGATTCGGATTCAAGGATCTGCCCGTTCTTGTCCTGCAGTACTTTTGTTCTTGCGCCGTGCAGAATTCCTTCTTCTCCTGCACAGAGAGAAGCTGAGTGAAGGGCGGCTTTTTCCGTACATTTAAGGGCTTTTCCTCCGGCTTCGACAGCAATCAGTTTGACATCCTTGTCTTCAATAAAGGGGTAGAAGATCCCCATTGCATTGCTTCCGCCGCCTGCACAGGCAATAATGGAATCAGGCATACGACCTTCTTTTTGCAAAATCTGTTCCTTTACTTCCCGACCTATAACGCTCTGGAAATCCCTTACTATTACAGGATAGGGATGAGGCCCTACAACCGATCCTATGAGGTAATGCGTGTTTTCTATGTTTGTGACCCAGTCCCTGAAAGCCTCGTTAATAGCATCCTTAAGGGTTTTTGAACCGGATTCCACGGGTACTACTTCAGTGCCCATGAGTTCCATGCGGTAGGCGTTCATCTGCTGACGTTTGACATCCCTGGCCCCCATGTAGACAACAGTTTCAAACCCGAGATTTGCCCCTGCCATAGCTGTTGCAGTCCCATGCTGTCCTGCACCGGTTTCGGCAATCAGCCTGGTTTTTCCCATGTATTTTGCAAGCAGGGCCTGTCCTATTGCATTATTTAATTTGTGGGCCCCTCCATGCACAAGGTCTTCCCTTTTGAGGTAGATCTTTGACCCGTACTTTTTGCTCAGGTTCCTGGCAAAATAAAGAGGTGTTTCCCTGCCTGCAAAATCCCGCAGGTAATGGTCAAGTTCGGCAAGGAATTCAGGGTCATTTTTATACCGCTCATATCCCTCTTCCAGCTCTTCTAAGGCCGGCATGAGGACTTCTGGTACGTACTGCCCCCCATATTTCCCGTATTTTCCTTTTACCTGGCCTGTCTGCCCGTTTTTCAAATTCTTCTGCGAACCTGCGAGTTTATTTAAGTATGAGTCCTTTGCAGGAAATTCTGAAACTTTAGTTTCTGTCAATTCAATTACTCCCTTGTCTTTTTGATGAATCCTGTAACATAATTTTGATATCGCGTTTGTAAGCGTAGTTTTTGAATAAACTTTGAATAAATTTTAAATGGATTTTAAATGAATTTTAAATGAATTAGAGTGGATTTTCCAACCTGTCCAGTCAGGCTGAAAGCTCCGAAAAGTCTGGAAAAACAGTTAATAACGCCAACCAGCGCCCTGGACGAATTCTTTCGTTTTATCAAAAACAGAAGCACTTTCCATAAGTGCGGAACCTATCAGCACGGCATCCGCGCCTGCCTGAATTACCCGTCTGACATCCTGTACGCTGTTCATCCCGCTTTCACTTATTATAAGGTGCCTGGTTCCGTGATCAAGGTCACATTCCCGGATAATGGGAGCCAGCTCTTCTGTGGTTTCGAGGTTGATTTTAAGGGTCTCTAAGTCCCGGTTATTAATTCCTATAACTCTTGCATCGGTTTCCAGAGCTAAATCGAGTTCTTTCCTGTTGTGGACCTCTACCAGAGGCTCCACCCCTTTTTTAAGGGCGAGCTCAACAAAAGTCCCGAGTTCTTCTCCAAGGATACCTGCAATCAGGAGTACAAGATCACTTTGAGCTTCTTCAAGCTGCACCCTGTCAATAATGAAGTCTTTCCTCAGGACAGGCAAGCAGACCTTACTTCTAACTGAGTCCAGGTTTTCAAGTGATCCCCTGAACACACCAGGCTCGGTCAGGACTGAAACTGCAACAGCTCCGGCTTCTTCCATCTCCCATGCAAGCTCGGCAGCCGTTGCAGGTGGAATATCCCTGAAAGTCCTCCCTGGAGATGCGGGCTTGACCTCTGCAATTACAGGCACCCTACCATCGGCTTTTGCGTCTGCCACAGCCGAGATAAAGTCCCTTTTCTCAAATCCCATCTCCTGGCTTTCACTGGAGGTCTGCGGCCCAAGGGCCTGTATACGGGTTTTTGTTGTGTTGAGGATGTGAAGAATTGAAGCGTGCATTATGTATCACTAAAGTATATTTTTGTACATCAACGTCTAATGAAGTACTTTGTATAAAAAGGTTTTGGATAAGCACAATATAAACTGAAATTCCTATTTCGTAAAAGTCGCAAATCCTTGTACTCAGTTAAACATATTTTGGATTTTAAGAATGGAGTTTATTCCTTGCTCATTTTCAACGGTTAATTACTTCTCACTGGTTCACTACTTCTCACTGGTTCACTACTTCTCACTGGTTCACTACTTCTCACTGGTTCACTACTTCTCACTTATTCAGAACAGGAAGAGAAAATCGCAAAAATAATTCTATTTTGAAGGAACTGCTAACGTGTTTGATTTTCGTTTTTTACTCCATTGAGTAAGGGAAGTTAGGAATTATTCAAGTATAATATCAAGGTATTTGTTGCCAAAAATCATTATTGAGATACTGAAATTACGGATCAATTTCTGAACTGCAAATTTGAAGTTATATTTTTTATCATTCCTTCAAATTTAAATAAAAAACTTTATAAATTAGAATAGTTGTAAATTACTAACATTTTTTTATATAAATATGAAGCAAAATATAAAGGAGGAACTTAAAATAGAATATCGACACGCTAACAAATTTAGGATAACGTTACTATTTTTTATTATCTTTTTTCTGGGATTAATGAGTGCATCAGTTACGCACGCTGAAAGTTATAAGTTTGTTACCAAATGGGGTTCTTATGGTGATGGTGCTGGACAATTAAATCATCCACGTGCCATTGTTGCAACTTCATCTGGATATATTTATGTTGCCGATACAGACAATCATCGAGTTCAGGAATTTAATAACAATGGCAAATTCATTAACCAATGGGGCTCTACTAATGATGTATCACTGGGGTATGTAATCGGTGTTGCTGTAGATTCTTCAGGTAACGTTTATGTTACTGATACTAACAATCGCATTGTGAAGTTTGACAAAAATGGTAATTTCATTACAAAATTTGGTTCTTATGGAAGTGGCAATGGACAGTTCAAAGATGTTCATGACTTTTGTTTAGATTCATCTGGCAATATTTATGTTGTCGATACGGGCAATAATCGAATTCAGAAGTTGGATAACAACGGAAATTACTTGATGCAGTGGGGTTCTTATGGCAGCAGTAATGGGCAATTCAAGAATCCCATTGATGTTGCCTTAGATTCTTCGGATAATGTTTATGTTGCTGACAAAGATAACCATTGCATTAAAAAGTTTGACAGTAGCGGAAATTATCTAATGCAATTCGGTAATTCTGGCAATGGCGATGGACAGTTCAATAACATTATAAGTGTTTTTGTTGATTCTTCTGGCGATATTTATGTTTTGGACATAGGGAATACTCGCATTCAGAAGTTTGACAGTGACGGCAATTATCTAACACAGTGGGGTTCCTATGGGACAAATGATGGGCAATTCAGAAACCCTGAAGATGTTGCTGTAGATTCTTCAGGCAATGTCTATGTTGCTGATGCTGACAACAATCGCATTCAGAAGTTTGCTCCAGTATATCCACCAGTAGCTAATTTTGTCAGCAATGTTACCACAGGCTATGTTCCCCTGACAGTAAAGTTTACTGACAAAAGTACAGGAACACCATTTTCCTGGACATGGAACTTTGGAGATGGGGCTTCTTCAACGGTAAAGAATCCGATACATACATATTCCAAAGCAGGAAAATACACCGTAAAACTTACTGCAACCAATGAAGGGGGCAACAGTACTGCAACAAAAACAAATTATATAACTGTCAAAACGACTACTGTAAAACCGGTTGCAGCTTTCTCTGCATCTCCAACATCCGGGAAAGCGCCATTAACAGTTAAATTCACAGATAAAAGTACAGGAACGCCGACTAAATGGAAATGGACTTTTGGTGACGGAGCAACTTCAACAAAACAGAATCCAACTTATAAGTATTCAAAAGCAGGAAAGTATACAGTGACACTTACGGTTACCAACGCAGCAGGTAGTAACACGGCAACAAAAACGAATTATATAACAGTAGTAGCAAAACCTGTTGCTGCATTTTCTGCGTCACCAACCTCCGGAAAGGTTCCATTAAACGTTAAGTTTACTGACAAAAGTACAGGAACGCCGACTAAATGGAAATGGACTTTTGGTGACGGAGCAACTTCAACAAAACAGAATCCAACTTATAAATATTCAAAAGCAGGGAGTTATACTGTTAAGTTAACAGTAACGAATGCTGCTGGAACTAACACTAAAACTATTTCTAAGTATATTACAGTGAAAAGTAAATAATAGTGTTGACGAGTAACCAATGAAAATAAGCAAGGTATAAAAGGCATTCAAATTCTATTGAATATAATCCTTTTAACCTCGCTTTAAATTTTTGAGAGATATATAAACTTTCTGTTTTATTCGTTAATCTCCAAGTCATATCTTGAAAAAACTGACTCTTCGCCATTCCCTATGGATAAGATTATTTTCAATTCAAGGTCGCATTGGTTTTTATGGGGACATTATGAGGATATCCACACAAAAAAAAGAAGAGCTAAAGAACTACACGAATTTCAAGGAAATCCTAACTTATCCTCTTCAAATTGTATGAATAAGTAAATTTCATGTATTTGTTGAAAATTTAAGAACTTAACTAAGTCTAAGAAACATGTACACACCAGGGTATAAAAACAACAGCAGTAAGCTAACAATGTCCTAAACTCAAAATTTTACATATGACGCTTAATGCATGTGATTTTACCTCCGGAGTGCAGAAGTCCAAAAACATACTGAGGTATATAAATGAAAAAAATTAAATTTGATAAAACATGCAGAAGACATTTCCTCATTAAAGCTTTGGGAATTACGGCACTTGCACTTTTAATGTTGGTGAGTATCACAGGCGCAGCACCATTTGCATATATTGTTAATAGTGCTGGACCTGCTGGCGACGGGGGAAGTTTTTCGGTAATTGATACCGCTACAAATACTATTACAGCTACCGTATCTGGAAATCTAGATGGTCCAGGAGTTGCAGTAAATCCAGCAGGAACAAAGGTATATGTTACAAACTCAGGTACCTATGATGATCCGGGAAATACTATCTCTGTAATTGACACCACGAAAAATAAGGTTACAGCCACGGTAAAAGTAGGAAATGGTCCTTATGGAGTTRCAGTAAGTCCTAATGGAAAAAAGGTATATGTTACAAACTCAGGTACCTATAATGATCCGGGAAATACTGTCTCTGTAATTGATACTGCAACAAATAAGGTTACAGCTACGGTAAAAGTAGGAAATCGTCCTTATGGAATTGTGGTAAGTCCGAATGGAAAAAAGGCATATGTTGCAAATTCAGGTACCTATGATAATCCCAGCTACGCTGTCTCTGTAATTGACACAGCAACAAATAAGGTTACAGCCACGGTAAAGGTAGGCCTCGCTCCTAGAGGAGTTGCAGTCAACCCGGCTGGAACGAAGGTATATGTAGTGAACTCCGGAGACCCTGCAGACGGTTGTTTTGTCTATGTTATTGACACAGCAACAAACAAGGTTACAGCTACTGTATCTGCTGGAATCTTTAATGATGGGGGAGTTGAAGTCACTCCAGATGGAAAAAAGGTATATGTGGTAAATTTGGGAGAGACTGATGCTGGATATGGTATCACTGTAATTGACACAGCGACAAACAAGGTTACAGACTTTGTGGAGAATGGATTTCATCCTTATGCTTTCGGACAGTTTATAGGTCCTTCAGTAACACCTCCAAAAAAACCGGTTGCAGCTTTCTCTGCATCTCCAACCTCAGGAAAAGTACCATTGAAAGTGCAGTTTACTGACAAGAGTACTAATAGCCCAACTTCATGGAAATGGGATTTTGGAGATGGAACCACTTCAACAACTCATAATCCACTCCACACGTACATTAAAGCGGGGACTCTAACGGTTACTCTTACAGCAACTAATTCCGCTGGAAGCAGTACAGTAACAAAAAAGAATTATATAAAATTGACAGGGAGTACAACACAAAAACCGGTTGCAGCTTTCTCTGCATCTCCAACCTCAGGAACTAAGCCATTGGTAGTTACATTTACTGATAAGAGCACAAACAATCCAACCTCATGGAAATGGAATTTCGGAGACGGAACTACTTCAACAACCCATAATCCGATCCATACATATATTAAAGCAGGAAGCCATACTGTGACTCTTACAGCAACCAACTCTGCAGGAAGCAATAAGGTAACAAAAACAAATTACATAAAAGTAACAAATCCCGTAAAACCGGTTGCTGCTTTTTCTGCCTCCCCCAGGTCAGGAACTAAACCATTAAAAGTGCAGTTTACTGATAAGAGTACAGGTTCACCAACCTCATGGAAATGGGACTTTGGAGATGGAACCACTTCAACAACCCATAATCCGCTTCATACGTATATTAAGAAAGGAAAACTTACTGTTAAATTAACAGTAAAGAATGCTGCTGGAAGTAATACCAAAACTATCTCTAACTATATTACAGTAAAGTAAGTAAAAGTATTAATGAAAAACTAATAAAACATCCAGGGTCTAAAAGGTATTTATATTCATTTAATCAATCAACCCTTTTAGCCCTGTTTGATTTTTTTGAAGTCTATTTTTTGAAGTCTTTTATGCTTTCTGTTTTAATACCTGTTACTCGCCTATCCGAAAAATATTATCTACTTTAACTTTTCGACATGCATTATCGAGTGTTCAGATAGGTTTCAAGTGCTGGAGCAAATTCTGCGGAGTTTCACTCTGATGTGGGTAGAAGGTCATTTGAAAATCTCTTATAACTCTCAGCATAATTTATTTAGTAAAAATAATTACAGAATTCTTTACATAAGATCAATGAATGGTGCTGCAGCACACAAGAGGATTTTCCTTGAGTGCCATGGCGAACATTTTTTATATCTTAACCTGATGTATGCTCAAGATTGAGGTGCAGCCGTGGAAACAAAGACTGTTAAAATTAGTGCCGAGCTCTACGAGGCGCTTGATTTTTGTAGAGACCGAAATAGTGACAGTGCCTGGGAGTCAAGGAGCACGATAATCAGAAAACTATTAGCTCGATACGATGACACCTGCCAGCTTATACACGAAAACGGTAGCTACTGGTTCGTCATTAACGGCAGGAAACGAAGTTTCCCGGAGCTCTCGCATACTACGGAGAATGTGAGAATCACGCAGGGCCTTCATGACAGGCTCAATGAAGCGAAAATCCACCCTGATGAAACAATAAATACTGTTTTGCAACGTTTGTTGTTTTCGTACTATGGCAACAAACTGGTTTACCGTATTAACATAAAATCCAGCAATAACAAGGACAGCCAGGATTTAATATTTTTCATGCACGAAGTACTTCTGACAGAACCAAAATTTAATAACGCATTGTTTGTCGAAGTTGTAAATGTAGAAAATTACCCGGAAATAAAAAGCAGATACGAAAAAAGCACATTACCTCTATCGATATTGTACGATTTTGAAGACCATGAGGTATGGCGCATGGAAGGAAAGCATGATTTATATGAGGTAAGAAGGAAGTTAGAGTCCTTTATCGATTCATTAGAAGAGTTTATTGATTGACGTGTGGCTGAAGCTTGCAAACAGGCGATTCTCCGCACCTCATTTCAGAAAGCTTTTGAATATATTTTCCTTTTTATGTGGTAGCAATGGACTTTATGTGGTAGCAATAGACTAACATGTTATATGGTCCAATACAGACATTTTAACTATAAAAACCCGTAGTCGAACCTTAACTGTTTTCGCGCCGAGAGAAAAAACGTATGCTAAAAACATCGGCCAGTTCAGCCGGAAATAATACCATCAGGTTTCCTGCGAACCGCCAAAAAAGAAAATTAATCTGCCGACAAGAAATCGGCTTAAAGTAATTAAATTATAACCTGTATATCTGACCTGAATATCTGGCAATGTGAATATTTGCTAAAAATCTGCTTGTTGAACTTGCAAATTTAGTAAGATCCTCTGATTTTAGTATTGCAATCTCAGTCAAAAAACTCTGTCATTGCTTTTACACTTTTGAACATCTCGACAATCATAGGTGTAGTACTATTAGGTTCTCCAATGGTCGAGTTAGCAGCTTCGATCATACCGTCAGGGTATCCGATGGTTGAATTAAGCCGCTCCATGTTTTCGTTTAAGGAAACCACGGAATTTTCCATCTCACTCAAATTTTCAGGGTCCGATTCCAGCACACCGAGTATGGAATCCGTTGTTGCTATGCCTGCTTCTGTCCCTTCGATTGTAGGCTGCAGAAACGGATATTCCTCAACGCGGGCGTTCAGGGTTCCGTTTATGAGGTTAAGGTTGAGGTCAAGCATCTGAAGCATGGATGTGAGAAAACGGAAGTTCAGACCTATTTCCTGATCCATCAGTTCATTTTCGTTGTACGTTGATGCGAAATTTGTTTCATTGTTTTCATCTTCAAAATTAGTCTCCGCTACGTCAGTTCCTGCTAATGAAATTGGAAGCGTTAACAGAATAACCAGGAAGCATGTAGCTATCCTCAGGTAAAAAACCTTGGTTCTGTTCATAATAATTTCCCCCACTATAACCTTTCCAGTTTAGTAAAATTACTTCCTGTCTAAAAATACACCCAATAGTCTATAAAAACGCAACGATTTATTTAAAATAATGTAGAAAGTAGAAAACCTTCATAAAGAGAAACTTGAAGGGTTATATCAAAAATTACTGTCCTGTAGCTGTACTTTTATTGGAGTGAACTGTAAACTATGGGAGAAAGTAACGTAAAAAATAACAGGTTATCTGAATGTAAAGGAAGACAGGACTATATAATGTACTCATAATATAATGTACTCATAATATAATGTACTCATAATATAATGTACTCATAACTGGAACTTCACCAATTTTTCAGATAAGCAGTAGCCCGTTTTGCCAATCATTGATTATTCTGGTAGCAGTCCGTGTTTCGTCCACTTCACCTTTTTTTTGCAGGAAATTGCACTGTTTGCCTATCAGTTCAAGCACATCATAGGAGGTCTCATCTTTGATTATAATACTATAGAAGGACTCAAGGGCCGTTTTATTTTCGGCAAGCATTTTTTCAATCATCTCCAGAGCGACACCGATTTTGTCCTTAAGATGAGTTGCATCCTTTATTCCGAGCAGGCCCTGCAGATACTCGTCTTTTTCATCAAAAGGAATCACTCCAGGTGTATCGATAAACATGATGCGTGAGCCTGCATCCACATGCTGGACGCCCTTCGTGTGGCCGGATATGGGAGACGTGCTTGCCCGGTGCCGACCTGTAACGCCGTTGATTACTGAAGATTTGCCAACATTGGGATAGCCCAGGGTGCCGACAAGAACATCCTGCCCTTTTATACCGGCTTTCACAGCGGCCGACGCAAGGATCTGGTGCCTCAGCATCGTTGTTCCGGATCTATCCTTGCTGGAAACAAAAACTACAGGTGCAATTTTTGAGAGAGGGGCTTTGGTTTTTTCAAGTTTTTCTCTTGATACAAGGTCGGATTTATTGATTACTATAATGAAAGGTTTGTTCAAGCGGATTATCTCGCGCTCAACTTCACTGTTTCGGGTCTCTTCAGGAAACCTGGCATCTATTACTTCAAGAAGGACATCAGCTTTTTTGATAACATCTTTTACAAGGGCTTTGTAGCTCGCCATATGCTCTGGCTATGGCACAAGCTGGTATATAAGATAGTGAGTCGGGTTCAAAAGAGAGAAGATCGAGGGTTCGGCTTGTGAACACGGGCATGGGCATTTGTAAGTTCATGAATATTGAGTTTTGAGTAAAGCTGCAGTTTGCGGCTTTATTTTTCTTATTTTTTCTTTTTAATATCTTATTTTACTCTGCAAGCTTCGCTGCGTATTCTGCAGCGTAGAGGGCAAATATGTCAAAGTCTCTCAGGTTTTCAGCAAGCAGTTTTCTTAATATGTCAAGATCCACTTCTTCATAAACATGGACCAGGATATTTCTGAATCCAGCAGAAAATGAAAATTTTTCTGCGAACTCTTCAGGAATTATTTCGTGTCTGCCAAGAATCCGAAACACACTCCTATAATCTTCAGGCCTTTCAAGCCCCTCTTTTGAGATAATGATTTCTCCTATGTCAATAGCACATTCAATTGCAAGTTGAAAATTTCTCTCTACTGCGGAACGCTTTTCATAGTTGCTTTCAAGGTCCGGGCTTTCGGGATCTATTGATTTAAGGTAGTCTACGCAACGCTGCATAAAGTTCAATTTTCTAAATAACTTATCTGCTACTGACATCCTGAATACCCCTCTTCTCCCTGATTCGTTTCAGTAGTTCACTATTTAAAAAATCTTCATGGTACTTTCGGTCCAGGTATCTGGACATGACATATTGTTCCACGTCCAGTTTCAGGTCTTCATTTCTCACAAATAACGGCACATTGGGCCTTATGACTTCAAAATTAATAACGGGTGAAGCATCGTTCATCACCAGGAGGTCTACATGATCGTTCTTAAGGATGGTTGAAAGCTCTCCAATTAATTCCAGACGCTTCTCTATCCTTTCTGCTTTTGTAAGTTTGCTGGAAAGATAAACACCTATATCGATATCGCTTAGCGGCCCTTCCGCTCCCTCTGCTGTCGAACCAAAGAGATATGCAAGTTCTACATATTCCTTTTTATTAAAAAATTCAGGAAGCAAGATACATAGAATTTCTTTCCCGATGTCGTGAATTTTAAGACCCATTGTATTTTTCTCTATGTCCTGTTCTTTCAAATACGTTATGTTGTAAGAAAGGATATACATGATAGATTGTGATCTTCGCAGGCTCACACTTCCAACAGTTATTGCGGTCTGGGTAATCGTTTCCCTCTTCAAATTTGTCTATCCTGAGAGTGTCTGGAAAGGGCTCTGTGAGACCTGCCTGGATTCTGCCCAAGAGACCTATTTAAGCATCAAGAAAGACGAAATCTCCTGTCGGAGAAACAAATGCGTTCTGTGCGGTAAAATTTTGAAGGAAGCGATTTAATAAAGGTGATTGAAAAGGGCAATAAAAAGGATAAAAATAAAAAATAAGTGTGATTTAAAACTTATTTTTGATGCACAAGTGCATTTTAGTCTAAAATGCGGGTTTGAGCTACCTGCATACAATTTGATTTTTTCATTGACTTTTATAGCAACTCAGCTACATTTTTTACTGAAAGTTGAAAATTTCTCTACTGCGGAACGCTTTTCATAGTTGCTTTCAAGGTCCGAGCTGTCGGAATCTATTGATTTAAGGTAGTCTACGCAACGCTGCATAAGGTTCAATTTTCTATATGGATTTAAAGTCAGCACTGCCATTAATCCAATTATAAGGAGTTTGAATTTTCAGACAGCTTCTGTGTCAAGATGATAAAAACGCTTATATTGTAAAAAAGTAATAAGATTTACACTACAAATTAATTTTAATAGTTTTGACAGACTCATAAAAGACAAAGAAACAATAGAAACAGAGGACGTAAAATGAGTGGAGACGAAATGGATAAAAAGCGTAAGAAGATCGCAAATAAAATAATTAGCGATATGACGATAGACGGTGCTTCCAAAGAGGACCTAAAAATTCAAAAGAAAACAAATAAGGAATTATTAGGACATGAAGGCGAAGTGGAACTTTAATATTTTTAGTCTGTAACTGACATGCAATTATCGAGTTACTATCTGAAATTTTTTGTATTTAGTCAAATACCCAGAAGTTGCTGAGGGGTAAATCAACGCAGCTTTGATTTAATCTTTCTTTCATTACTTTTTTTATTTTTTAATGTTTCATATTTACTTTGAAAATCTTGCTACGGCTACGAATTTTACAGCATAAAAAGCAAATTTATTAAAGTCTTTCAGGCTTTCAATAAGTAATTTTTTTATAGCCGTACAAAATGATTAATTCTATTTGCCGGATGTTGTCAAAAGGATGTTGCCAAAATGAATTTTGAATTGAGAAAGTGGAAAAAAACCGATGCTGAAAGCTTTTTCAAGTATTCCAACAATACAAAAATTGCAAAAAATATGAGAGATTCTTTTCCCTCCACTTTAGATGACTGCAGAAAAACTGTAGAAAGCTTTAGCTGTAACGATGAAACACAGCAGTGCTGCAGGGCAATTATTGTGAACGGAGAAGTTGCAGGGAGCATTGCATTATTCCTTAAAAATGATGTTTATTGTAAGAGTGCAGAGATTGCATACTGGCTTGGCGAATCTTTTTGGGGTAGGGGAATAATGAGCGAAGCAATAAAACAGCTTTGCCGGGCAGCTTTTGAACAGTATGATATTGTCCGGATATTTGCAGAGCCCTATGCACAAAATATCGGCTCAAGAAAAGCTCTTGAAAAAGCCGGATTTGTTTTAGAGGGCATAATGAAGAAAGGTGTCTATAAAAATAGTAGTTTTTTTGATTATTGTATGTATGCTCTTGTGAAATAACTTGTGAAATAACTTCTGCCTTGTCACTGGTACCAATATTCTCAAATCCGAATTTTAGAGAAACTTTAATTTCTAATTGATCAACAACTCAAGCGACCTTCGAAGGAATTGAGTATGCTCATAATTCACGGTTATGCTTTTTTTCATTTCCTAATCGAATGGTCCGTACGATGAAGAATATTAATGTGCCAAATATGATTATCAAAAAAATAGGTAAAAAAATGACTGACAAAGGCTGTACAGTTACAGTATGATAATTCAGGTAAAAGAATATAGCTAAGATCTCGACTTTCATGAATATAATTAGATTCCTTGTACTGAGGCACACAGCTTCTTTGTTTTCCTCGGTTATTTGAACAGGAACATTCCACATCTGTGGGAAAAAAGATACTACAGTAATGAAAGTATAAAGCAAAATACCTATGGCTGGTAAAATAAGGGTTTGATATTTACTTCCCCATCTATCGATTTCACCCAGTGCATTATAGTGCATAGGAACTTGTTGAGGAATTTGGTCCCACTGAGTGTAAATAAAAATGAGCATCCCGACTAAAAACAGAAGTCCTATAATTTCCAAAACAAGTTGGAGTTTAGTATACTTCAATTTCATAGTGAGATTCTCCCTAATAAACAAAACACAAGCTTCTATTGCTTGTATTATCGGTCTTTGGCACATGCCTTATTTTATAACATGCCCTATTTTGTACCCTATTTTATAGTAAAAGGGGGACAAACTCTTCAATTGTACAAAATATATAGGCAGTATATAGCGCTAATGTACTTATAACTTATTTCTACAAAAAGCTAAAAATGGAAGGGGAGATCGTTTTAGATCTCCTGTTCAATAGTCTCTTTTTAAGCATCTTCACTGTGATCTCTTAAATTGATCTCTTAAATTGATCTCTTAAATATGTGACCATCTTGCAAAGTACGGCATTCCTTCTTCATACACACCAGTGATATTTTCTGTGGTAACATTTTTTGTATCAAAAGATGTGTCTATGAACTGATTATTTCCTATGTATATTCCCACATGAGTGGCAAGCCAGTATATTCTGCCGTTTTGGGGAACGTCCTTTTGCCAGAAGATCACATCTCCCGGAGCTGGAGAGCTTGTATTTACATAATCTGTATTATTTTTCATATCAGGTACTTTCTGGAAAAATATGTCTTTGGCGCCTACCTGGCTGTATACTTGATATACTAAGTGAGAACAGTCAATGGCAGTTGTATTATTGCCCCCATGTACGGATTTAACTCCAAGCCAGTTGTTTGCGGCTTCTAATGTTGCGTTTTCTGAGGTTCCAACAGGAGCTGCTGCTCCAAGGGGTATGAGTGCTATTAAAATAGCCAGAAGGAATGTGACTATTAATCTGTCTTTACTTATCTTCATTTTTTCTCATCAATGTCCGTGTTTTTACCAGTGTCGAGTAATCATCAAGGATTCAATAATTCCAAATAATTGCAATTGATTTAATACGAGATTTTGTTGTTGACTCGACGCTGGCCTAATTATTGTTAAGGCTTGTTTATTATACATCAAAATAAATTTATTTTTATAATTACCACTACTTAACGACGTTAACATATATACATAACGGCAGGAGTCCATTTTGGTATGAAAGTAGAGACTCTGAAATAAGGATTAACTGAAAGTTTCAGGTTTGATTTGCTGATGCCTGTAGTACCAGATTATATAAACTGGGGATACATACTTTCTGAATACAGGAATCTGAGGGGGAAATAATGGCAAAAAGGTTAAAGGTCGCAAATCCGGCCCGTTGCATAGGCTGCTACTCCTGTATGATGGCCTGCGCAAGAACCTGGTATGATACTATATCTTTGAAAAACAGCCGAATTGATATACAGACCCGCGGGGGGATCGAAACTCCTTATTCTCAAATCGTCTGCCATGCCTGCATAGACCCTCCTTGCATGAGGGCATGCCCGCTGGGTGCGCTTACCAAAAGGAAGGGGGGAGGAGTGAATCTCAATAAAGAGATCTGCGATGGCTGCGGAAACTGTATAGAAGCCTGCCTGGTGGGAGCTATCCATCTGGACGCGGAGAAAAAAGCCGTAATCTGCAAACACTGCGGCGTATGCTCGAAGTTCTGTCCCCATGATGTGCTGGAAATGATTGAAGTCGAAGACAGCGGAGAAGTAAAGCTTACTGACACGGGCCCTGCTCCGGATACGAGCCCGGTTAGTCCTACTGCATCTCATAAAGACCTCTACAGAGGAGAAGAAACAGGGGAGGGAAAATGACAACCGAGCAATACGCTATTGAGGGGCTTAAGAATATACTCTATATTGACCTGAGCAGCCATAGTTATCATATTAAGGAAAGGCGCGACCTCTATGAGAAATATCTGGGTGGTGTGGGAGTTGCCACAAACCTCATGCTTGAAGAGTACAGAGAAGGCACAGGGCCGCTTGATCCGGAGATGCCAATAATCCTCAGCACAGGGCCGCTCTCGGGAGTATATCCTACCTGCACCAAAACAGTTGCATTGTTTCGTTCCCCTCTCAATGGAGAATTGGGAGAATCCTATGCAGGTGGCCATCTTGCTATGTCCATGCGCTATTCAGGGTACGAAACAATTGTTATCAAAGGGGCCTCCCGATACCCTGTGTATGTGGCAATCCACAACGACAAAGTTACCTTCAGGGACGCTTCTTCCATATGGCATCTCTCTTCAGCAATTGATGTTGGAAAAATCCTGCGCGAAATAGAACCCGGTGCAGGCAGGCGCAGTATTATCAGAATTGGGCCTGCCGGAGAACGTGGGATCACATATGCCGATGTCAATGTCGATACCTACCGCCATTTCGGGCGCCTCGGGCTCGGAACGGTCTTTGGGGCAAAGAAACTTAAAGCTATGCTTATTTCCGGAAACAGGGAGCTGAAAAGCCCTGAGCACAATGCTTACCGAAAGACTGTCAGTATGCTCTATGACACTATTGTGAAAACCGGGCTCACTGAGAAATACCATAACCTGGGCACAAGCGAAAATATTCTGGTTTTAAACGAACTTAAAGGCCTGCCTACCCGAAACCTACAGGCAGCTTCTTTCGAAGGAGCTGAAACGATTTCAGGAGAGTTTTTTGCCGAGAAATATCTTCTCAGGCGGGTCTCCTGCGCAGGCTGCCCAATTGGATGTATCCATGTAGCCATGCTAAAGCGAGCCTTCTCAAAAGCCCATGAATACGAAGCATTGAATATTTCTTATGATTTTGAATTGATCTATGCTCTGGGATCGAACCTTGGCGTAGCTGATCCTGAAGCCGTGCTTGAGCTTATTGATGCCTGCGAAAAAACAGGGGTTGATATAATCAGCATGGGAGTTGTACTCGCCTGGGCAACAGAGATGCAGCAACGCGGGAAGATTTCCACTGACGAGACTATGGGGCTTAAATTTTCCTGGGGAGATAAAGCTACATATCTGAGGGCAATAGACCTTGTAGTCCAGGCGCCAAATGAATTTTACTCAGACCTTGGAAAAGGGGTGGAATATGCCTCCAAAAAATACGGAGGAGAGGACTTCGCAATTCGACTTGGAGGACTGGAAATTCCGGGCTATCACACAGGGCTTGGAAACATTCTTGGACTCACCGTAGGTGCCAGGCACTCCCATCTTGACAGCGCAGGTTATTCCGCAGATCAGAAAGCATTTAATCAGCCAATTTCAGATGAGCAGATTGTTGATTATATAATTGATGAAGAAAACCGGCGCAATGTCCTGAACTGCATGATTTCCTGCCTTTTTGCCAGAAACGTCTACACATACGAAAACGTGATTCTGGCCCTTAAGGGTCTGGGAATAGAAAGAACCGAAGAGGAATTAAAAGCACTGGGAAAGGATATTTTCAGGAAAAAGTATGCATTAAAAGAGAAACTCGGATTCAGGTTCGAAGACCTTCGAATCCCCAAAAGATTTTTTGAAACTCCTTCCACCACAGGGGTAATTGAAGAAGAAAGAGTTAAAAGAGCAATTGAGCTTTATAGAAAGAAAAGGGGAGTATGATCTACGATAGAGTTGAACCTGAATCTACGATAGAGTAGAACCTGAATCTACGATAGAGTAGAACCTGAAAGATAAAGCAGGACCTCTTATTTCGCAAGCCCCCTGGATTATAAAGATTACTTGTTAACAGCTTTCATAAGGTAGATGGATAAAGATTACTTTTTAACAGCTTTCATAAGGTAGATGGGATGGGCATAGTCAAGCTTATCCAGCAAATTCCCTTTTTTCCTTGCAGAACGGCATAGGGAATTCATACGCTCAATATTAATATTCTCAAAACCCGCATCATTTAAGAACCTGGATACCTGATCAGGTTTTAAACTATAAAGAGGAAGGTCTTTTTTTATCGGGTTATAGTGTTGATTAAAGGGGTTATGAAAGTTTCTTTCCTTTATGGAACGTATGCCATCCGATATGGTTCGGATCGATTTAAGGAATATACCCGAACTGAACCAGTCTCCATCGATGGCAATGATCATACCGTCTTTCTTAAGCACCCGTTTCCATTCAGACAGAGCCTTCTGCGGATCAGGAAGTGTCCACAGGAGAAATTTGCTGGATACCACATCAAATTGCATGTCCGGAAGCTGCAGATCCTCAGCATCCCCCTGGATGAAGTTTATGTCCAGAGACCTCTTCAAGGCGTTTTTTCTGGCTTTTTCAAGCATCCTTGTCGACAGGTCAACAGCAGTCACATGATGACCCAGCTCCGCAAACATCAGGGCAAGTTGACCTGGCCCTGTACCGATATCGAGTATTTCAAGATGTTCTCTGCTATCCACTATTGATGAAAGCATGTTTTTCCAGGTGGCCCATTCCTCCTCGGATTGTTCCACAATGCCAGTATTATAAGTCTCACTGCGATAATCCCAGTAGTTTCTTATCACTTCTTTAGCTTCCATGTGTTCACTCCACAAATATGAGTTAGGGAAATGATTTTATGAATGATAAATAAATGGTGATTTAACGAATAAAAATCTTATATATTGTAACACTATATTGAATGAAAATATAAAATATTATCGTTTTTTAACACAAGTATTAGTTAGCATAATAATTATAGGAAGGCAGAGTAAACGAAAAAAAGCCCGGATATATAAAGTAAAGTTTCAGAAAATTCAGGTATAGAATAAGGCACGATAAATACTGAGGTAAGATGAGTGTTTTAGACAATTGAAGGTTTGAAGCTTGCTGGTTTTTCAGTCAATCGCTTAAGTGCCATCAGTTTCTAAAAAATCCAATTCATAACTTAGCTTAAAATTAGAGAGACTCAGAAGTTGTCTGCTTTGAAAGACATAAGATTGTAAGACTTGAGTTATATGAAAGGTGAGACTCAGAAGTTGTCTGCTTTGAAGGACATAAGATTGTAAGACTTGAGTTATATGAAAGGTGAGACTCAGAAGTTGTCTGTTTAGAATGAAAGTTCTTTCAAGTACTTTCATCTCTTTGTGCCTGTTATTAGAAGAATTTCATGTGTGTTTTGAAGGTAACTGCATAAGTCATATGAGATAAGATCTTTTTTTATATTTTTGAAATTTCTGAGAAAATACTCCAATATATTATTATTTTCACATTCGTGATTGTTTCGAAAGTTTTATAATGGTTATGTTTTTTAAATATTTCAGCATAAAAATTAGTAGAATATTATTATTAAATTCTATTGGATTTTATATTTGTCTGACAAAATTTTTAAAAAGGTAAGAAAAGACGAAAGCTCGTGTATGTGAAAAAGGCTGCAATAAGTGCAGGATTGTTGTTCTACCTGCAAATTAATACTGAAATAATTTGCAAAGAAGCTGTGCTGGAAAAAACACAGATCAAAATTCGAGCCTCTTAGACAACTTTGTTGGATACCATACGGTTTCAAGAGTGTCCCTCTGAAAAAAGGGTGATTTTAAGTTGAACTTTCTCACAATTTCTAATTTATATGTGAATTTTCCTACTGAAGATGGTCTGGTCAAGGCAGTAAACGGCGTAGATCTTTCCATTGCTGAAAGCGAAATTGTAGGCTTAATAGGTGAATCGGGTTCCGGCAAAAGCGTCCTTGGGCTCTCTATCATGAGACTGCTACAGGATGACGTAATCTTTAAAGGAGACATTCTCTACCGTGGAAAAAACCTGTATTCGATTGAAAAAGAGGATATGAGAAAACTAAGGGGTAAAGAAATCGGTATGATTCTCCAAAATCCAGGAAGTTCTCTCAATCCGGTACTGACCGTGGGTTTTCAGATAGCTGAGCCTCTCATGCTGCATAAGCACGTAAAAGGCAGCCTGGCTATCGAGATGGCAAAGGAACTTCTGGGACGCGTAAAGATCAAAGAACCCTCTAAAAGAGTAAAGGAATACCCTCACCAGTACAGCGGAGGAATGAAAGAAAGAGCAATAATCGCTATGGGTATTGCCAGCGAACCGCGCTTTATAATCGCTGACGAACCAACAAAAGGCCTTGATGTGACTGTAAAAAGGAACATAGTGAAACTGTTAAAAGAAATATCTAATAAAAAAACGATGCTAATCATCACTCATGACCTTGGAGTTGCAGAGGAATTATGCGACAGGATTGCTGTGATGTATGCCGGAGAATTAGTTGAAATCGCTCCAGTAACCTCGATGTTTGAAAGCCAGCTACACCCATATACTCAGGGTTTTTTTAACTCCCTTCCTGCCAGGGGGCTCAAACCTGTAAAAGGCAACAGCCCTTCTTTGATCGATCTTCCTGATGGATGCAGGTTCCATCCACGCTGTACCCATTGCACAGACAGATGTCGAAAAGAACATCCTCCGATGGTTGAAAAAAACAGAAGGCTTGTGAGGTGCTTCCTCTATGCTTGAAGTTACGGGTTTAAAGAAAACGTTTACTTCCGGCATAATCTCCAGAACTGTGACCAGAGCAGTAGATGACGTATCTTTTTTTATAGAGAAAGGAGAGACCCTGGGCCTGGTTGGGCAAAGCGGTTGCGGGAAATCTACTCTCGGACAATGTGTACTGAGGCTTATTGAACCAACAGCAGGAAAGATCGTGTTCAATGGCACAGATATCACTGCCCTTGATAACAGAGCTCTGAACAGCATCCGGCCTTCAATGCAGATGATATTCCAGAACCCTGACTCTTCTCTTGACCCTAAAATGACGATTGGGCAGAGCATAGCAGAACCGCTAAAACTTAAAGGAAATAACAGGGAAAAGACCGAAAGCAAGATTGTTGAGCTTATAAAGCAAGTGGGGCTGAGTCCTGAACATATCCACCGTTTTCCTCACCAGCTCAGCGGGGGCCAGAATCAGAGGGCAGTTATTGCAAGAGTGCTTGCCCTTGAACCTATTTTTATTGTTGCCGATGAGCCTACAGCCTCCCTTGACATCTCGGTACAGGCCCAGATTTTGAACCTGCTAAAGGACCTCAAAGAAGAATATGACCTTACCATGCTGTTCATTTCTCATGACCTTGAGCTGATGAAACACATGTGCGAGAGGGTAGCTGTGATGTACAGGGGAAAGATTGTGGAAACTGGAAAGATCGAAGATATCTTTCAGCATCCTCTGCACCCTTACACAAAGTTGCTGTTGACAGGGGATTCTGATCTCGAAATCAGTACAGTGGACTATAAGGGAGCCAAAAATCAGGGAACTAAGAATCCGGTATGTTCGTATTATTTTGAATGTCCTTTGAGATCAAAAGCATGCTTAACAGAAACACCCGAGTTGAAGAAAGCTTCAAGCAATCAACTCGTGGCATGTCATCAGATATTGAAAAACGTGTCCGGCAATACAATCCGGATGGAGAATAAGTGAAAAAAATATTGTTTAGACAGCTTGAGTCTGACATTGTTTCTGGACTTCAAGAAAGTGAAAATTTAGAAAATTGAGAAAGGAAAGTGAAAATTTAGAAAATTGAGAAAGGAAAGTGAAAATTTAGAAAATTGAGAAAGGAAAGTGAAAATTTAGAAAATTGGGAAAGGAAAGTGAAAATTTAGARAATTGGGAAAGTGTAGATC
>NZ_WJBJ01000011.1:1634-37964 GCF_020804205.1 Methanosarcina sp. DH1 | reverse complement strand
CTTCAGATCTTCCCAAAAACTATGATCTTCTTCGTGTGTATTACCACAATTTGAGCATTTATATCGACCAATGTTGATTTCTCCAAGACCTTCTTTAGTATGRGGATTATAGCCATTATGAACCATTGGAGTACTACAAATTGAACAGACTGGAGGAATTTTTCTACGAAAAATTCCTCGTGTGGTATATTCATAATCGTTTCCAAAACAACCAAAAACATCTAAGAGAGCAGGGAGCTCCGAAAAGTTATTAAGAGTAAGGTTTATAGTTACCATTGTTTTTGCCGTAACATCATTACATAATTATAGAATTATAATTTTGTGTAGTGATGTTACACTTACTTTTATCACTAGATTTTGGGACTGAGTCTATTTAACCCTTTATTTTTCTAAAACTTTTACATCAATGCAGCTTTAAGACTACTTAAAGCGTATAGAATTTCTTGAGCTGTATCTAGAGATGCAAACCAAATAACTAAAAAAGCAACTAATCAAGACAAAGCCCAAAACCATTTCCCATAATAAAAGTTATGTTTACTTCTACATCTATTGTGATAGTAATAACTACTCCGTCTCATATTCATTAAATTAACACTAGGTAATAAAAATATAAATATTACTATACAGATTTTTGTCTGTTTAGTATTTTTCATTTTAGTCCATTAATTAACATAGTCTATAGTAATTTCCAATTTATTCGCACAATTTCTGAGAATGAATCCTTTTTATTCATTACAAATTAATTAATATTATATGTATTATAAAGCAAAAATTATGTTAATTACTTTATTAAATATGGTTTTCACATTTCTCAAAGGTCATAAAATGTATTATATTAGTTTTTGATTTAAAAAAATATATGCATTTATATAGTATCAATATAAGAAATATATTTCAATGAGTGAAAATTGGAGTAAAGTGACCAAATCTTTATCCTATCTTGTAGTGAATAGAAAATGGTTTTTATGGACAGCTTTAATAGTAGGCGGTTTCTTCTTTCTGAATAAAAGGTACACATCAGTTAATGGTTTATTTAAAACGGTTGATGTGATAATTTTGCTATTTTGGATTTCTTTAATTATCATGCCTTTTTTTCAAGAAATCAACTTCTATGGTTTGAAGTTGAAGAAAGAAATAGATGAATTAAAGTTTGATATTAATAGACAATTTATCGACTTAAGTAAAGAGTTTATTATTTTAAGGTCAGAAATTAACAATTCTAATGAAAATCATTCACAACTAACAAGTACTGTTGTTTTTCCACCTTTATCGGATTCTCAATTATCCAAAAGAGAAGGAATAGACAGGCAAATTTTAGAAGAAACACTTGAAGCTTGGGGAATAAAAAAGCCTTCCAATGAATCAGAATTAACAAAAGCTCCAGATGATGTTTTGTATTTATTCTCAGTTCGTTATCAAATAGAAAAAGAACTAAAACGTGTATTTAACGAGATTTCTCCTATCAGTAATGAGATTTCTCATAACAATAATTTTAGACATCTTCCAACATCTAGAATGGTTGAATATCTAAAACGTTTAGATTATATAGATTCAAATGTGGCTAACATAATTATGCAAATACTCGGAATAACCAATAGGGCAATTCACGGAGAAGATATTTCCAAAGGCCAATTTAATTTTGTTCATGGCACTGCACCTGATTTAATTGCTATTTTGAAAGGAATTACCTGATAAGTAGATATCCTGACATTTCAAAGACCTAAAAGATGAACCTTGAATTAATCCATATATCACCGGTTAGGGCAACAAGTGGGGACAACAACTTATGTAAGAAACTATACCTTCTGACAAAATGTCATATAATGACATTCAAAGTGTCTAAAATTAAAAACACATTTTTATATTTGTACTTACTTATTAAGATTTAGTAAAGTCTGACTGGATGTGCTTCCTTATTCATTTTCACTATATTATTATGTATATCTATATCAGGTAACGGCTACAAGTTATTCATTTTTTTTCAGAAACCGAAAAAACTTATTGAACTAGTTGGGATTGAACATTATTTTACTTATTATCCAGTTCAGTGAGTCTGAAAGATAAACATTTTTTGACAGATCTTTTTTCAGAGTTAGCGATTATTTTAATATTATCAGTGTGTAATACCAACGCATGCCCTCAGAGTCTCACAGGGACGAAGATCTTTTCGAGTCCCAGTATATTGAAAAATACCTGAGCGAGTACGCGAGTATTTCGTCAATAGTACGTGAGGCGTTGCCTTTTGAACTTATTGCTACTGTTGGGGGAGTAGTTGCAGGAATTATACTTTCCGGAATGACAAATGAACTTGGAATGATCCCGGGACTGCTTGTGATTTATCCCGGGGTGCTTGGGCTCAGGGGAAATATTTCCTCGACCCTTGGTTCAAGGCTTGGAAGTGCAATTCACCTGGGGCTGATTACAGATCTCGACAGGCATAATCCCGAACTCATGAATAATATCTCCGGTTCCCTGATCCTGAGTGTTATTACCGCTTTTATTCTCGGAATCCTCGGTCACTTTGTAACTCTTGCTCTGGGCTTTGAAAGTGCCGGAGTCTTAAAACTTACCCTTATCTGTGTGATTTCAGCCTTTACATCCGGGGTAATTCTCTCTTTTGTTGCAGCTCTACTGGCTGTAGGAATGTTCAGATTTGGTTTTGATCCTGATAACGTTGTTACGCCTTCGATTGCAACTATCGGGGATATTGTCTCTATGCTCATGCTTTTCCTCTCTGCCAAATTGGTGGTGATGTTTTGAGGAAAAGAGGGCATCATACTCCTTACTACACAATCAATGGTATTATTCAGCGAGGGCTACCAGTACTTATAATCACATGTGTAATGGGAATCCTTGTAGGGCAGCTTCTTAACTCAAGAGAAAAAAGCCTTATATCTATGCCAGCGATACTGATTCTAATTCCTTCCCTTATCAAAATCGGAGGGGATACAGGCAGCATGCTTGGAGCCAGGCTTTCATCGGCTTTCCACATGGGGCTCGGAGATAATCTCAGGAGTAACCCGGTCGTACACAATAGTGTTATTGCAGCTTCAATCGTAGGATTTGTTTCTTCAATTTCTGTCAGCATACTGGTCTATCTGGCAAGCAGTTTCCTGGGGTTTGGGATGCCTTATTTCACCCTTCTGGAAATCAGCCTCATAGCCGTTATCATAGAGCTTGTCGTTGTGTATTCTGCAACTGTCGCCATAGCTTTTATTTCCCACAGGTTTGGGATAGACCCTGATGATACGGTCATTCCTTTCATAGCAAGCCTTGGAGACCTGGTGGGGGTTACAGGAATTTTTATAGCTCTTTACTTTTTAAAAATATTATAAAAATCCTTTAATACTTCAATTAAATACTTCAATTAAATATCAGTTGCAATATTATTAATATGTTATATTTTACCCAGGTTCTTAAAGCCTGAATAATCAAAAAGTAATAATTAATAATTAATAATTACTATTAGTATATACTCATACACACCAGCACAAGGTAGAGTTGATCTAGAGACCATGTTCCCTAAAGAATTCAGATACAGTCCAAAGAATCTCAAGGATCTTTTGACTGAGATGAAGGACACTTCCGAACTCATGGTGGATCTTGCATACTCTGCAATGATTTACGATGATGAGGACGTTGCTGAAGAGGTACTTAATCTTGAAGATAAGATGGATACCCTCGATTATCATATTAAAATGGCCGCGATGTTAAGCACACGCAGGGTTGACGAGGCTGAAGGCCTCCTGGGAGTTTTACAGGTTGCTGCGTGTTCGGAAAATATCGCTAATGCCGCAGGCGATATTGCCAAGATAGTTCTCATGAATATGGGAATTCCGATGGAACTGAAAATAGCTCTCAGGGATGCGGAAGAGACCATAGTCAGAGCAACAGTCGCCGCAGAATCTTCAATGGCAGGACGCACGCTTGGAGACCTCGAGCTTGATATCGAGACAGGCATGTGGATTATTGCTATAAGGAGAAATGAAGACTGGATTTATGACCCTGACAAAGAAACTCGTCTTCGGCAAGGCGATGTTTTGATTGCCAGAGGGCATGATGAAGGAGTCACGCTATTTTTCGAGATGGCCACAACAAAAAAATTCGTACCTAAGGAGATCGAACACAATAAACTTTTAAAAGACCTTGAGCATGCAGTGGATATTATAGTAGATATGAAGAACATGTCCGAACTCTCAGTAGGGCTTGCATACTCTGCTATTCTTTTTGACAACGAGGATATTGCATATGAGGTTAGTGCCCTGGAGTCCGAAATGGACTCTATGAAATATGAACTTCAGCACTGGGTGCTTGAAACCGCAAAGCATTTTGAGGATGTGAACATGCTCCGGGGAATCCTCCACCTTGCAAGTGCCTCTGAAGCTATTTCCGATGCCGCCTACGGAATTGCGGATACCGTGCTCAGGGACATAGAACTCCACCCCATTATCACTCTCGCAGTCAGGAATTCCGAAGAAGTCATAACCAGGCTCCAGGTAGAGAAATGCTCTCCTATAGTCGGAAAGACTTTTTTTGAATTGAAGCTTGAAACTGAAACCGGGCTGCACGTAATGGCAATAAAAAGGGCTGACCGCTGGGTCTATGCTCCGAAAGGCAATACGGTTGTTCAGGCAGGAGATATGCTTATTGCACGCGGGTCAAGGATTGGAGAAGGGGCGCTTATAGAAATGTGTGAGTGTAAACTGAACCAGTAATCCCCTTTGGTAATTTTCACTATTTCCTGCTGCTGAACAGGCTCATTCACAGGAAATATAAACTGAAATGAAAGTTTCGGAATAGTTACATTTTTTATTTTATTATTTTTGATTTGTAACTTTTTTGTAACTTCCTGGCAGCTTACTAGCTCCCTGTTTTTATATATCTGGCTATATTTTTATATTTCTGGCTACATATTACTATGTGGGAGTTTTGAGTATGGCAGTTATTGGGCTTTCAAGAAACAAAGATACTCTGGAATCCGTAAAAGTGGCAGTAGAGCTTGCAGGAGGGCTTGGGATTAAAAAAGGGTCTACTGTACTGATCAGGCCAAATGCAAACACCGCAGACCCGCCTCCGGGTTCGACAAATCCCGAGGTCCTGAAGGGAGCTATACGGGAAGCAAGAAAATGCAATCCTAAAAAAATTATTGTTGCTGAGAAATCAATGACCACGCTGGATACTGAAATGGTACTAAGGAAGCTTGGGCTCTGGCAGGCTGCGGAAGCAGAAGGAGCAGACGAAATCCTTACTTTTGACCACATGAAGCGCTATCATATGAAGCCTGATGGTGCTTCTTCCTGGCCTGTAGGTTTTTATGTTCCCGAATTTCTTGATTCGGTGGATTATGTGATTGCGCTTCCTGTAATCAAAACTCACTGGACTGCAACCTTTACCATGGGCTTGAAATCACAGATTAGCATAACTGCAGATCCCGACAGGAGGCAGCTTCCTCACGGCCTGCACATGGACGCACTTTTCGGGAATATGATTGCCGAATCAAATCTCATTTATAAGCCTGATTTCTATATTTCGGATGCAACAAAATGCTTTGTTACCGGAGGCCCTGATCTTGGAACTCTTAGAGAGCCTGGTATTGTGCTGGCAAGCTCGGATGTGGTCGCAAACGATGTTACGGGTCTTGCTCTCCTGAAAACTCTTGACACGGTTCCGAAAATCCAGGATCATTCAGTCTGGTCCCAACCCCAGATCAAAAGGGCGGTAGAACTTGGGCTAGGAGTACGCGGCAGGGAAGAAATAACTGTAAAAAGCTCAGGGGTTAAGGAAATCGAAGAGATTCTTTCCAATCTTGCTTGATTGCGTCCTGGAATCATTTGGTGGAGATAGCAAAGGGCAGGAAAATAAGGCATGTATGCCTCTATGTAGGCTTCAATAAATCGAATAATCGAATTTCCTGCCACTTGAATTTATTAAGGCTCTTCACCATTTTCTATGGATAAGATGATTTTCAATTCAAGGCCGCATTGGGGCCGCATTGGTTAACATGAAAATGCTGCCATCTGCAAGCATTTTCAGTGGTTGTGCATGTTATTCAAAGAATATCATGTTCGTTTTTATGAGAAAATTATGAGGATATACATATAAAACAGCGAAGAGCCAAAATCCACATTTAACAGCCTTTATAGTTAACAGCCTTTATAGTTAACAGACTTATAGTTAACAGCCTTATAGTAATTTTGACGTAACTCTAAAGTAATTTTATTTTATCTTGATTCCGATTTCCCTTTTTTGCCTCTGATTTATCCTGACTGTACAAATATGCTCACACGTTACCATAATTTATTTATTTTCTACGTTACCATAGATTATGGGGGAATTTTTATGAAATGCGAAAGCTGTGGAGTAGAGAGTGAAGGAAGATACTGCAAGAAATGTGGAGAAATAATGGATGAAGTTGTAAGGCAGGTAGGAGAAGCACGCTGGGCTGCAATGGACGATTGCTCATTTATATATCCACTTGTCCAGCGCGTAGCTAAAGGAGAACTTACAGTCCACGATATTATTCAATCCCTTGATGTGGAAGACTAAACTGCTTATCTCAGGGCTTTATCATTAGTTCCTGAAGACGACTTGCAGGGCTTTTCTTCTGAGATTTAATGTAAGGCTTTACGACGAGGTTAGCGGAGGAACTAACCTTGTGCCTGCCAGATCTCTCGCTTGGAATAATTACTGAAGGAGTATACGCTTCAAATCAGGTCTCTAACTATGCTGAAACCGATATTTTGAGATTGCTTATAGCCCAGCCTTAGCTTTAAGCCTTAAAGTTATATCTCTTTAGCTTTAATATTTCAGTGTTGAGCAGTTTTCCTGCTGTCAGGAGCTGGTGCCATCTATGAACAGAAAGACCGGTAAAGTTGTTCTGATATTCTTGTTTGCAGCAATGGTTTTCATTTCGGGGTGTGTCCAGAATGAGAAAGCCCAGACGCCTGTAAATAAGGAGTCTCCCGAAACCGGTAAAGGGGATGAGAGCATGAACATTCAAAGTATAAAGGTTTCTAGCAGCGCATTTGTATCTAACGGCAGTATTCCAGAAAAATACACATGTGATGGGCAAAACATAAATCCACCACTGGAATTCGAAGGAATTCCTGAAAAGGCTGAGAGTTTAGTACTCATAGTAGACGATCCTGACGCTCCCGAAAAGACATTTACACACTGGATTGTCTGGAACATAGAGCCTGTGGCGAAAATAGAAGAAGATAGTATACCTGGGGTTGAGGGTTTAAACGATTTCAAGGAAATTGGATACGGAGGGCCATGCCCATCCTCAGGTACTCACAGGTATTTCTTCCGGGTCTATGCTCTGGACAAGAATCTGGACCTTAAAGCAGGAGCAGTAAGAAAAAGCCTTGAAAATGAAATGATAGGACATATCATTGCTGAAGGGGAGTTGATGGGAAAATACAGAAAAAAATAATTTTGACTCTTCGCTATTCCCTATGGATAAGTTGATTTTCAATTCAAGACCGTCCTTGGTTTTTATGAGGACATTATGAGGATAGCCGCACAAAACAACAAAGAGCCATAATTTTCTTACGGGGGAAAAAGAGTGGAAGAAAAGCAAAAAGCTGAATTGAATCCTGATTATTTCGAAAATCCCGGAAGCGGCCTGGAAAAAGCAACCTTTGCTGCAGGCTGTTTCTGGGGCATTGAAGAGGCTTTCAGGCAGGTTAAAGGTGTAGTTGCAACTGCTGTTGGCTTCAGCGGCGGGCATTTTGAACGCCCTACTTATGAACAGGTCTGCACCCTTGATACCGGGCATGCCGAAGCAGTTCGTGTGATTTTCGACCCGAAAGTGGTGTCTTATGAAACCTTACTTGATGTCTTCTGGAAAATCCATGACCCCACTACAAAGGACAGGCAGGGCCCTGATATCGGAAAGCAATACCGCTCAGTTATCTTTTACCATGATGAGAAGCAAAAAGCTGCGGCGTTAGCTTCAAAAGAAAAGCTCGAAAAATCAGGGGTTTTCAAAAATTCGATAGTCACTGAGATTGTGCCGATTTCCGATTTTTATATGGCTGAAGAGTATCACCAGCAGTATTTTGAAAAGAAGGGTTTTCTGCAGAATATACTCCGAGGCTTCAAGAAATAAACCCCAAAAAGAAAAACGCCACTTAACAATTTAAATCAAAAAAATAACCTTTAAAATAGCCTTTTAGCTGAATAGCGCTTAACTTGTATTCCTGTTACTTCCTAGCATATTTTTTGTTTTTCTAACTCTTTTTGTTTTGTTAGATAATTTGATAAACATTCTACCAAATACATAGAGTAACTCATTAATTTTTGAGGCAATGTTATTTAGAGGCAATGTTATTTTGAGGCAATGTTATTTAGAGGCAATGTTATTTTGAGGCAATGTTATTTTGAGGCAATGTTATTTTGAGGCAATGTTATTTTGAGGCAATGTTATGCGTTTTAAAATTCTAGCCGCTGCAATGTTAATTTTGTTGGGGATTGTCGTTTTTTCTGTTTATTCTGGTTCCAGTAACGAGGGCATCCCGGATGACAAAGAGATTATTCAAAAAATAGAGGTTAATAACAGCAATTTCTTTGAGGTTTCGGAAGATTGGGATGGCTTTGAAGCAGTAGTCATAGATACCGATGAATTTAGAAAGGATGCAGATAAGGGAAATGTGACCCTTAAATTGATGGGAGAAAATTTTAAGATTAGAATACAGAAGGCTTCCAGAATAAACGGTGAAAATGAATACTATTATTACACAGGACAGATTATCGGAAGTAAAGAGGGAACATCTGACTTGTATGTAGACGGAGAATATTTATATGGGTCTGTTGAACCCGGAGAGCCGTGGAATGTTACATACAATATTGCCCATACTGACAAAAGATATAACGGAAAAATAGTCCATGTTATATTTATGCAAGATTGGGAAAAAGAAAAGGAAAGGCTGGAAAAGATGGAAATTGATCCTTTACAATTTTTCCTCACAAATAGTGATTTCAAAAAGCATGTAATGTCTATTGAGATTTTTGATTTTAATAATAAGTCCGTGTTCAAAGAAAACTACACAATAGACCCTGAGGAAAAGATTTCCTCACCGAAAATAAATGCCGAGATGGGACAATACAGGTATGAAATGATTCTGGACAATAAATTTACTTTTGAACAGAAAATACAGGCAGATTACGCAGCTGATGTTAGTTCTTCAGAAACACTAGACATCTACATTTCGGATGATCCAGAAAACCCTGTTACGTTTGGAATTACAGTTGCCTGAGTAAATTTTTGTAACTCGTATGAAGGGTAATATGAAGCTCGTATAAAGGGTAATATGAAGCTATAAAAGTAAAGCTGCATATTCTCTTTATATATATTACTTTATATAAGCTAAAGTATTAATCTATTTTCTAAGTTTTTTATTTTATAGGTTATAAAGTCAAGATTTCAGTTATTTTTATACTTTATAGACTAAGATTAATATATCTCATAATGATACTTACTTTTTGAGGAAAAGTTATGCGTGTTATAATTATAATTACTGCAGCTCTAATCTTGTTGGGAATTGTAATTTTTTCGGTTCCTTCTGATTCAAACAGCGGGGTCATTTCTGATAATAAAAATCTGATTCTAAAAATAGAGAATAATAGCAGTTTTCTTGAGTCTCCTATAGAATGGGGCGGTTTTAAAATAGCAACAGCAGATATTGACAAAATCAGGGAAACCTCTGTTAGTGAAAATTCAAAGAAGAATTTGTCGGAAACTGATGAGAACGCTATATTTAAAGAAATAAAATTTGACAGGAATTCAATTGTGGCTCCTGAATCATGTGATAGTTTTGAAACTGTAATAGTGAACCCTGCGAGGTTCAGGGAGTTAGCCTCGAACGGAACTGTAAACCTGGACCTCATGGGAGAGGACTATGAACTTAAACTTCAAGAAAGAGAGATTCAAAAGCCAAATGTAAATTCTTATATGGGATACATTGCCGGAAAACCGCAAAGTAGTGTTTTTTTCACAGTAAAAGACGAGTCAATTGACGGTTGTATCAATGTGGATTTTTTCAATCAATCATATGGGATTGCTTCAACTGACGAGAAGTATGATGGGAAAATTGTCCATCTTCTGTGGAAATATTATAATGAAGGAGGAGAGGAAGAAATTAAGAAAAATCACTCGTTAGATCCATTAGAATTTTCTCTGAAAAATAATGATAAGAAGAGCCATGAAATCCATATCGAGCTTTTGGATTTCTATAATAAATCTGTATTCAAAGAAAACTATACAATGAATCCTGAGGATGAAATCTCTTCGCCTGAAATAACTGTCGAACCGGGATACTACAGGTATAAAATTATTTTAGATAATAAATTTACTTTTGAACAAAGAGTAACGGCAAGTTACGCTGCTAATTTAGGTGGTTCAGAAAAAATTTATCTCAATATCCGTGACGATCCGGATAACCCTATTGAATTCATAAGTGAAATTTCCTGAGTAAATTTTTTTTCTTTTTCTTTTTCTTTTTCTTTTTCTTTTTCTTTTTCTTTTTCTTTTTCTTTTTCTTTTTCTTTTTCTTTTCTTGCTGCAGTTGAAAAGAACTTTATTCCTAATACAAGACTTCCTTTATTCAAGAGTCGAGATAATTATTTACCTTCCCTTATCCTATTTTTCCTCATGATTTTTGACCCTATCACTATCTGCACCCTGGAACTTCAGAACCGATTTGTAAGGTCCGCAACTCACGAATTTCTGGCTGAAGAAGACGGAACGCCCACTTCCCGGCTCGGAGACCTTTATGAAGAGCTTGCAAAAAATGAGGTCGGGCTGATCATAACCGGCTATTCTTATGTCCTTCCGGGAGGACAGAGTGATATCTACCAGCAGGGCATCTATGATGACCGTTTTATCGAACCTTATCGGAAGATAACCGAAAAGGTGCACAGGTACAAAAGCAAAATTGCGCTCCAGATCGTTCACGGAGGGCGGCAGGCAAGTGTTTCGGATGAATATCCGGTCCCAATGGCTCCTTCGGAAGTAAAAGACAGCCATTCGGCAGTTATGCCGAGAGAAATGACCGAACAGGAAATCCTGGAAGTAATCGAAGCTTTTACAAAGGCAGCGGTCAGGGCGAAAAAAGCGGGTTTTGATGGAGTACAGCTTCACTGTGCCCACGGCTTTCTCCTAAGTAATTTCATATCTCCCTATACGAACAGGCGGACTGACCGCTGGGGAGGCTCGGTAGAAAACCGGTCAAGGATAATCACGGAAATTGTCAGGCGCATAAAAGAAGAAGCTGGAGATTCTTTTCCCGTTCTGGTCAAACTGAATGCAACCGATGGCTTCCAGCCCTGTTGTTCAAAGGCTGAACTGGGACTTGACATTTACCAGGCAGTAGAAATTGCAAAGCTTCTGGAAAAGGCTGGAGTCTGTGCAATTGAGGTAAGCGGAGGAATCGGTGAAGCTGGTGGGGTAACTATAAGGACTGCAATCAATAACCCTGCAAAAGAAGCATATTTCAAGGATTGCTCTAAAGCCATAAAAAGTGCAGTAAACATTCCGGTTATTCTTGTTGGCGGCATCAGGTCGCTTTCGGTTATTAATGACCTGCTTGAAAACGGGTCTGCAGACCTGATTTCAATGAGCAGGGCCTTTATCAGTGAACCTGACATTGTTTTGAAATTCAAATCAGGGAACGTTAAAAAAGCAAGGTGCGTATCATGCAACCTTTGTTTTGATCCTGAGGGCATAAGCTGCAATTTCCAGTTTGAGTAAAGATTGGAGTGAACTACTCCTCCCGGAACCCTTCACCTAACGGCTCAGGTTCCAGGGAAGAGTGTTCATCAAGAACTGGAATCCAATTCTCCAGGTTTAACTGAAGAAACAATCTGTCACGCCCTTGTCCATATTCATTCTTTCGATATTCTGCACATTTAAATCCAAATTTGTCACAATAAATATGCCGGGCTCGTAAATTGTTTGGATCAACAGTTAAGAAAACAATAGATAATCCGTTCTTTTTCAGGTGAATGAGAGATTGTAGTAAGAGATAACATCCATATCCTTTTTCCTGGCTTTCTTTCTCTACTGCTATCTCTAATAGATAAGCAAATCTGGGATTATCCCATTCTTTCATAAATATAGCAAAACCTTTCAAGGAGTTACACGCAAAGAGACCGAAAGCGTGTCCATATCTTAGATAAGGTACCAAAGACCAGTTACTAAGTATATTCTCATCAAAAGCATCATAATCAATTTCAAGCATTCTCGTGATATTTTCTTCATCTTTCTTAATTGATCGAACATTAATTTTTTGCTCGTTTACCTTATTAATAAGCTCAACTCCTCAAAAATACTATTTATGTACAGTTCGTTTTTGGTCTTTGCCTATTTTAAATCATGTTCTTGAATTTTTGTTGTTATTCTTCATATCATGTTTTGCTCTTTACATCTTGTTTTGCTCTTTACATCTTGTTTTACTCTTTACATCCTATTTCAGACAGTGTATAGTTAATCTGGATTTATACTTTCTATGCACACGTATGTTTCATTCTAAATATTTAAGACAAATTTTGTTAAGTTATCTGGATTAAAGCAACTTGCCTTGAATAATAAAAGTTGCGGTGGCGCACTCCGCAGCAAGCTAGCGGGGTATTCGACTGAAATAAATATCTCTTACTCTCAATTACCCTTACAACCAATGTTTCATTTGCTCACATTAGAGCTTCAGAGATACAAAACTTTTAAACATTAGTTTTATGACGATTCCCAGAATTAGTTCTCATAACACCTTCACACAATTTAATAAATTATATTTGGACCTCGATAATATATCTTTGTTTATATAAATAACATTAGAGAGCCATTATGTTATATTCGATATATGAAAGCAAAAACATATTCAGGATATATAAAGCAAAAATAGATATCATTCAAAAAATTACTCGGTTTTCAAGAGTTATTTTTGATCAGTCCGGTTTACTTTTCCTTTATTATAGTACCAGGCCGAACTTAATAGTTTAGCGTGATCTTTATCATCGCGATTTTATAATAAGGGCAGCCATTAAAGATATTTTTTTATAATAGATGGATACAAAAGAGATAAGCCTTCCAGGCAATTAACAGGACTCTGGTTTATATTTTTGCCGGGTCTGCTACCTTAAAATATTTGTGAGGAATGTGAGAATGTCAGAAGAGAACCGTGTCGGTAGTAAGATACGCCAGCTTAGAGAAGCCAGGGAAATGACCGTTGAAGAATTGGCTGAAGCCAGTCAGAGCAGCGAGGAGTTAATCCAGCAGCTAGAAAACGGAGCCCTGGTTCCTTCCTTAACACCTCTTTTAAAGATTGCCCGGGCTTTAGGCGTCCGCCTCGGTACTTTTCTGGACGATATGCCCCAGAGCGGACCTGTAATTGTCAGGGCAGGGCTTTCAGAGAATGTAGTCCGTTTTTCGGGGAAGACTGAGAAACCCAGGAAAAGTGCTCTTGAGTTTTATTCCCTTGCCTCCGATAAAGCAGACCGCAATATGGAGCCCTTCATCATTGATATTCATCCGTCTCCCGAGGAAAGTCACCAGCCCTCTTCTCACGAAGGAGAGGAGTTCATTTATATCCTTTCCGGAGAAATCGAGATCTTCTACGGAAAGGACGTCCACAGACTAAGCGCCGGAGACAGTATTTATTATGACTCAATTATCCCGCATGATGTCCATGCAGCAGGGAAAGAGGACGCAAAAATTCTAGCTGTGATCTATGCACCTCTGTAAAGCCGCAGTCAGGTAGATGAGAAAGTGGGCACTTACTTTTAACTGGCTGGAAACTCCAGATTTGAGAAATTAAACGCAAGTATTTAGAGTTAAGGAATCAAAAATGTTCAGTACAATTGTTAGTCCGCGCTTTGGGGACATAGACGGGCTTGGGCATGTGAATAACACTGTCCTCCCGGTCTGGTTCGAAATTGGAAGAAACTCAGTATTCCGGCTTTTTTCACCGGACCTTGATCTTAGCCCTGATGTATGGCACCTGATTCTTGTCAGGACCGAGTTTGATTTTCTGCACCAGATGTATTTCAGGTCGGACGTGGAGATAAGAACTTTCATTACAAAGATAGGAAACAGCTCATTTACTGTCGGGCATGAGGCGTGGCAGGAGGGCGAGCTCAAGGTGAAAGGTCAGGCAGTCCTGGTTTATTATGACTTCAAGCTCCAGAAAGCAATGCCCCTTCCTGATCCAATCCGCGAAATTCTGACCACGCATATGTTTCCTGCGATGGATAATGCTGAAACGGATACGGATTCCCCTTGCTCAATTTGAATTTATTTAACTGACTGCCCGCAAACCGAACTTAGTAGAGCACATGAGAATTCTCTGTTCGCAAATCAACGTCTCTAAAAAGTTGATAATTCAAGTGAGAGGCTAATACAATGAATCTTATAGAAGAGTCCCTCGGTAATTACTTTGAAAAACAGGTGGCTGTAGACCCTGACCACGAGTTTATAATTTATCCTGACCGCAACCTTCGTTTTACTTATGGGCAGTTCAATGAAAGGGTTAATAACCTTGCAAAAGGGCTGTTAGCTATAGGGATAACAAAAGGGGATCATGTAGGAATCTGGGCAAAAAATGTTCCTGATTGGCTTACCTTCATGTTTGCTACGTCAAAGATCGGAGCAGTACTTGTTACTGTAAATACTGCCTACAAAAGCCATGAGGTCGAATATGTGTTAAAACAGTCCGATATGAAGGCCCTGGCTATGATTGATAGCTATAGAGACGTTGATTATCTAGAAATAATTAATGAATTGGTCCCTGAGCTAAAAACCTCTGAGAGAGGGAGATTAAAAAGCAAAAACTTTCCCTATCTTAAGAGTATAATCTACGTAGGACAGGAAAAACACCGTGGTATGTATAACACAAGTGAGCTTCTGCTTCTTGGCAGCCATTATCCCGATGACAATCTCCGCGAGATTATGGCCAGTGTTGACTGTGACGATGTTGTCAATATGCAGTATACATCAGGTACGACAGGTTTTCCTAAAGGAGTCATGCTGACCCATAAAAATATCCTGAATAATGGGCTTTCTATCGGAGACCGCCAGAGGTTCACCTATGTAGATAAACTCTGTTTTCCGGTACCACTTTTCCATTGTTTTGGGATAGTACTCGGAGTTATGGCAGTTCTGACTCACAGAGCAACGCTTGTTATGCTCGAGATTTTTGACCCTCTATTGGTGCTTGCTGCGGTACACAAAGAGAAATGTACGGCTCTTTACGGCGTGCCTACAATGTTTATTGCCGAATATACGCATCCGATGTTTGACATGTTCGACCTATCTTCTCTCAGGACAGGGATTATGGCAGGTTCGACCTGTCCCGTGGAAGCCATGAAAAAGGTCGTAAATGATATGCACTGCTATCAGATTACCAGTGTTTACGGGCTTACGGAAGCTTCTCCCGGCATGACTCAAACTGCTGTGGATGATCCTCTAGAACTCAGGGTCGAAACTGTTGGTAAGCATTTCCCGGGCGTAGAGGTAAGGGTTGTTGACCCCGATACCAATGAACCTGTGCCTTCAAACACTGTAGGAGAAATATGCTGTCGCGGGTATAATATAATGAAAGGTTACTATAAGATGCCTGAAGAAACGAAAAAAGTTATCGATGAAGGCGGCTGGCTTCATAGTGGAGACCTTGGAACCTGTGACGAAAATGGTTATTACAGGATTACAGGCAGGATTAAGGATATGATTATCCGGGGAGGAGAAAATATCTATCCCCGGGAGATTGAGGAACTCCTGCTTACCATGCCAGGAATTACAGATGTCCAGGTTGTTGGCATCCCCGACAAAAAATACGGGGAAATTGTAGGCGCCTTTGTGATTCTCAAGAAAGGGGCAGACCTTACAGAAGCCGATATCAGGGATTATGCCTTAAGCAAAATCGCCCGCTATAAGGTTCCAAAGCATGTATTCATTGTAGACGAATTCCCATTGACAGCAAGTGGTAAGATTCAAAAGTATAGGCTAAGGGAACTGGCTGTAGAACTTACTAAAAAACAGGAGATAGATAGCAATTGATTAAAGGCAGTAGCTATTGACAACTCTTGAGATTACATCATAAAAAGTTAATCAGTTATTCTTAACCACACAGGTTGTTTTATCGGCCATTCAGGTCAATTTTCTTTTTTAATTTTATTTCAATTCGTTGATTCTTTTATCAACTCTTAATTCTTTTTTCAATTCGTCAATTCTTTTTTTAATTCATTGATTCTTTTGCTCTAAAATTTCAAAGCCATTAAAAAATAAGATGTTATCAAATTTTAAAGATTGATTACATTTTTGAAGGGCATTTTAATTTGTTCTCATATCAAAAAGTGTATGATAATACAAAAACGATAGGCAATTGAATATTTGACGTAATTTATTATATATACGATTTCAGCATTAGAAGGTGTAGTTGTAAGAGAAGCGCAATAGTGCACCTTTGTGCATAGCGTATGGGGAATTTTTCTGTAGGGGTTTCATCGATTGAGAGCTCAGGGATCAAAAGGAGCTCTCAATCAATCACCACAACCAATTAATGTCTGCACTGTGTTCTCTTGCAACTAGATGAAGAATATGAGGGAGTATTCTTCAAGGGGGTTTCACCGATTGAGAGCCCAGGGGTCATCAAAAGAGGGCTCTCAATCAATGACCAACTTTTAACTTAATTTGAAGTACTTAAACTATTTTTGATTAATAAACTATTTTGATTAATAAATTATTTTGATTAATAAACTATTTTGACTAATAAATTATTTTTAACTAAACTCTTCGCACAATTTATTAATTATCATAAATCATACAAATAGTTTAATTTTTCTCCCAGTTTCCCCCGGTTGAAGTTCAGCTTTTGAATTTTTACTATTTCCCAACCCTCACCTTTTCAAATCTTTCAAACAATTAATAACTGTCCTATTCTATTTAAGTCCTTTGATGAGTCACTTTTATTTGTGTCTGCACTAACAAATATTGGTCATTTTGTGATCATAATTTTTTATTTGAAAATATTTTATAATAATATTAGCAATATAGGGCAATTAGAAAACTCTTAACTAAAATATAAATTTTAACTAAAGTTCTTAATTAAGATTCTTAACTTTTCCAAAAATCGATGTACTGAGAAACATTGCAGGAATTAAACGAAACATTTCGACTAGAGGATCAGTTTTTTTAAAATTTGGCAAAGGTACCAAATCAGATTTTGATTCAACAGTAGAACAAATACTCAGCCTCAACCCTCAAAGTCGGAAACCTGGTCTCTAGAAAGTTCAAAGATACTAAATGCCTCTAATGAAAATAAAAGTCCGATATTTAACTTATAACCGCTGATGAGACTTGAAAAAACAGCTAGCCCACGATACATCAAGTGAGTTTTTTCCTTTTTTTCTAGGGGTAAAAGTTGAATAGCCTTCTTATCTGATAGAGCCGGTTTATATTACAAAGCGTAAAATCCCTCCTGAATCTTGAAATCAGGAAATATAAGCTTCAACTTTTTCTGTGACTTATCAGGTCTTAAAATCAGGCAAATAAGCCACATGCATGGGATATTTTCAAAAAAGTGGCAGACTCTGTATAAAAGCGGCGAATCCAGAAAGAAAAGTGAGAATTTTAGAGAAGGACTGGATATTTTGACTTCCTCCATGTTTGGAGGATAATTTATATCAGTCCTGTAAGTACTACGCCGATTCCCATAAGCGCCACACAGCCCACGGCCGCAAAGTCCACCTTATTCCAGGCAAGCCTGTTGTCCACACTGTGTCTGTCCCTGTATCCCCTCATATCCATCGTCAGACCGAGGACCTGGGTCCTTCCAAGAGAATTTGCCACCAGGGGCACAAGAAGCGGCTTTATACTCCTTACCTTTCCACGAAGCCCTTTTCCTGGGTTATAGCCCCTTGCAAGCTGGGCTTCATGAATACGCTGACCTTCGACCTGCAGGCTCGGGATGAAGCGAAGGGCAATTACGAACATAAGCACATAATCCACAGGGATGTGGATTTCCAGAAGGGCTTTCATGAGGTCACTTGGCCTTGTGGTGACCACAAGAAGCTGAAAGGCGAAGAGCATTGCAAAGAATCGGAGGGAAAGAACCACTCCAAAATCCAGAGCTCCGGTAGTGACTGGAAAAATCCCGTTGGCAGTAAGAGTTCCTGCCGGGATAAGAAAACCAAGGGTTACTCCGCTTTTCATGGTAAAGACCGTTAGCAGGATCAGGCTTACACTCAGAAAAACAAGGAGCTTGAGCTGTCTTAGAAGTTCATGATGGAGTCGGGCTTTGATGGACACCAGAAAGATTCCAAGTACTATAAAGGCCAGGCACATGGAATTCGTTGTAAAAACACTCAGAACTATAATTCCTGCAACAGCCGTAATTTTAGAGAGGGGATTCATTCTATGTAAAAAGCTGTCACTGTTAATGTACTGCATAATCTCTTTCATGCACAAATGCCTCCCTGCTCTCTGCTCACCTGCTCTCTGTTCACCTGTTCTCTGCTCACCTGTTCTCTACCTGCAGTTCCCCTGCGAGTATCTTCAACGATTTTTCCGGCCTCCATGCGAATAATCCTCTCAGCGTGGTCTTTTACTATCTGCATGTTATGGGTCACCATGACTATTGTGTGCCCTTCCTGCTGAAGTTTTCTCATGAGCTGCATCATACTGTCCGATTCTTCGGCGTCCAGGCCTGTTGTAGGTTCATCAAGCACGATCAATTCGGGCTTCATGGCAATTACGCAGGCAACCGCCAGCCTCTGCCTTTCTCCCCTGCTCAGGTTGCGGGGAAAAACCTTTAGTTTTTCGCCAAGATTTACAAGTTCAAGGGAATCGGATATTGCTTTTTCAGCCTCAAGCCCTTTTATATTAATGTTATTTAATCCGAAAGCAATTTCTGCTTCGACGGTATCCTCAAAAAGCATATTATCCGGGTTCTGAAAAACCAGTCCGGTGTGTTTGACAAGCTCGTTTACAGGAGTTTTTGAAGTTTCAAGGTCTTTTACGATTACATTTCCGGAATAAGGATGTAATAGGCCATTAAAATGCTTGACAAGAGTTGTTTTGCCTGAACCGTTCTCACCCAGCACAGCAACGAGCTCACCGGGATAAATTTCCAGGTCTATGCTGTCGAGCGCCAGGACGTCTCCGTAACGCTGTGTGAGATTTCTTACAGAAATAATGGGCTGCATTTCCTTTCCCTTATTCTGAGGCATATAAAGGGCCTGTCGATCAGTTTCAGAAATTTCCTGTTCAGAAGCAAGAGAAGATTCCGTAAGAGAAGATGTTGTAAGAGAAGATGCTGAAAAATCAGCCGGACTTTTTATAGATTTTATTCTGCCCTTTTCAAGCAGCACGACCCGATCCCCAATTTCAAGGAAATCGTCTATGTTGTGGTCTATGATTATGATAGTCTTTCCGGCTTCTTTCAGCCGTTTCAGTATTGAAAAGATTCTTCTTACGGCCTTTGTATCCAGTTCTGCTGTAGCTTCGTCAAGGATAAGGACTTCGGTATCGAGGGCAAGGGTTGCTGCAAGTGCGGCTTTTTGCTTCTGCCCACCAGAAAGAGTATGTGGTGCCCGGGTTTTCAGGTGGCTGATTTCGCATAATTCCATTACTTCTTCCAGTCTGTTCATCAATTCCTTTTTGGAATATCCTCGATTTTCAAGTCCCGAACGGATTTCCTCTTCGACACTTGTGAAGATCAACTGTGATTCCGCATCGTCAAAAACCATCCCGATATGCCGGCTCAGTTCCTTCATGCCGTTAAAACTTTTCACGTTCCGGTTTTTAAAAATGATTTCTCCTTCGGTCTTGCCCCCGATTTCATGGTGCAGGATGCCTGCCATAGCAAGGGCAAGCGTTGTCTTTCCGGCTGCACTGTGCCCGGTAACCAGAAGCAGTTCTCCCTGTCGGACCTCAAGGTTAATTTTATTCAGGACAGGGGTTTCAGCTGTTCTGTAGGTATATGAAAAGTCTTTCAGTACTATCATGCTCTCCCCCGGGCAAGCACCCTTGAGGCAGGCAGGTAAAGTATCTGCACAATGATGGCATTGGCGACCGCAGTTAATCCCACAATCGGGATTATAGCAGCTACAAAAGCTCCCATGGTTGCGAACTTGGACAGGATCGCAGGAGCGACCAGAATCATCGCAACGACTACAAATGTTGATCCGCTAATCAAAGTTCCTACCAGCGTTGAAGGGGCAGGAGAAAGTGAAAACTTATTCCTGAGACTTTTGTACGTGACCAGGCAGGCAACGGCCCCCACAGGCTCACTGATAAGGTTTGCAGGTGGAAATATTGAGTGACTGAGAAGCGCGCAAACTATGCCTGCTACAATCCCGATACCTATGACTTCTGTGAATGTGGGCATCACAAGGATAATAGCAAGGCAGTAAAACGCTATTACAAGATTTGAAACGATAGGGCCCGGAATTACAAGGGATAAATAGCGCACTATTGCGCCGACTGCAAGCAAGATTCCAACAATGGCAATATCCTGAGATTTCATAAAAAACCACACATCCTGTGAATCCTCTTCGGGAAATTCTCCTGTAAGCTGAATTACTGTGATTATAAACTCGACAATTTGATTAAACTAGACAATTCAATGCCACAACTTAGTACTATAGGGCATAATAATGTACATTAATATATAAACTTTATGCTTTAGTAGCCTACGTTATGCTTTTTAGTAGCCTATAGTATACCTAGATCTGTATCCTCTTCAAATTCAAGGGAGAATTTTCCAATCCGAAAAATATGTGATAATTTTTCCATGTGGCCGTTTTATTATACAGTTTTGAAGTTTAATGTGTCTTCTGAGCGTGTTTTTAGACATGGTTTAAGTTTTAACTTTACCATAAATATGTGAAATTTACTTTTATACATGCAATTTGAAGAAGATACTTATATTCCATTTTCACCGAATCCTGACCCTGAAGGTTGTAGGGTTGAAGAGCAAGTCGGAAGCCGCTTTCGATAGGAAAACTAATCAGGAGTAAGAACAATAGGATTAACAAGGACTATTGTGGGGTTTGATACATCGCCGGTAGATGTAAACGAGCTGGATGAAGTCCAGGCTATTGAAGAAGGATTCAAAAAAGCGTATAGTGGGGACTTGAAAGGAACAGTAGAAGCTGTCGACAAACTCAAGGGCTTCGCACTCCAGTTGATTCCCCTGGATGCCGATCCTGAAAACGAACTGGATATAAAAGCACTGGTAATCTCTATAGGGGACATAGCAAGGGTATCTGCCGAAATGAAAATGGAGCAAGCATGCTCAGTTTCAGGTCGTGTTCTTGGAGATATATCACTTGAGGCTGCCGGCCAAAAAAGGGAGACGATTGCTATAAAGGCTCTATCTATTGTAGGGAGCCTTGCCCTGGAGTTTGCTGGAAAAGGCCTGGATGTGGCAGCCATAAGTGCAGCCGAATCGCTCGGAACTTGCGGAAAGGGCTACTCAAGAATGAAAATGGAAACGCTGATAAGCCTTGCTGAGGCATACCTTCTGCAGGTATCACTGCTATCCATAGAAAAAAGCCTTAATAAGACCGGAATTGCTGCTATAGGCTACCTTGGAGAGACAGGAGTCGCTTCGGCCAAACAGGCAATAGAAACCAGCACTCTGGAAGCTTCGGTCATTCTTGAAGATCTGGGTAATGCCGCTGTAAGAGAAAATAACGAGCCCTGCACAAAAGCAGTAATTGAGGCACTCGAAAACCTGGGTACCGAGGTATCTCAGGGAGGAATGAAAAATATACTTGTCCAGATCGCATGGTCTCTGGAAATGATCCGGTTACTCGCTCTGGAGCAAGGTATGAAAGGAGCTTGCTTTGCCGCAAAGGCTGCGCTTGAATCCATCAACACGGCAGGCCTGCTTGACGCAGAACAGAACCTGGAAAAAATCAGGGAAATAAAGGAATTCCATTCTTTTATCCTGAAAAAGAGTTAAAGAAGCAGTTGGGGAAAGTTAGAGTTAGGGAAGCAAAATAGGGAGTTAAAATAGGGGAGTTAAAATAGGGGAGTTAAAATAGGGGAGTTAAAATAGGGGAGTTAAAATAGGGGAGTTAAAATAGGGGAGTTAAAATAGGGGAGTTAAAATAGGGGAGTTAAACAATAAAGAAACTTAAAACGCCGGAAGTAGACCCTGAAAAATTTATTTTTCCGCATTAAAAAATAGAGTAATTTTGAAAGAGTGCAAATAGTTAGAGGAAAATTCATGAATCATTGTAGGAAAATCACTGTAGAAAACTCATAACTCACTGTAGAAAAATCGCTATAGAAAAGAATTCGATGCAAGAAATTTAATATGGTGCTCCGGCCGGGATTCGAACCCGAGTCTTCGGCTCGAAAGGCCGGAATGATTGGCCGGACTACACTACCGGAGCACATTGCATCTCACAGCGAGACCTTCAATAGACTTAAGTAATATATAAATCTGTCCCTTGACGACCCTTTCTGGTGTAATCTATTAACAAGATAACCTTTTATGGGATGACTGTTAAAATTAATTTTTATTACGCTATATAGGTAAGACGCAACTCTTCGAAAAAGATCCTCTAAAATTCTGAAATCTCAAAATATTTTTAAAATAGCGTATAATTTGGATCTGGACAAATCGATCAAACGTCGTGAACTTTCACGCGATGCTTATAAAAAAGAATATGGTGCTCCGGCCGGGATTCGAACCCGAGTCTTCGGCTCGAAAGGCCGGAATGATTGGCCGGACTACACTACCGGAGCTTTTATTGTATCTTATTTTCCCCTTATTGAAGGGGGTTCTTCAATAAGGGTTTTTTCTATAAATAGTTAGCGGCTGCCGATACCTTTCAAAATGTTATTAGCTGTTGAATCAGGCGATATCACAAGCCTTTTTAAAAAAAGCTTGACCGAAAAATGTCTTTAAGAATGATATTGGCTGTTGAGTCCAAAAATTCTTTTTTCACATTTCTTCTTCAGCTTCGTCCTCTTCAGCTTCGTCCTCATCTTCGACATCGGCTTTTATTTCATCTGTCTCTTCCGATTTTTTATCTTCTTGTACGAGGTTGCCAATCCATTCGCTGAGTCTCCCACAGTATTCTGGTTGACAGTCGCCAGTGCAGCCTGTACAGGACGAAAACAATTCTCCTGCAAGCAGAAGGTCATATTTTTCCTTAACCTCTTCCTTCGCTTTCAGTAGATATGTTCTTGCTCCGTTTGAGACTCCAACCTCTCGTATAATAAGGTCTTTATCCAGAAGTTTTTTTATGATTCTGGAGCATTTTCTGCTGTCGATATTCAACTCTTTCCAGATGACGTTCTGGAAAACGCCTTCTTTATGTCTTTTTATTATATTATAGGCTTCTTCTTCAAGATCCATGATTTCACACTAATAGAGTTCCTTATGAAGTTTTATTCTTCTACAGGAGTGATCAGTATAATGTTATTACCGCGAAGTACTACTGAACCAAGGGAACGAACTTTTTCTCCTTTTACGATCTCCATGGTGTCCACGAGATGGAGGTTCATATAGTCGTCCACGCTCTTAAGAGTGCCTTCGAGCAGATTAAGATCGCCTTTCATTTCTACCTGGATTCTTGATCCAACAATTTTCTGAACTTTTTTATTTGGGAACAAATTTAAACCCTCGCTGATTTATTCTGAATTCTCCCCGTACTCACTTATGTTTTTTACGTCCCAAGCCAGTGAGGAGCAAGTCGCATCAGAACCGCATCCACACCTGCGGTTTACTTGTTGCCTGTATCAGACGCCTCATGCCAGCGACTGAGAAATTTCTTTATATTGTCACTCCACCGGCTTTTAAGAAAACTGAAAACTACATACCCTTTACAGAGATATATAACCATCGATCTCCAAGAGCTCTCAAATGCCCCCTGGATCAAATAGCTCCTTCCATAAACTGCAGTTCAAATTTTTCTGTTTATCAGCAACCGTTGGGGCCGCAACCGTTGCGCCGGTTTATCACAAACCGTTGCGCCGGTTTATCACGCCGATAGGGTTTGGGGATAAGGTTATCAGACTCAAACGGTTCTTGGGGTTTTCGGTCAAGCCTTTTTTGAAAAGGGTTGCGGTCAAGCCTTTTTTAAAAAAACTTGTGATCATGCTGATGGGGTTTGGGGATAGGGGTCTTTAAAACTTAAACATAATGGGTCAGATGTAACCCTGGAGGTCCGTACTTTCGTCAACAAGCTTTGCAGATGACTCCTTTTTTGGTCTTGGGATTGCTCTTGCAATGGGCCCAAAAACGGATTCGTATTCATTTATATGCTGGGTCAGCCAGCGGGAAAGCTCAAGTGCAGCTACCGGAGAAAGTATCACTTCGGTTTCTACACGCCTCTGGATAACTCTTGATTCCGAGGAATCCCCAAACAGTTTTGGAGTGTCATTATAAAAACCGATCCTGAAATCATAGGGGCTGTGCCCACCTGCAGCTCCTATAGCATATATCTGCCTGAAGTTCTCAGGCTTCATAAATTCGATTGTAATACCTTTCTTAATCTTTTTAGAAGCTGCGCTTTCAATATTTTCCCTGGATTCAACATCCTCGGTCATGAAATTACCTCAATTTTTACTCTCAAGTATCTTATAAGATTTTTATCTCATATCTCATTAATACTGATGACCGACCCTTAAAAAACCGGCCAATCTTCTCAATATAAACAAAGCATTCCCACACAAGCAGGAACATTTTAACTCATTATACAATGTTATCTGCAAAAACGTTTTTGATCTTTTAACCCTGGACTTTCTTTTTAAGTTTTTTTGCTTCTTCTGCAACTCCCTTTTTAGAGTGTACTTTTGCTATAAGTTCCACGGCGTCAAGGTTCCTGACTGCGTTGTCCAGGTACCCGAAAACATCACCCTGATAGGCTGAGATGCCGTATTTATTTTCAAGTTTCTTTACTATCTGTACAGGCTCAAGCGATTCTGTACGTAGCTTGATTATTTTTTCCGAAAACTTCTGTTCTGCGCATCCGCAGTAAGGCGAATCTTTGCATTTACAGGTTAAAAAGTCCGAAGCAAAGTTTAACAGGAGTTCCTGGAGTTTTGCATCAAGCTGGGAAAGAGACTCCCCGTCAAAGATTATATCAAGGGTAGCTCCCTGAAAAATCCTTGAAGGCATATTCACATGCAGGGAGCTTCCTATCTGGTTTGCATACTTGAAATACGCTGCATCAAAAAACTCCAGGTTCGTTGCGATCTTCAGAGGTTCATTATCTCCAAGCACTGCATCTCGAATCAGAAAAGCTTTTGATACCGGAAGGAAATGTGCTGCAGTAATTTTTCCAAACCGCGTAAGCGTTATTCGGTTTCCTTTTCTTTCCACAAAACGGTAGCTCTGAAGACGCAGAACCAACTTATCCAGGTCATAGTCTCCAAACATCTGGTTGTGGATCATTCTGAGGTCCTGCACCGAGGAGGTAACTGCAACCGATGCAAGCACTTCCTCTAGCTGTTCGGCTTCTCCGTAATGTACGCCTGCTGAGATCATTTCTCCCTGGAGCAGTTTAATTGCAACCTCTTCTTCGGTATCGGACTGTGAACCTGAATACGATTTTCCAGGCACAGGCATAAGCACAACAACTCCCCTATCATGATAGTCAGGTCTCCCTGCCCTTCCGCTCATCTGCAGAAAATCCTGGACTGATATCCAGTCAATTCCCATTGCCAGGGATTCAAAGATCACCTGGGAAGCCGGAAAATCCACCCCAGCCGCAAGAGCAGCCGTGGTCACAACTACCGGAATCTCTCCTTTTGCAAAACGAGTTTCAACTTTCTTTCTCTCGTACTGTGAAAGCCCGGCATGATAGGGAGCCGCCTGAATCGAAAGAGCTCCTGCAAGCTTGTGACAGTTTCGACGGGAATTTGTAAAGACAATTGTCTGTCCTCTGTGCTTTTTGGAAGAGAACACTGAATATTCTTCTTTCGCGAGCTGGGAAATCAACTTTGCTTTTTCGTTTTCCTGGCAGAAAAGAAGATGCCTGTCAATAGGAACTGGCCTGTGCTCGTAACGGATAAGCTGAGCTCCGAGTTTCTTCGCATAGCCTGCGGGATTTGCAACAGTTGCAGAGAGATAGATAAATTGAGCTTCGGGTGCCACATATCTCAGCCTTCCGATAAGCCCATCCAGCCTGTGGCCCCTCTCCTGGTCTTCGAGAGTATGGACTTCGTCCACTACCACAGTTCCGATTTTGCCCAGGAAATCGGCATTTCCCGACCGAAGCATGTGGTCTATACCCTCGTACGTCCCTACAATAATATCCGCACCCGGGCTGGTCTGCATCTTCACGCGCTGAGAAGTTTTTATTAGAATTGCTCCGATCTTTATGGAGGTTGTGAACCCGAGTTTTGAATAGCGTTCTTTGAACTGTTCATACTTCTGGTTTGCAAGTGCAACCAGGGGGACGAGGTAGAGCATTTTTCCTTTTTTGTTAAAGAGGTTCTGGATTCCTGCCATCTCCCCTATGAGGGTCTTTCCAGTTGCTGTTGCCGAGACTACAAACTGGTTTTTCCCTTCCAGAAGCCCGGCTTCTATCGATAATGCCTGGACAGGCAGCAGGGTCTCGGATTTTTCGAGCAGCATTTCCTTAAATTTCTTTTGCAGAGGCAGGCTTTTTATCCTAACTGTAGCACTGGCAGGATTTGTTCTTATAGTATCATAGCGTGTGAATTCAGGGTCAAGCCTTTCAGGGCTCAGCATCCGGATAGTCCTGTCAAGGTCTCGGGTTTTTGAAAGCACCTGCTCCAGGAAATCTATGGATTTTTCCCCATACTGCACACCAGCCGAACGGACTGCACGCAATAGTTCTTCTTTTGCACATTCCAGGCAGATGAGTTCATTATTGTACTTGATGGATTTACTGTTTACAAAGTTGAAACGTTTATTAATCCAGCAATGTTTACAGATTTTTACTTTGTCCGCATCAAGTTGAAAACCTTTAAGCATTTCCAGAAAAGCAGCCTCATTTGCGGGATCTCCTCCTTCTGCGAACATTATTCGGTTTGCACTGCGCAGGAGCTCTATAAACTGCTGAGGAGGAATGAATTCTTCTTTTTTACCGGTGAGGAGCCTGATTTTGAGAGGGCGAGGCCCTTTGTAACTATCTTTTATAACGAGCTCGGCCATATAAAGCGGCTGTTTCATCCGGTCCTTTATAGCCATAACTCTTATCTTCGATTTTTCAGCATAACCTAGGACCCAGAGCATGATTTTTTATCCTGATATATAAGTGGTATAAGTAAGATTCCCTTAAAACCTGTAAATTTCCCTTCAAAGTTTAAATTTTGAAGTTTGAGAAAAACAACATTCTGCTGTCTTCTTAATTTCTGGCAGCATAATTTGCGTTTACAGGTGAAAATCTATTTAAATATTGTTTATACTTTCAGCGTTGTTTGGGAGTACTACATATCCTTCCTTAGCACACCTTTCGGACTTCTACTTTTCCATCTCACTTGCAACCTCACTTTATAGGTAACTATTATATAAATATTTTATTACTCAATAATTATATTATTAAATTTACTGGAAAATTTCCTCGAATAGCAATAGTATTGAATTCGTCAATTAAAAAAATTGTTTTAATGAGTTAGTTGGAGGAAGATATAAAATAACTATTTAAAGAAATTGTATGGGAGAAGCAATTAGAGAAACTACCTCTCGAAAATAATAGAATAAAACTCTCTACATAGAAGCTACTTACATATTGCTCCTTAAAGTACTGTTTTATAAACAGGCTCCTTCCTTAGCAAATCTGCACCTGCAGTTTCGAGTTTCCGGGATCTTTTTTATTGTATCCGAAATAATCTCAAAGATTGCATCCTGAGCTTTTCCCACAACTTCGGTAACTTCGTCAGCAGTTAGTTTCTGTGTGGTCATTCCGCAGGCCTGATTTGTGATAATGGCAAGAGAAGCATAACAGAGGCTGAGTTCTTTTGCAAGGCCCACTTCAGGTACACCCGTCATGCCCACAACATCGGCAAATTGGCTCATCATGCGGATTTCGGCCCTGGTCTCAAAACGTGGGCCTTCCGTGCAGGCATAAATTCCTTCGGTATAAGGTAATCCCTGTTTTTCCAGAGCGTCTCTAAGGGCTACCCTGATCTCAGGGCAGTAAGGTTCAGATACATCGACGTGTACGGTTTTGTCATCATAAAAGGTAGAAGGCCGGTTCCGGGTAAAATCTATAAAATCGTTAAGTACTACAAAACTACCCACCGGATGCCCTCGCATTGACCCAACGGAATTTGTGGAGATTACACGTTTTGCCCCGATACAATCTACAGCCCAGATATTGGCCCTGTAGTTAATCCTGTGAGGAGGAATATGGTTTTCTCCTGCATGCCTTGGGATTACTGCAACTTTTTTCCCTCTGATGGTAGTAAGATAAACTGTAACTTCTCCATATGGAGTGTTTACTAACTGGTTTTCAAATTCCTGGTAAGAGTTAAAACCGACACCACCGAGCACTGCAATTTCAACGTTTTCAGGTATTTTTTCCATTTTATGATCTTCCTGACGGTTTTTACTATTACCCCCCATTTTCGATTTTTAACCCCGTCGAGCTTCAAAATTTATGACAGGTCGCCTGCAGTCAGGCGAGTTTTTTTCTTCTTTTATCTCTTCCTCTATCTTCATTTTCGGAGGCCTGATTCGATACGCTGTATTTTATTCCTGCAAGGGCAATGAGAACCGCAACTGCGACCGAATACACAAAGTACTGGAGGGCAAGGGACGCATCATTGGTAATGCCTTCCGAAAGGGAAGCCGTTGCTAAAATGTATGTACTTGCACCCCAGAATAGCAGCCCTGTTGCGATCACGAATAAAGAGATTGCGACGTTTTTATAAATGGGCTTATTTTCCATCCTTAAATCGAAGATTTTTCCAAGGTCGGCAAGCAGCATCGCTCCTGCATACCACCAGACTGAAGCATTGATGAATACTGAGACAAGCGTAAGGATCCCCTGATACCAGACTCCATCTGCCGAGTAAAGCTTCCATACTTCCATAGCTCCGTATGCAGTTGCTACAAGCATTGTAAGCAGGGAAGCCGTATAGCTGATAAAAACCATCCTCTGTTCCAGAAAAGCGTCCCAGAGCTTTTCTTTTTCAAGAGCGACAAGATCGTCCAGCCCAAAACCCCTGTACAACATGTAAAGCCCCACAGCTGCAAGAATTCCCACAATTGCACCTTCGGGATAGCGGGCAAGCAAAAATATTGCATAAATGAGAAAAGCAAGCCCTAAAGGTACAAAGAAAGTCTGGGAGATTTTCGGGTCGCTAAAGACGTGTTTCAGGATATAGTAAGTACTTTCAAGATTCTGGCTCTGCATTATTACAATTCTTTTCACGGAGTCAATTCTCATACGGGACTGGACAATAGGCACAAGCGTTTCGTCCTCTGCCCCATCCGAGACGAATATCGCCCTCTGCACGTCGTACATATTGAGAAATGTTTCAAGCTGCTCGGAAATTTTCTGGTCTGAGATCACTCCAACGTTTTTGTCTCCTGCAAAAGAAACTATCTCAGCATCAGTTCCTTTTGCTCGTAATTCATCAAGAATCCTGATTCCACCGAAGATAGTGTTGGTATCAGAATCCTCCGGGTCTGCGATCCCAAGTGCAACGGCAGCCTGAACATTTGCCTCCCGCCCTACTATTGGGGTTTCGAGTTTTGCTTTTTCGCCCAGATCGTTATCTCTGTCTATGCATATAACTAAAGTCTGCATATATCCTCTATAGCTTTCAATGGCTTACTCTATCGCAGAGAGTTTTTTATGAATACGATATCCTGATTTGGCTCTTATATATTTCCTGCCGGAGTTTTGCATAAACTCTTTTAATCAGTTAAATCGCTTTACTTTTTACAAGCATACTATTTTAATTTATACTTTATTAAGCTTGTAGCGCAACAGAATTTACTTTCAAAAATAAATTTTCACTTCTAAAGATACTCTTATAATTTCGGAAACCAATAAGTAAATGTCTATAAAAACAGGCTCTCTTTCTGAGAGAAATTAATTATCTTTTATCAAAAATAAAGAGGGGTTTATATGGCACAACCAACGGAAAGCGAAAGTAAAGAAGCCGAAGCTGGAAAAAAGAGCAGAATACAGGAGAAAGTTGGAAAGCTTGGGAGCGACATTGATACTCTTGCAAAGAAAACAGGGGACGAAGCCTCAAAACTTGCAAAGAATATAAATACCGAAATAAAGTCTATCTCAGGGGAAATAAAATCAATTGATGTGAAAGATGAGGTAAAGAGCATCACTGCAAGGGTTGAAAAACTGGTTGATACAACCGGCGACAGCGCAAAAAAACTTGCCTCCGATATCAAGAACGATGTAAAGAAACTGGTGGATAAGATCGAAATCCCTATTTCAAAGAAAAAATAATAATAGCAAAGTAATAAAAGTGATAAAGTAACAGACAAGAAGGTAAGAATCTCCCCTGAGAGGAGAAAATACCTTCTTAACCTTCTCTTTTATTATCGGATCTGCTTTTCAATGCATATTCATTGAATCGGTTTGGATTCAACATTCCAATGCTTTCAACATTTTTCTCTTTTATATTTTAATTATAGAGTTAACTTTATTATTCAACACTGCATCTGTATAAATAAGATGAGAAAGATCTTGATGCAACCATACTCTGGCATTTCCAGGAGGCTTATAGCTTCAATAATCGACATTTTCGTAATTATTTCCCTTTTTATGTTTTTAGAACTAATCACAGAAACCATAGATGAAGCCCTCTTCTATATTCTGTTCTTTCTCGCAATGTGGGCTTATTTTGTCTTTCAGGAGAGTTCTACCCTGAAGTCAACAGTGGGCAAGCAAGCTGTGAACATCATTGTTACTGACCTCAACGGAAACAGAATCTCCTTTATACAGGCAACAAAGCGATTTATTCTGAAAATTTTCGCTGTAATTCCCTTTTTTGCAGGGTTTCTGCTGATCCTTTTTACTTCAAAAAAGCAGGCTTTTCACGATATTATTGCAAAGACGTTGGTATTTATTCAGGAGGACTGATCTTAATACTATTCTTCTCTTCTAAACTTCATAGGTCATATCAGACTTCATAGATCATATCAATTTTTTTACTATGAGTACTTTTTTTTATTATGGTGTCTTAATGATTAATGGGAAGTCATTTGCTACTAGAGCAATCAAGGGAAGTTTATTATGTCTATTTCCTTCAATAATCACAATTTTATCCAGAACAGACCTGTAAGCTTTCAGAGTTCTCTCTCAAGCCACTTACATGATACCTCTTTTTCTTCCGGGACCGTGGAAGGAATAAAACTCTTCCTTGATATGGATGGAGTCCTTACGGATTTCACCTCAGCCTGTGAGAAGCTCAGTGGCAATATGATGTTCTGGTACAGTAACGACAGAGAACTCTTCTGGAAAAAGATTACATCTGCAGGAATTGAGTTCTGGTCCGAAATGTCCTGGATGCCAGGCGGGCAGGAATTGCATGTTTTCCTTAGAAGCTCGGGCCTTTGTCCGACAATCCTTTCTGCACTTCCCGGACCTGAGAGGAAAAAAGCCTTAACCAATGCGAGAGAGGGAAAAATCAAATGGCTCAGGAAAGAACTCGGGCCCTCTTATGCAGAGGCTGCAATTCTCTGTTACCGCCCGGAAAAAGCCTTACAATCAGGGTTTGCAAGGGTTCTTATTGATGATAACTCCGAGAATATCCGCGAGTGGGAAGAAGCAGGAGGTATCGGAATCCTGCATAAGAATACCAATCGAACGATCCGGTGTTTCACCAGGGTTCTTAAAGTTGAGCATAAATTCTGATATGCTAAACTTTACAGGCTAAACTTTACAGACTAAACTTTACAGGGAGACCGAAAAGGCTTATGCTTCTTGATTACAGGCTACGATAAGAGCCACAAAGTTTTGCCTGTGGTTTTTGACATATTCTCCTTCAACATCTTTTAACCACTTTTTTCCTCCGTGAATTGCGTGATCCCCGCAGATAAAGAAAATCGTTCCTTTTTCCGCATTTCTGTAAATCTCACCCAGGTTTTCATCCACAGACATTGCAGCCTTTTTCAGTTCTTCCCAGCTTTCTGCCCTGTGAGAAAAACGGTCAAGGGTCCTGAGGTGAACTGCCAGGATATCGGGCTTTTCTTTGAGGGCATGTAATGCATAATTCGTAATTTGGAGGTCATAATCCAGGATATCCTCGGAATTTGGGACCCCATAAAAGTCTTTTATCCTTCCCCTGAAACTTTCCGCACCTTCGGACTCTATGACTGCTGACGCTTTCATGCCTGCCCTGCAAGCCCATTCCATAATGCTTTTCAGTTTCGGGTTTTCCGAGTCTTTTGTCCTTTCAGTATAAATGTCCGCGGTAGAGTAGATATTATGCTCTTCTGGCAGATATCCTGTAAAGATTGATGCAATAGCAGGAGAGGTTATTGTTGCTGGGGATTTGCACCTGAAGAGGAGCCCTTTTTCGGCGATTTCGCTCAAGTTCTTCATTATCGGAGAAAAATAGTTATAAAGAGAATAACCCAGACTGTCAACCACAATAATTACTGCTCTTTTGCAGCCTCTTTCCTTTGCGTAGCTCTCTACTTCCTGAATTGGCCTGCCAGTTGGCGGAACCATAGGGATTTTCAGTAATCTCGAGATCGTAGGGGCAATATCAATGGTGTTGCATTCTAAAATTTTCATATGCTCTCTATTTACATTATCTAACAAGCCGGCTTATATGTGTTCCTGTATTGCTATTGTGGGCTTAGATAACTGTAAATAATTATGTAGGATCAGGTACGAATGTCCAATGGACAGAATATGAGTATCCGGGGTAGAATAACGCAAAAAATGAAGAGTTACCTGAAGTAGAGTTACCTGAAGTAGAGCTCCCTGAAGTAGAGTTTTCTGAAGTAGAGTTTCCTGAAGTAGAACCCCTTGAAGAATGGGAAGGGTTTTCAGAATTAATTAGGTATCCCTGATGTCACCTCTTAGGGCTTCTGTCAGGCATTTTTCGGGACTCTCATAATTGCCGCGAAACCCTTTGAGATGGTGGTTTGTTCTAACGCTCATGCTGGCAAGCCTCTTTGTAATCAAACTTGTTCCTTTCGAACTGCTCGGAGCCCGAACTCCTGGGTTTAGCCCCATAACCCAGATTTTTACAGCCCTTGAAACCACTGCTGAAAACCTTTGCCGGGTCTTGCCGCTTGTTGGGTGGGTAAATGAAAAGTACCGCTGACTTTTCATGAAATTAAGCAGTACATGACAATAATTATATATCTTTATGCCAAAGTACATATGTAGCCTAAACACTACATATGATGTGATAACAGAAAGTTACAGATAATTACAGGTTTAAAGCTAATTACAGGTTACAAACAAAAGAAAAATATGCGTAAAGGTGTAAAAATGAGAAAAGCAATTATAGCAATTCTTCTGGGAATACTGTTTATAGGGGTTTCCGGAGCAGCGGTAGTCAGTGCAGTTGCTTCGGATAATGCAGGGACAAACTATGGCTCTGGATTAATGCACAGGTGGGCTGCAAGGAACATGGATTCTGGTTCACGTTACGGAAACTTTTCCGACTGTCCTTATTTCAACTCAAATAATACTTCGGAACTTGAGGTCAAGACCGTAGACGAAGCACTCGAAATCGCAAAAACAAAAATAGACAGCAACGTTTCCAAAGAGGACATTTCTCAGATGCGTCGCTGGTGGATTGTTTCCTACAAGGACGAGGACGGAGTTTACAAACAGGCAAGAATTGATGCCGTCAGCGGTGAAGTGTTTACCGATTATCCTGTTTGTACAGGAGCACAGACAGGCAGCAGATACAGCAGGGGCCAGGGCTACTGCAAGTCATCTGCCTTTTGAGCAACAGTACTTCAATATTAATTGAATATTGAAGCCATCACCTAACACTATCCTTTTTATTTATTTTCTCAGATTAATTCTTCAAGTTGCTGGTTAATTATTCAAATTACATGTTAATTATTCAAATTACATGTTAATTATTCAAATTACAGGTTAATTCTTCAAGTTACGGGTTAATTCTTCAAGTTACGGGTTAATTCTTCAAGTTACAGGTTAATTCTTCAATTCATTGCCCTTTTATCTATCTCGGCTCTTCGTTGTTTTGTGTGGATCTCCTCAAATGTCCCCATAAAAACCAATGCGATCTTGAATTGAAAATCATCTTATCATAGTGGATGGCGAAAAGCCAAAATCTCTAATGGATTTTTATATTTGCATACCTTTTTCCGGATATTCTTTTATATCTATGGTAGCAATATCTGAGAAAAAAGTCGGTGGAATAAGAAAAACCGATGATCTTAAGAATATCTGTTATTTTTGAGGTGGAAAGCTTGAATGGCATGGGATATGGCATAACTAGTTCCTTTTGGGGATTTCTCCTGAATCTTCTAATCATTCTCCTTATAGTAGGTGCAACGGTAGTGCTGCTGAATAGGTCCGGGTACACAGCTCCAAGGGATAATGAGCGAATCATCAAAATGGAAAAAGATATCGAAGAAATCAAAAAAACAGTAGAAGATATAAAATCCAAGCTCGAAGAAATCTAAATCTTTATATCTGCTGCAGGCTCTGGAAATCTTCCAGTCCAGGTGCAACCAAAAGTATGCGAGGACATTCCGAATGGTAAAATCACTTCAACAAATAGTAGATATTGGTGAGGCGCTCTCTCATCCCATAAGGCTTAAACTGCTTTACCTGCTGGCCGAAAGGGAAAGATATGTATACGAACTCGCCAAGGACCTGAATCTCTCAAGACAGGTAGTAAACCTGCATTTAAAACGCCTGGAGAAAGCCGGATTTGTTGAAAGTGATCTCAGACTTGAAGATGATGACCTCAGGGCCAAGAAGTTTTATCGGTTAAAGGAATTTGATGTTTCTCTCGGGATGGAAGATCTAAAACGGATTTTCGAGTGAAGTCTGGATTCTACCAGATTTCTATATTTTTCATGTTAGTCAGTATTTTTACTGCCATGTTTTATCCTGTGTTTTATCCTGTGTTTTATCCTGTGTTTTATCCTGTGTTTTATCCTGAAATAATTATTAAGCTTCAGCCTTCTGAGTTTCAGGACCTGATAATTCTCAACAGGAATATATTCAGGCGCACCATAATACTCTTTGGGGATTAGTATGGTTGGTGCGATTGGTAAGAGTCTGGAGCTTTCAGAGTTTGTTCTCAAAGAAATACTCGATCTGTATAAGGACATAAGAGAACTCTCTGATGAAGCGATCTTATCCGGCTCTTCGGACAAGCCCGAAAAATTGTTTATGAAGCTGGATGCTCTAATTACCCGGGACCTGGGAAATGATGTAGTTTCTATTCTCCTGAATAAACAGGAGCTAGAACCAATTTTCTTTCACCTGAACCGATTCAGGAATTTATATACGGTAAGGCTGGAAACCGGATATGCAAAAGAAATTCTTGCGGGTCATTCCCCCTGGGACATCCTTGAGAAATTCCCCTTCTACAAAAATTACCTCCAACTGGTACGAACAGAATACGAGGGTTTCGGGCTAAAAGCCGGGGACAGAATTTTTTTTTAGGGAGTGGACCTCTTCCCCTTACGCTCATTGTTTTCTTCAAATATTATGGGGTAAAAAGCACAGGGATAGAGCAGAACTCTGAAAGGGCAAGGCTTTCAATGGAAGTGCTTGATAAGCTTGGGCTTTCTAAAGACATCACCATAGTTAATGGGAGCCATTTCTCCATGAACCCGATTGATTTTCTAGATACTGATACAGGGGTAAAGGCTCTCATGATAGCTGCCCAGGCTGAACCCAAAAAAGAAATTCTTGAATATTTACTAAAAGTAATACCGGCAGGCTGCAGGATTTCTTATAGGGTCTACGAAAAAGGCTTAATGAAACTGCTAAACCGGGACTTTTTGCTTGATTTGCCCGAGGGTTACAGGGAATATAAGAGAATCCTGCCCGACCCTCCTGCATATAACACGGTTGTATTTCTGGAAAAAAAGAGTAATTGCTCCGGAATTCCGGAGTAGTAACAGACTATTAACATACTATTAGCAGGCTATTAACAGACTACTAAAGATTATTAACAGATTATTAAAGACTATTAACAGACTAGTTTAACGGATCACTTTTCCCTTATCGGGACCTGAATTTCAGTCATAAGCTCTTCTTCAGGAACTTCTTCAGGGCTATTGAAATACAATTCCCTGCTCGGGCTCAGAGTTTCCAGGTTATTCTCCCTTGCATACGAGAAAATCAGGTTGTAACCGGCTTCAACTCCTGGATACGGTCCCCGGTAGACTACTGAAACAACTTTTATGGCAGGTA
>NZ_WJBJ01000011.1:0-1624 GCF_020804205.1 Methanosarcina sp. DH1 | reverse complement strand
ATCAATAGCTCCCTGCTGCTCCATTGACCTACACCTCCACGTCACTGGTTCAATGGAGGTGGCCGCTTATTTACACATTTTTGTACCTTTTCAAGCATTCTTCATACATGTCTATCATGAATACCTTGAAACTCTCCTCTTCTTTATACAGGATAATCCATAGCAGTTGCAATACCTGTTCATAAGCGAAGTAGAAAAATCGAACATTTACATCTGTTGATTTGGATTTGATACGTGCCTCATCCTGAATTCTAAAACCAGTCTCAATTCTCCATCTTCTTTTATATGATGCAATAATATGGTCAAGATCAATTGTAGACTGATTAGTGGCGAATGCCCAATCATATGATTTGTCGCTTTGTTTATCGAATATTTGTTTCAGCAATGCCAGAGTGGTTTCACCTTTCAGAACCGTTTTATTTATGTTGAGCTTGAATTTGTATTGCATTGTTTTCTTTTCAGCTTCTTCCATTTGAGCAAGTTCTTTTCTAATTTTGGGGTTTTTTGGGACAAAAATCAGATATGGATACTTTGAATTGGAAAGTGTCAGCATGAGTTCTTTGCTGTAGAATCCCCTATCAAACAAAATTAGAGAAATCGATTTTACAATTGGTTCAATGACTGTAAGGCACCATGTCACAGTATATGCCATATTGTGCCCCATCCTAACCGGAACTGAAATAAGGGGAATTTTTTGTGGAATATCTGAACTGACAATTGAACATGTCAAGAATTTGAATTTCCCAGATATTCCATGTTCTCCAGTCCATCCATGTATCCAGAAACCTTGAGGGTCACCATAAAAATCTTCATCTGTATAATCAAAGGCTAATACAACTTCTTTTTCTTGAAGCCAAAACTTTGTTCCCAAGATTTTGACCGTTTCTAGATACTCCCAATAAATGTTTGAAACAGGCACTTTCTTTATTGCAAGATGTAAAGAGTCTGCTCGGTTTCCAACGGTTTCAACATAGGTGTTGGCAACTGAAGATTTGAGAAGATCTCGATTATAGTGGAAACCGGAAAGAAATTTGCTCTTTGGTTTCAATTCCAGAGAACGATCTATGAATGTATCCAATGTCTTTAGAGTGCGAAAATATCTGGCAGGATCTAAAGTCATATTATCACAAGATAAACCGTACGTCCAAGATATTCCTTGGGACAGTCGACCTTTGCACCGTTCCCGAATTTGGTTACTTTACGAATTAGGAATCCTTCAATGTTATCAATTTCAAGATGGTTTTGGAGTTCCAACTCAACTTGCTTCATAGTATATAATATGTATATACAAAAAGGATAAATAATTTGGCTAAATTAGGAGTTCTTGGAAAAATTAGAGCAGTGATTCGGAGATACTGTTCGTAGAATGCTCTTAAAATAGTGCTTTTTGATCTTGGATAGATGAAGTCCATTATATCAGAAATTCCATCGTATGAAACGTTATGGTATCTGAGTAACTGGAAGAAATCATTGAATGAATTAAAAAGTAAAGTCTTCAGATCTTCCCAAAAACTATGATCTTCTTCGTGTGTATTACCACAATTTGAGCATTTATATCGACCAATGTTGATTTCTCCAAGACCTTCTTTAGTATGAGGATTATAGCCATTATGAACCATTGGAG
>NZ_WJBJ01000010.1:82745-160917 GCF_020804205.1 Methanosarcina sp. DH1 | reverse complement strand
RCAGAAAACTGTTCCATTTTCAGAAAATATACATATGGTGCACTATGACGAACAACATCCAAAAGAAGGAAGATGTCAGAAATACCGTTTAACTTTACTGGATGCAAAAACTCAAAGAACGATAGCAGATGAACTTTTTGAAGATAAGAGTTCAGAAACCATCAAGGGATTTTTACAGAAAAATCTGGATGCATCAGAGCCTGTGTTTATCGTTACGGACTTTGATAAGAGATACCCTGATATATTAAAGGAAATTTTTGGGGATAAGTTAGTCCATCAATATTGTTTAATGCACTTAAACAAGCTTATTGTTAGTGATTTCCCAAAAAATACAACMATTGAACAGGAATTATTGAAGTACAGGTTATTGAATATATTTTACAATCGAGAGAATGARATTAAATTTCTGGAAGAACTTCTATCTGAAGAACCTAATCTAGTTAATAAAGAAGAAAAACATCAGGAATGGAGTAAAAAMGCAAAAAAGAAATTTTACAAGTATAGAAATGAATTAAAGCTTGAAAGAAGACGRAAAAAGGAAAATCTTCCACTTAATAGTCTTGAAAAAGCAAAATATAACTTCAATAAATTAATGGAAAATATAAGAACATATGATGAATTGGTTCAAAAACGATTGTGGATGATCAATAAACACTGGCTAAATCTTACTTTGTTCCATTATCTTCCAGGAGCGCCGGCGACAAATAATCCTATTGAAAGTTATTATTCAAAAAGTCTAAAAACGGATAACAAGAAGCAGTTCAGGACTGATAAAGGAATTGAGAATCAGATCAAACTTGCTCAAATGAGAAGATTAAATTTGCTCAAGAAACCACAAAAGTCATTTCTGGAATTGTTCAGATTATTTACTCCATTTAAGCTTTAGTAAAAGATATTTTTGAGAGCTGAGTTAAGGATTAAGTAGCGGAGCGTATCGATTTTAGTCAAAAAATTCAGTGAAACAATTAACGGAGTAAAATAATTCTTTGGCATTCCTGCCAAAGAAATCATTTCTCAAGGATTATTACAGTTTATTTGAGCAGTTAGCAGAGAAAAGTGAAGTTTTAAGGACGGAAAAAATGAGAAATCACTAAATTATGAAACTGAGTCCACTATGCTCACTTTTTATTTTAAAAAATACATTTGGTGTGAGAATTATTGAAATAGGAATATTCCTGCGGGCTAAATCTAAAAACATCGTGGGATGGCTTGGAAGAAAAATAGATGAAAAGCCCACAAAATGAGTAGAAGCCCGTACATTCTCCATAAATGCCTTATGAGTATCATAAATATGTTCCTGTTCATCTCTTACGACTCTGCAATCTTTAAGTTCCTGAATTCTGTTCAACAATATCTCAGGAATCGAAGCGAGGTCATGATCTTTCCAGAAAATTTCGTTTGCTTCTATAGCTGTAAGAGTATCCAGTAAGGGCTTGTAATGCATGGCTGAAACTTTTCCTATAGGTGTCAGCCGATACATTCCCTCCTGCCTGATAATCAAATTTGAGCCTTCCATTTCTTTAAGGCGAGGCAGGATTTCAGGTGACCTTACATCAAAATAATCTTTAATTTCGGAAAGAGTTCTTGGATTCTCCTGAAGTAAAAATAGAATATCCTTCCTTTTTTCGGAAAAGGTGAGAATACTTAAGAGTCCGCTAGCTTTCACTTTATCAACCCACTATTTTATTGCGTTTCGGGAGCTAATCGGGGATTAATATCCAAAGTAGGATTTTGCTTCTGGTTTACAATATATAAAATTTAAGTATATACCCCTCTCATTTTTTAACCAGATTAAAGATTAGCAGTTCTATTCAGATGTTATAGCATTGCTAAAATGTTATACGAATTCAATATATATTATCTTTTTCAAAAGTGTACAAGTAATTAATAATTTTTTTCATCTATTCCGGATTTTACGCAGCAGTATTTCGAAAACATAATATAACTTTCAAAATAACGTTTTTTAATATTGAAATAAATTTTATATGTTAATAATATCAGATTATCTTACTAATATAAGCTCAGTATTGATTTCCCTGAAAATAGGACGAAAATCATAATTAAAAAATTAATAATTATTAGCAATAAAAGCCATAATTAATTTAAAAAAGTAAAAACCATAATTAATTTAAAAAAGTAAAAGCCATAATTAATTTAAAAAAGTACATAAGGACCTAAATAAGAAGTGCGTTCAATACGAGGATAAATAAATATGTTTGGGTTCTTCGTTGTTTTGTGCGGATATCCTCATAATATTCTCATAAAAATCAATGCGGTCTTGAATCGAAAATCGTATTATCCATAGGGAATGGCGAAGAACCTTGTATTATTTAGCCTCGTGACTATAAGTAAGAAGAAGCCCGAGAGCAATTCAATCCGTTTGCTGTATCCCCCAATACAGTCGCTTCAGGAGTATGTTCCCATCTAACATATTCTAAAGCAAGAACCGCCAGCTCCCGGGCAATTCTGTCACAATCCACTACTTCGCTATTCAACCATACCTTTTCTCTTCCAGCTCCACAATATAGTAATGAAATAAATTATTTTAAATTAATTATATGAAAAATTACCCGTTAGCGAAAAATAGTTTCATGGAAAATATTTCAAAGCCAAAAAAGGACTGTATCGAAAAATATAAAGATATATAAAGTCCTGACAAAAAATTATTGAAAACAGGATAGAGAAGAAAGGGATATTTCTGGAAAATTAACAAAAAATAATCCCGATCTGGCACAAAAATTAAGTACAAGAATTAATCTATTAGTAAAAGCTTTAACATGCAGTCCTGTAGGGTAGTGGTCAATCCTTCGGGCCTTTGGAGCCCGGGACAGCGGTTCGAATCCGCTCAGGACTATATAAATATTGATAATAGTTTAGGGAAATATTATTTTAAAACTCTGTTTTTTATGCCTTTCCAGATGGGGTTTATCTTAACTCATATTAGGCTTTTTTAACCTCTGGGCGCGCCCCGTAGTCATTTATTGAGTTAGAACTTACGTAAAGCACTATAGGGAAGGAAATAAAAAGTTATGTCAAGCTTGAAGAAGGCTTTCTAATTGTTGACGATTCAATATTAGATTAGGATTTACGCGGTTGAACTGAGAAATCAATAGCGTTAAACCTTCAATTGTCTAAAGCACTAAAAACAAGGCACAATGCCCAGAGTGCTTGATTTTAAACTTCAAGTTCGCAGGTCCTATAAAAAACGCACATGGAATTTTCCAAATGGCAGGCACAAAAAATGAAAGTACTTGAAAGCACTTTCATGCCAAAATAAATTACAGAATTTTTCCGGAAAGTTCAATATCTGAACTTGTTACCTGCCGAGCCTACTCCTTTTATATGATAAAGTGATCTTTATGTCATACTTCTTAGAGACGCCTATCCGTGTTGTTTATTAAGAAGAGAGAGCATAAGGTAATGTTAACCTGTTCCAGACCCTGTATAGGCTTTACCTCGAAAGCGAAGGAAATTGCCGCAGGTTGAAAAGAGACCGCTTCGAGCTAAGGGAGAATTTGTCTGTGAAAATGAGAACGAAAATCGTGTTTATGCTCCTTGCCCTGATGGTGGTCTTGGTATCGGGCTGTATGGAGCAAAAAAAGGAAATTGTCATAGATAAACCTGGCAATATATCTAGTTATGAATTTGAAATTTTTCAGAATGAATCGAGCAATCAAACGCTTGCAAATACCACTACCTACTACCTGCTGGAAAACGATACAAAAGTACAGGTTGTCTATATTTTAGTAAATACCAGTAAGCTTGAGATCTATCCTCCTGACATCCTGAGCGGCAGTTCCGAGGAGAATCCGATTCAAAATTTCGTGCAGCTTGTAGGCCCGGCAAACGAGACTGCAGCGAACCCGAAAACGTTTGAAGAACTTTCCACCAGAAATGAAACTTCGGCTATTAATTATACTCTGACTCAGGAAGTTACCCAGGGTATGAAAGTTATAAACCTGGAGTTTAAGGAACCTGTTACAGGTTTTATCGCATATACGCTTGATAATTCGGGAGAGCAGAGTTTTACATTTGTTAAACCCGATTCCGAATTCATCCGTGTAGTACTTCCAGAAGGATATGTTACTGGCAACAGGGTATTCGGGATAGCAAGGCCTGAGCCTTTGAGTGTAACCTATGATGAAAAAGAAAGGCAAACGCTCCTGTGGATTTCCTCGAAGATGGGAGACCGAGAAGAGACCATTCAGGTGAAATACTATACCCAGTCAGCACCCCTGCTATTCTCAGCCGCAATTATAGCCCTGCTCTGCGGAGTTGGCTTTGTACTTTTACATTATGTTAAAAGTAAAAGGGAACTTGAGGCTGTTAGAGGAATCCTCGATCTCGAAAAAGAATATGAGAAGAAACAACAAAAAAAGAAATGATCATAGGAGGGTATTTTTCCTCCATATTTTATTCCTGAATAATAACTCTTTTTGAAGTTAATAAATTATTTATGACAGTTTACCGTATTTCCTTATTGATGAAAACCTGGGGAAAAATACGAGCTAAAGAGTTCTTTTCGTTAAAATCACCATCTGAAGCCGTAACTCCTATTATAGGCTCCCTCCTTATGTTGATTGTTCTGGTCGCACTTGCAGGTGTGGTTGCTATCAGTTTTTCCAATATTGCCAATGAAGGCAAAAGCACTCAACCGCTGATGGCAAAGATTTCACTTGAATCGTGCGAAGGAGGACTTTCGCCTAATAATTATGATGAGGATGAGAAAGAGGATAAAAAGAGAGCCCGTTTTCAAGAAAATAAGATTGTGCTTGTACACGAAGGAGGTGATTCTCTGCCCTTAGATTCTATCTCGATAAAGATATTCGGGTATGGGAATTCCTACAGGCCTGTTTTTGGACAGGATTTTCTTACAGGAAACACTTCCCTTCTCTACCTAGATTTGAGTTCTCAGGGAAAAAATGACACATGCTATGATCTTAATAATAAAGCCACTCTTGAAGATGGCTCATGGAATGTCGGGGAAAAACTTGTTCTCTGCGGGCAGGATAGTGAAATAGGAGCTACTAAATCGAGCGTAAAAGTTAGTGTAGATGGGGACAGTAATACTTCTGACAATTACGGTTTTAAAGCAGGTTCTGAAATTACCCTTAAGATTATTGACACAAAAAGCAAAAATGTCATTGCTGAACAGAGAGCTATTGTAAAACATTATGAAGGCTAAAATTGAAAGAGAGAGTTCTCCTCTTTTAGAAAATCTCTTTTTAATTTTAAGTTGTTTTCATTACCGAATATTGGATTTTTAGTCGATTGATTTGACTTTTATGAGAACCATTTCTGAACTTCATTATTCCAGAAGTTATAGAAATCTCCGGGTTACTGCCGATAACCTTGATATTTAGCATCAAGGAAACACTTGTTTTCAATTTAAAAAGAAGAATAAAGGATTAAAAAGACAAATTGAAAGGAAAAAATGTAGATAACAGCTTATAACTTAATATAGTAAGTAAATGAAAGAGATTTTCATCAAATGATTCATTATAAGCTTTTGTTTTCAAGATAAACAATAAAATTATAATTAAAGAGAAAGAACAATAGTTAATAATAGAAATATTCAGGGAATATATGGGCTAAATTTTATAAATTGGAAAATGAAAGCTAAACATAATTGTTTTTAATATATAACTCCCTGATGGCTTCTAATAAGTATTAAACACATAATTATTATATTTTTTTGAGATTAAATATCAAATAAAGTGTGTTTAAAAATACGATTTCTATAAAGCTTTACTTACACAAGTATGGTTATATTTTATTTAGCCTATTTAGGAGCTGTTGACACAGAGTCAACGGCACTATGTTGGTCAAAATAGGACTTATGCAATTGAACTAACAAAAATCATTGGTGGCTGTATTTACTCTATCACTTCAACTGCATAGTTCCAAACTGATCAACAAAAAATTTCGATAAAGCTACAGCAGTTTATATAGAATATATAAACAACCAGCTGAAAAATGGAAATTTATCGAAATTTATAGAGGCTAAAAAATGTTACAAAAAATGAAAAAGGCATTAGCAATTCTACTTGCAGTCTGTTTTCTGGCTACAGTAACAGCTGGAGCAGTAAGTGCAAGTGAAAATAACAATGGAAATTGTGTAGTGCATGAAGATCATAACAAACAAGTTATCAAGAAAGTAATCAAACCAGTCCAGAAACCAGTAACTAAGAAAGTAGTTACACCAGTCCAGAAACCAGTAACCAAGAAGGTAGTTAAACCAGTCCAGAAACCAGTAACCAAGCCTGTAACAAAGACCAGGCTATAACTATCTTGAGTTACAAAATAGATAAAAACTTGATACATTCTTTACCTAAAAATATATGGTAAATTTTGGATATGGCTTATAGGACTTAAGAACCATTTTTTAGGTTATATAAGGGTTCTATAAGCCATGTCTAATTCTTGAATAAACAACAATTAGCTAATAAACCAAAAAGCATTGAAACATCAGTTCTCTAATTAGGTGTTATTAAACAAAAAATCGCAGTTGATTTTACCCTCAAATCAAAAGCACAAAACCTTTGCCAGACAGCAATATTTTAACTTAAAATATTGCTATTTTTCTACTTTTCGATCTTGCTTCCTTCATTCTTTGATACCTGCAAAACTAATTATGAGCTCAACCCAAAACCAATTTTACTTTCAAAAATCAGTAAAGTTTCATACTATTTTCCTGATCTGAAACATAACTGCCCTAGTGCATTGATTCCAAAGTATGTCAGGAATGAATTTTTTGAAAACCACTGAAAGCACAGAAAACACGGAAATAAGTAGTAAAGGCGTGTTTCTTCCATGCTTTCCGTGTTTTCCGTGTTTTCCGTGTTTTCCCTGGTTGTAATCTCCAGATAGAATCGCTCTGCGACCGGCTGTGTTTTCCGTGTTAAAGAATTCCATGTGACTTGAAAATAATATTTGAGTCGTAAGCCGTAATTATTTCCTTATTATGTACTTATTTGAGAATCGATGCACTAGTGTCGGATCAACCGGAAAATGTCGTATAAAATCGATTGCAATTATTCGTAATTATTAAATCCTTGATGATTGACTCGACGCTAGTTACTCAAATGCTTATTGTTGAAATTTTTCAAAGTTTTGGCATTTTGCCTTTATTGAAAACTTCCAGCAGGCTATTTTCTTAATCTTCGGTTGAGATAATAACTGCAAATATACGAACCATTTCCCAAAAACGATAACAGGAAAAAATGTTGTTTTTTGAAGGCATATACGAAAATCAGTTGATGGCAATGGCTCATGGAATGTAGGGGCAAGGCTTGTTCTCTAAGGGCAGGACAGCCCTGAAGGACCTATTGTTTCCAGTGTTAAAGTAAAGAGGCAACGGGAAAAGTGATACCTCAGGTAATTATGGCTTAAGGTCGGTTCCAACATTATTCTTAAGGTCATTGAAACTAAAAGCAGCAAGGTTATTGCTGAACAAAGAGCTACTGTAAAACATTATGAAAGCTAAAACTGGAAGAGATGGCTTTTTGTCATTCCCTGTGGATAAGACGATTTTCAATTCGAGATCGCATTGGTTTTTATGAAGACATTACGAGGATATCCACACAAAACAACGGAGAGCCAAAGAGATTTCTTTTCATACGTATTCGGTTAAGGAATTTTCTTTCCAGAAAGCTATCGATTTTGCATTAGAAACCAGCTTTCAATTTTGGCCTGTTTACATGAAATCAATACCCTGCTCCATTTCACAATTTATTCAAATATTTGCCAAATGTTGAGGAAATAGACTCAATTTATCACGATTTTTTACTTAACCGAAGACGCATGGATTTCTTTTTAATTTTGAGTAATTTCCATTACCGAAGACTCTTTCCGCAGATCAAATAATACTGGTAGTTGAAAGCTACCGGTTCCCGGAAAAATTCTCTTTTTTTTAAATTACATGGATTTTAAGGATTCCAACAGGAATCAATCCTGAAATTAAAGGTTATATTCCAAATTCGATGCCTTATAAAGCTTCTTTTATAAATATAAGTATTATAATATCTTGGAATATGTAAGTATTTTTATATTTTTTCCAGCTAATTCAAGACATGTCAACCGTTGATGGTTGGCAGGAAATTAGAAGACAATAAAACGATAGGACTTATGCTATTGAACTGAGAAAACAATAGCAGGAATCTTCTGTCATTCATAATAAAGTACATCTGACAGATTTATTCGCGCTTTATTTTGAACCTCATATGCATGAGTTCCGTAGGAAAAAACACAATTGTATCAAAGTATATTGAAAATTATATTAAAAATTGTATTAAAACGTATTAAAAATAGATCAAAATATATAAACTATCAAATTAAAACAAAAAGAGGATTCGTATTATGGGAATAAAAACATTTGACGGAATAAAAAAGCTCATGTGTATGTTTACACTTGTCTTTTTTGTAATGTCATTGACAGTTGCATCAGTAAGTGCAGGGTCAAATGATACATATAAAGTAGAGAAGGCAAAGTTAGATGCAGAGAAGACTAAATTGGAAAAAGAAAAAATAGTAATATTAAAAGAGAAGGCTACATTAGAAAAAGAAAAAAAGACATTGGAAGCACAGAAGAAGAAACTGAGCACGAAAAATAAAACTGACAAAGAATACCAGAACTGGCTCAAAAATTACAACAACTTTTTAACCAAATATAACAAATGTCTGAGCAAATATAAAACATGGGAAACCAAATACAACACCTGTGTAAAGAACTATAAAGTTCTGGAACAAAAATACAAGAAATAAAGGCAGTGAGAACCGGCTATAAAATAAAAATATAAAAGGTGGCTATAAAAGACAGTGCGCCAATTTTCTGTAAAATCATAAGTTTTTGGATGTTGTGGGATAGAAGATTCGATATGTGCAGATAAATTTCATCCATAGCGTACAAAAACTTAAGTTGAATTTACAGCAAACTTGCGACACTGCCAGGTAATTTCCTACCAGGATTTACGCACTTGAGGGACAAATAAAAGCATGTATTGATCTGTCAGGAATATTTATATTCAGGCATTTCAATGCTTTATGCTATTGATTTCTCAGTTCAGGTGCGTATTCCTGCCTAAATATAAGCTCTTTTATTATAAATATATTCACAATTTCTCATCATATTCCTGCTACGCACATCCACCATATTCCCGTTACACACATATTATTGGAGTTGTATTTTGGGTCTATCGTTCGTTTTGGATTTGGAAGGCAGGAGCTTATTTCTATAGAATTTAGTCTCATTATCGATCTTTGCCTATTTGGACCTAAAGAAGTCAGGTCAAAGCCCGGCTCTTTCGATCAGCAGGTCTGCCACATGTTGTGCATCTTTGAACGGAAAATCCTTTTCAGTAATCAGGCCTTCCGCCTCTCTTGCAGTAACTTCAACATCACCAATTCTGCCTGTGGTGTCAAGCCCTTCAGGCAAGGCAGCAATCAACTCGTCCATTGTGTTTATGGGAAATTTTGCATCTTTAAGAATTTCAATGATCTGTTCGTAAACCTCTTCCTTTACGCCCATCTTTTCCCTCCTATACGATTCTCTTTAGTTCTCACTTTAAAGAGCCTATAAGTATTGACTCCTGCCCATAAATCCTGTTTTCATTTTATTTCCACATTTCCTTCAGGTTCACTTTTCCCCGTAGATTAAATGGTACTTGTAATTATAAGCTATCCGTTTCCTGAACGTCATGTCCTCTTTCTGAAGGTCCATGATATCTTTCAGGTCGACGTCTTTTATATTATTGAATCCCGCAGCCCTGAAGTATTCAAGCATTTTTTCAGGAGAGACTCCATGCCTGTTTGGAAGTTCACTGTCTATCTCTCTGGAGTAATGCCCTTTTCTGGGATTCCTTCTTTCAACAAGCAAAGTGCAGAAATCACTTACAAGCCTCCTTGCGTTTGTTTCTATCGAACCGTCATTCCAGACCCCATCAATAACAATAAGCTTTCCTCCTTCCACAAGCACCTTTTTCCAGTTCTGGACCGCAGTATCAGGGTGAGGAAGGGTCCAGAGGAGATGGCGATTGACAACTACATCAAATGAACCTGCCTCAAAAGGAGGAACTTCAGCATCCCCTTTTTTGAAGACACTATTAAACCCTCTTCGAGAAGCTTTTTCCCTGGCTTTTGCAAGCATTTTTTCTGAAAGGTCAAGGCCTGTAATGTGATGCCCCATTTCAGCAAACAGCAACCCAATTTCGCATGTCCCGCAACCTACGTCAAGCACCTTTAGCCTGCCTGGAGGAAGAAGGTTTTTAAACACATTTTTCCAGGCTTCTCTTTCGGCTTCACTCGTGATCCCATGCCCTTCATGGCTGTCATAGGTCTCGGACGAAACGTCCCATATGCGGGCAATATTCTGTTTGATCTGGTTTTCCTGAATGGTCATATATTAACAACTCTCTTTATGTTTTCAATTGAAGTGATGATCCCGTTATCGAGATAGGCAATCCTGTGGCAAATCTTCCTTAACACTTCAAGGTCATGGGAAATCAGCAAGTAGGAAACGCCTGTCTCCCTCTGAAGCTTCTGCATAAGGCGCAGGATCTGTGCCTGCACTGAAACATCAAGCATAGAAGTCGGCTCGTCAGCAACAATAAAATCAGGAGATAAAGCCATGATCCTTGCGAGCACTATCCTCTGGATCTCCCCCCCACTGAGCTGAACCGGATAACGAGCAAGATGTTCAGGGCGCAGCCCTGTAAGTTCTGCCAGTTCCTCGCCCCGCTTCAGGAGAGCATCTTGTTTTAGCCCGGAATGAAGTTTGAGGGGCTCTATAAGGTTCTCAAAAGCTTTCATACGAGGGTCAAGAGAAGTCTCAGGATGCTGGAAAATCATCTGGATTTTAGGGCGCAGTTTTCTGAACTCTTTTTTACCCATATTCAGTATATTCGCCCCCTGAACCCGGATTTCTCCGCCTGTGGGTCTTTCAAGCCCTACAATGCATTTGCCGATAGTGGTCTTTCCTGACCCGCTTTTTCCGAAAAGTCCAAGAGTTTCTCCGCGAGATACTGAAAAACTGACGTTTGTGAACACATCCAGAGTCCCAAAGCTCATTGCCAGTTCGTTTACTGAAAGGACTGGAAGTGACACCTGATCCAGCCTCCTTTATGGTTTTTCATCTCAGGATGTTTTCTGAAGCACTCAATACTGGAGTACCTGCACCTCTCATGGAAAAAACAGCCATCAGGAAGTCTTATCCTGCTTGGGCTCTGCCCGCTCAGGGGAACAAGCCCGTTTCTGGGTTGAGCCCGGATAAGCCCTTTTGTATAAGGATGCAGGGGTGTGTTCAAAACTTTTGAAGCTTCATCCAGTTCCACAATCTCTCCTGCATACATCACAGCTATTCTGTCGCAAACCTCAAGAGCCAGATCAAGGTCATGAGTGATCAGGAGCATTGTCTTCCCATATTCTTTTTTTATTTTAGTAAAAAGCTCCACTGCCCCTTCCTTTGCTTCGGGGTCCAGCCCTTTTGTAGGTTCATCCGCAATCACAAGCTCGGGCTCAAAAGAAAGAGACATGCAAGCGATCAACCTCTGCCTCATGCCTCCAGACAGCTGGTGGGGATAGAGATCACAGAGTTTTTCGGGGTCTTTCAAAAGAAGTTTTTTCATAAGCCTTAGCGATTTTTTCATCCCCTCTTTTTTGTCAACCCCTCTTTCTTCGAAAACTTCCTCTACCTGAAGCCTGTTTTTCAGGACAGGGTTCAGGGCTCCGGCAGGGTTCTGGGGCATGAGAGAAATGCGTTTCCCCCGGATTTTTCTGAGTTCTGAAGGTCTAAGAGAAAAAAGGTCCTGTCCATGAAAAAACACTGTTCCTGAAATAATCGCATTTGCCGGAAGAAGCCTCAGCAGGGAAAGGCCGATAACAGATTTCCCTGACCCGCTTTCCCCAATAATTCCAAAAGTTTCGCCTTCCCTGATCTCAAAGAAGACGTGAGAAACTGCTGTTACAGTGTTCTCACCTGCGGGAAACTCAACCGAAAGGTCTCTTATTTCAAGCAGACTCAATCGATTTCGCCTCCTTCGTGATTTGGGTCAAGGATATCCCTCATACCGTCTCCAAGGATACTGAAAATAATCACAATGAATGTTATGGCAAGCCCTGGAAAGATAGTCTGGTAAGGGGCTGTCCTCATGAATTCTTTTCCTGCGGAAAGCATTGCCCCCCATTCAGGCACATCGGCAGGCAGCCCTATTCCGAGAAAACTCAATGTAGCAATAGAGAGAATTACGTGTCCGAAATCTATTGTGGCCAGCACGAGGAGAGTGGCTATGGCATTGGGCACAATATGCTTGCGCATTATGTAAAAATCTCCGGCCCCGCCAGTTATGGCAGAAAGGACAAATTCCTGTTTTTTGATTGAAAGGACCTGCCCCCGCATCATCCTGGCGTACTTTGCCCAGTGGACTATCGAGAGGGCAAGCATCAGGTTGAAAACCCCGGCTCCGAGTGCCCCCATGATAGTGAGGGCAAAGATAACCGAGGGAAAAGAAAGGAAGATGTCTATAACCCTGGAGATACTTTCATCCACAAGGCCCCCATAATAGCCTGCTGCACAGCCCGCCGCAGTTCCCAGAAACAGGGAAATCAGAACTACTCCTGCTGCAATTGAAAGGGACGTCCGGGCTCCTATAAGGATTCGGCTCAGGAGGTCCCTTCCAAGGTAATCCGTACCCAGGATGTGCTCCTCTGAAGGGCTCAGATTCTTGTTCTTCAGGTCAATTGCATTGGGGTCGTAAGGGGAAAGCAGTGGAGCAAAAATGGCAAGCACGGCAAAAAGCAAAAGGACTGCCAGTGCAAAAAGCATATCTTTCCTTTGAAAAATTCTTTTTACAAATTGACTTCCGTAAGCTTCCGGAAGTGAGAAACTCTTTTTTCTTAACTTATTAGCAAATACATTGTCCATAATATCAGCCGTACCTTATCCGTGGGTCCAGATGCGTATAGAGCATATCCACAAGGAAATGCACAAAGAGGAACATCGTAACGATTGCAAGCACACAGCCCTGGACCACAGGCAAATCCCTGGCAGAAATAGAGTCCACAAGCAGGCTTCCTATCCCTGGCCAGGCAAAGATCTTTTCAATCACAACAGCCCCTCCAAGCAAGCTTCCCATCTGAAAACCAATAACTGTGATAACAGGTAGCATTGCATTTTTAAGGGCATGCCTGCTTACGATTTTCCATAAAGGAAGTCCTTTGGCTTTTGCAAACCTGATGTATTCCTGTCCCAGGGTCTCAAGCATGCTTGTCCTCGTAACTCTCATAACCGCAGCAATGGAATGAAGAGAAAGGGCTGCGGCGGGCAAAAGCAGATTTTCCAGGCTCCCGTAACCTGTCACAGGCACGAGTTTCAGCTTCAGGGAAAATATCAGGATAAGAAGAAGGGCTACCCAGAAACCGGGCATTGAAACTCCAAAAAGAGTCACAATCCTGAGAATGTGATCCGAAATCTTGTTTTCCCTGAGGGCTGAGTAAATTCCCAGGCTTACTCCTGCAAGTATTGCAATTAACATACTCACCAATGCGAGCTGGATAGTTGCTGGAAGGCGTAAAGCCAGAAGATAAAGGACTGGCTTTTTGAAAACATAGGAAGTTCCGATGTCCCCTTTTAATACTGCTTCTTTAATCCACCTGAAAAATTGCAGGTAAAGAGGGTCATCCAGGTCATATCTATCTGAAATCTGGTTAAGCTGTTCTTCGGTAACGCTTTCTTCCAGGCCCACAAATGTGTGCTTGAGGACTAAATTAGCCGTGCCTCCCGGAATTACGTTCATAAGGAAAAAAGTCAAAGCACAAACTGCAAAAAGCGTAAGTGCCATGAAACCTGCCCTTTTTATGAAATATTTCATGTTTTCGCCTCAACCCGGACAGAAAGAAAGCCTATCTATCCGTACTACTTTGAGTGAATATGGACCCAGGTTTAGAGTCTGAAAAATTCAGACCCTTCCCTGAAAATCCCTTCAGCTTTTATTTTCCAGATACATGTCCGCATTTATCCGGTAGTCGTGGGCTGTCGGGTCGAAAACATATCCTTTTACATAATCTTTTTTCACGATTGCACAGCCGTAGTAAGCCACTATGATCATGGGCTGTTCATCATAAACGATAGATTCTACCTCATTGAACTTTTTATAGCGTTCATTCAGATCCGTGATTTTTCTGGCTTCCGTTATCAGAGCATCTACTTTAGGATTGGAATATCCAGGTCCATTATCAGTGCCATTTGTCATATACCAGTTCGTAAGAATATATTCCGGATCAGGAACCATTGCGATATTGTAAGCTGCAAGGTAGATGTCCCAGTCTCCTTTTTCTCTTCTGTCATCTATTGACCCCATTTCCATAACTTCTGTCTCTATGCCTATTCCTGCCTCCTTTAACTGGGCAGCCATAGCTTCAGCCATTGGAGGAAGTCCAGGCCTTGCAGCATAAGTCATCAGGTTGAGCTTGAGGGGTTTTCCGTCCTTATCCCTTATTCCGTCCCCATCAGTGTCAACCCAGCCTGCAGCTGTCAGGAGCTCATCAGCTTTCTCAAGGTTCTGGCTGTAGGGCTTCAGACTCTTATTTGCCCAGACCATTGTGGGCAGGAAAGGACCTGCAGCAGCTTCTCCTACATTGTATAGCACATTTTCTGCGATATCAGACCTGTTTATGGCATAGGACATAGCCTGCCTTACTCTGACATCTTCAAGAGGTTCATGCTTCAGGTTAAGGTCAAGTTTGTAGACTCTGGGAGTTTTGTACTTCTCTACGTTAATGCCGTCTATGGCGTTAATCCTGTCAGTTTCACTATAGGGTACATCAACGGTGAAGTCAACTTCTCCATTTTCGATTGCCATTGCCCTTGTGTTTGGATCAGGTATCCCCTTAAGGATAATTTTATCAAGCCCTACTTCTCCTCCCCACCAGTTTTCGTTCTTTACGACTGTCAGAACTCTGGTCTGTTCGTCAAAGGATTCGAATTTATACGGACCCGTTCCAACAGGTTTTACAAATTCTCCTTTTTCATTATAAGAAGAGGGACTTATTATAGCAGTATCAGGATAATGGAGAACTCCAGGAAGGATAGGGTTGATTTCTTTGGTTTTGATTTTAAGAGTATAGTTGTCAACTATTTCTATAGAATCTATTTTTAGCATGGAAGCAACTTTCGCATTTTCCGAGATGACTTTTTCCAGAGTGAAATTTACGTCTTTTGCAGTCATTTTGCTTCCGTCATGGAAGGTAACATTATCTCTTAGCTTAAATTCCCAGGTATTTTCATCAAGTTGTTCCCAGGAAGTTGCAAGCCCGGGCTTAAGCGAGAAATCTTCATTGGCACCAACAAGAGTTTCGGTTATTGCAGCTTTCTCGCAGATAAGGGTACCATCCCCATTAATTGGATCAATCGATTCGATATTCCACATCTCACCAAGTACAAGTGTATTAGTTTCAGAATCTCCTGCTGGTTGGGAAGCATTATCTGATCCTGAGTTAACCTCCGTCCCGGAGACTGTGTCTTTTGCTCCACTTTCTTCTGTACTGCTGCACCCGGAAGTAGTCAGGATGGCGCAGGTCAGCAGGAAAATTAATAATATGATCAAGGGGGAGTTTTTATTTTTCATTTTGGAACACCATCTTTTTTAATGAATTTTATTTTCGGCCGCAGATGAGATAGTACTGATAACTGCGTACAACCCGTTCACCTAACGGCATCTTCTCTTTCTGGGCCGCTCTTACTTCTTTCAGGTCAAAGACCTGGATATTTTCAAAGTCCGAATTAGACAGATACTCCTTTACTTTTTCAAGCGGAGCTCCTCCGGAATGCGGGAGCCGGGCTTTGAGTTCATCTGAATAGTCAGAGTGTCCTTTTCGGGGGTCTTTTCTTTCAAGGAGCAGTGTCAAAAGAACACCTGCGTTTCTTCGAATCCTGGACTCCAGAGTCCCGCTGTCCCATACTCCATCGATAATCACAACTTTTCCATTTTTCCGCAGGAGCTTATTCCAGTTCTCCACGGCTGTTTTCGGATTCGGGAGTGTCCAGAGAAGATGACGGCTGAACACAATATCAAAAGAAGATGTATCAAAAGGAGGGTTTTCTGCATCTCCCTCCATAAAAGTTGTTTCAGCTCCGCAGGACTCAGCCTTTGCTTTTGCGATTTTCAGCATTTGTCCGGAAATGTCAATCCCTGCAACCTCATGCCCCATTTCAGCAAACAGTAAGCTTAATTCTCCTGTCCCGCAGCCAACGTCAAGAATTTTCAAACTTTTTTCCGGAAAAACCTTTAAGAAAGCACGCTTCCAGGCGTCTCTTTCTTTTTGGCTCTGTATCCCATGTCCTGCATGAGTATCAAAAGTCCCTGATGCAAGGTCCCATTTATGGGCTACCATCTCTTTTATCTGGATTTCTGAAGAAGACATTAACAGGTACTTAATTATCTTATGATTAATAATTTTCTATTTTGTAACACTATTTGTAATAAAGAGATTTTTTAATAACATTAAGTATAGTTGGAGTTTAGAAGAATACAAAAAAGAATATATTTTTGTTTATTTTTTACTTAACAGCAATCTTCTTAACTGAGGCCCAGGGAAAGAGATGGAGGAGATAGAAAATTATATATATAGATACTAGGAAATAGGTAACCGTTTTCCGTAGATATTTTTAGTTCAAAATTAGAATAAGACCACAAGCGTTCTTCAATTATTAATTATACATATTCTGCGACTGTGTATTTTTACAGGATAAAACCTCTATATGCATTATGTTTGCATGAACATAACAACCAAATATTAAAAAGTGTGTCAGGCGTTTCTATGAATCAAAAAATATATACTATATTGCTTCTCCCCCTTCTGCTTCCAATTGTTATGCTCTCTGGATGTGTAGAAAATACTGATCAACCGGCTGTCCCGACCTCAAGCACTGAACTTCAGAATTCAAGTACAGTGCAAATCACCGACATGCTGGGAAGACAGTTAACTGTGCCTGCGGAAATATCCTCGGTTATAGGCACTTCTTCGCCTTCCGCCATCCTTGTGTATATGCTTGCACCGGACAAACTTGCAGGCTGGAACTCCAAACAAAATTTTACCCAACCCTTCATGGATGAAAATTACTCAAATCTACCTGTAATAGGAAACTGGTTAGGAAGCAAGACCGGAAATTATGAAACTATAATTGATATGCATCCTGACATTGTTATTGAAAGTACAGCCACAAATGGAGAAACTAATGAAGCTATAGAACGCAGGCAGGAAAATCTCGGCAACATTCCAGTGGTGGCTATTAATGATTCAATTCTTTTTGTGACACAATCTGATCCTACTATCGAATATGTGGGCAAGCTGCTTAATTGCGAAGCCCAGGCAAAAAAACTGATTGAATTCCGCAGTTCAATTCTTAATGAAATCAACAGTACTGTAAAAGACATACCCGAAAATGAAAAAGTACGGGTTTACTATGCCGAAGGCCCTGAAGGCCTGATGACCGACCCTTCGGGCTCGCAACATTCTCAGGTAATTGATATCTGCGGAGGTATCAACGTTGCCGACTGTCCTCTCACGCCTGTAAGCGGCATGACCCAGGTCTCAATAGAACAGGTCATGAACTGGAACCCCCAGGTAATTATCACTTCCAATCCACAGTTCTACGCAAGCGTATATTCAGACACTATCTGGAAAAGCGTGGATGCTGTCCAGAACAAAAGGGTATATCTCGCTCCTCAGAATCCTTTCTGCTGGATTGACAGACCTCAAGGCCCTCACCTTATCCTGGGAACTGCCTGGACTGCAAAAATGCTGTATCCTGATCTTTTCGCAGATATGGACCTCTCCGAACTGACCCGCAAGTTCTACTCGGAATTCTTCCACTACGACCTTAAGGATAAAGAACTTAACACGCTCCTTAACCCTGCAACTAAAACCTGAACATGGGTGAAAATTCCTCTCCAGTAATTGCGTGAAATTTACATTTTTTAGTGGGCAACGCGGACAAATTTCGATTTTTGCCCCCGTTTTCCCCTTATTAATTATTTGCCTCTGTCCCATATCTGCTTTAAATATGTACGCTTTAAAACATAATGTATGTCGAGCACGTATTTTCTAAACTTTAAAAAAAGAATTTATCTATATTGTCTTTTTTTAACAGGAAATTCCTATTTTCATCGATAATTTTATAAAATATATGTTTATATATATTGAGCGCGAAAGTCCTGTCTTCCGTATTTATAGATATGTTGAGCTTTACATATCTGGAAGCTGCATAGCTTTGGCTGGTGTTTTTTTCTGTGGCCGGCCAATATTAGGGTTCTCTCCCTTATATTGAAATTTCGCCCCGGTATAACATAAAAAATAAGTAAGTTCCTGTAAAAAAGTTACTTATAAAAAGTTACCTATAAATACGCTGTATCCTTCTGCGTTATATTGGAATTTAAAGAATTAGGACTTGTGCACCTGCAAGAAGAAGTCACACACAACAAAAGTCATAATTATATGAAAGTTAGACAGTTGAGAGTTAACGCTACCCACATTTAAACCGCGTAAGTCCTAACAATATAATTCCGCCAGATAACCTGACTGTCTTAAATTCATCCTTTTAATACTTGACATCTTTAGCGTTATGTTTATTTAAACATAACGGTGAAACCCACGGTGGTGTACAAATTGCACAAAAATTCAGATGAAGAAAAACACCAGATGGAGACGATTCTGAAGCAAGTAAAGGATCCAGAACTACTTTCACAGATCGAAAAAGTAGTCCCCTTTCACGGCTTCCTGACCTCTGGGGCATTAATCGGCATCCAGATGCTCAATATCGCAAGACGGGAGCTCGATGTCCGGGACGGGGAACGCATATACGTGACCTGCGAAACAAAAAGCTGTATGCCTGACCCATTCCAGATCCTTGCCGGAGCTACCATCGGAAACAATGGGTTGAAGATCATGAACTTTGGGAAGATGGCGGTCACGGTAAACAAACAGGCGCCTGAAGGAGCTAACAGCATAAAAGGGATACGAATCCTCCTCGACCCTGAGAAAACAAAGGATTATCCCAAACTCCACGCCTGGTTCCTGAACACCGAAAAACTTCCTCATACGGAGGTTTTACCAATCCTCCTGGCTGCAGGAGAAAAAGTGTATTCCTGGAAATTTGTGGACCTTGAAGTTCCGGTTCGAATGAAAAAGAGGATACAGTGCTGTAAAAATTGCGGTGAAATGTTCATTCAACATGATAACGAGCTGCTGTGCGGCGGTTGCACAGAATAACGTTGAGAGGTAAGCAAAATGCAAGAAGATATGCGATTGTCTGTCTTTGCCGAAAAAAAAGACAAGCAGCTGATCTATTCCCCCGAAAAATGCATTGGCTGCGGGACCTGCGTACAGGCATGTCCCAAAGGTAACCTGGCCATAGGGGCTGTTGGAGCTATAACAAGAGGGTTGGTAGATGCGGATTTCCTGGAAATGAAAGAAAGTGAAGCCTGCCTGGTCTGTGGAATTTGTGCGAAAGTTTGCCCCACAGGTGCTCTTGAAATGAAGCAGGAAGGAAAAACCCTCACTGACATTTCTTATCTTTTCAGGGCTATGAAACCGACGTCAGTAAACGAAAGCTGCGTCCACTGTGGGCTTTGTGAGGATATCTGCCCTCAAGGCTGTATTGAGGTAACACGGGATATTTCAGCGGATGGAAAACTGAAGCTTGTTGGAAAAACCAATATTGATACCGAATGCTGTGTCCACTGTGGCTGGTGTGCAGCAGTCTGTCCGGTGAATGCTATTTCTGTAGAAAAGCCCTTTGATGGGCGCTGGACCAGGGATGAGGATGTCTGCCAGACCTGCCACACCTGTGTGGAAGTCTGTCCTGCAAATGCTATTTTCAATAAAAAAGCTAAACCTGGAGAAAGAGTCGAAAAGATCAGTCACCGCCCTGATGCCTGTATTTACTGTGGGGCCTGTGCAGTTGCCTGCCCCGTTAACGCCATAGATGTCAGAAAAACTGCAATTCTCCCGGAAATGGATAAAAAGGGCGTTCTTGAGAAGAAGCTGCTTGAAACCCCTGCTCCAGAGGCTATGCTCCGTACTCGCCTGGAAACCGACGAAGCTGCATGCCTGGGCTGCGGAAACTGTGTAATTGTCTGTCCCGTGAATGCCTATTCTGACCGTGAGCTTGCAGCCGGGCATCTGAACAACATGGACGAAAAAGCTCTTCTTGGGGTTAAGAACGGGAGAATTTCAGTCATAGACCAGGACCGCTGTGGAGCAGATGGAGCCTGCGCCATGATCTGTCCTGTTGACGCTATCAGGCTTGTAAAAAAAGAGGTGGAATAAATGGCAGGAACAATTGCAATTAAGAACGGATACGTCTTTGATCCCCTCAATGAAATAAATGGGGAAATTATGGATGTCTTCATCAAGGACGGAAAAGTTGTAAGAGAGCTTTCTGCAGCCGACCTAAAAGACGCAAAGGTTATTGATGCCTCTGGTATGACGGTTATGCCCGGAGGGGTTGACTCCCACTCTCACGTTGCAGGTGCAAAGGTTAACGCCGGCAGGTCGATGCGTCCTGAAGACCATTATAAATCAAATATTCAGAAGACTTCACATACCCATTCAGGCTCAGGTTACACTGTTCCCTCTGTTTACAAACAGGGATACGATTACGCAGCAATGGGCTATACAACTGTTTTTGAGGCTGCGATTCCCCCTCTTGAAGCACGTCACACTCATGAAGAGATGCGCGCGACTCCGCTCCTTGACATGGGAGGATATCTGATACTTGGAAACAACTTCTTTTTGATGCGCTACCTCAGAGATGGAGATATCGAAAAGGCTGCAGCTTATGTGGCCTGGATGATGAAAACTCACAAGTCCTATGGAATTAAGTGTGTCAACCCTGCAGGAGTCGAAAACTGGGGCTGGGGTAAAAACGTACACTCTCTTGATGAAGCAAACATCCACTTCGAAATTACCCCAAGAGAAACTATAAAAGGGCTTAGCGAGGTCAATGAACTCCTCGGCATGCCTGTACCTCTTCACCTGCACGCAAATAACCTTGGACATCCCGGCTGTTATACAATTACTAAAGATTCCCTCAAAATCCTCGACGGCATAAAACCCAGGCAGGATATGGATGTGGAATGGGCTGAAACCAAAATTGACCCTTCAAGGGACCGTTCCGTATACCTCGCCCACATGATGTTCAATAGTTTTGCAGGCACTACCTGGGGAGACTGTGAATCCGGGGTAAAAGATATTGCAGAATATATCAACAACAAAGACCATGTAGTAATCGATAGTGGATGCACGCCCTTCGGAGAAGCAACGGTTATGACAGGAGATGGGCCTGCCATCCAGGATATGTACAAGCTTACAGGAAACAAGTGGTCGAATACTGACGTTGAGATGGAGGGTGGGTCAGGTGTTATTCCCTTCACTTACTTAAAAGCTAATCCGGTACACAGTCTACAGTGGGCAATGGGACTTGAATGTCTCCTGCTTATCAATGACCCCTGGAAGACAATTATGACCACTGACAGCCCCAACGGTGGGCCGTTTACGAAATATCCGGAAGTTATGACCTGGATCATGTCCGAAGCTTTCAGGAAACAGACCTTTAGCGAATGCCATAAATGGGCAAACGATAGGAGTGAACTCGGAAGCATAAACCGGGAACTTTCCCTCTATGACCTTGCGATCCTGACCAGGGCAAACCCTGCTAAAACAATTGGTATGGCCCACAGGAAAGGTTCTCTTGGATTGGGCGCTGATGGAGATGTCACAGTCTATAATATAAATCCACAGCAGCTTGACACAAACAACTATGAGGCTCTACTTCAGGCTTTCAGGAAGGCCGAATACACTGTAAAGGGCGGCGAAATTGTATCTGTTAAAGGAGATATTGTTTCCGTACCTGAAAAGCGGACCTATTATTCCGATGTACATGTAGAAGACGAGCGGGAAAAGGAGATGCTGGTCGACGTGAAGGAATGGTTCAGGTACTACACCCTGGGCTTTGCTAACTATCCAACTCCAGAAAAGTATCTGAAAAATCCGACTCCCATACAGGTTAACGTGGTGAGGTGAGGTAATGACAGAGGGAGTTCTTATTAATAAAAATGAAATTGAAAGTAAACTTGAGGCAGTTATAAAGCCGGGCTCATTTGCTGGCGAAAGCGCTGAAAAAATAGCAGAAGTAATGCTTATTCCTAAAAAAGAGATTGACATTAAACTGGAAGCCGACGTTATAACTCCTGACGCCTTTGCAGGCAAAAGTGCCGAAGAAATTGGAAACCTGGCAATCTGGCAGGGGCCAAAGACCTATCCTCTCTCCGAGTTTTTTGAAGTAATAGGYAACGGAGGAAGTTCTGCAGCCGAGACCCTCATCCGCATAAAAGGTGACGCAATAAGAGTAAAAAGAATTGGWGAAGGCATGAGCGCAGGAAAAATCGAAATTGAAGGTTCTGCTGGCATGCACGTAGGCACCGGGATGAAAGGGGGAGAGATCGTCGTTTACGGAGACGCAGATTCMTGGGCAGGTATGGAAATGACAGGCGGACTCCTGAACATAAAAGGCAACGCTGGAGACCACGTGGGCTGYGCTTACAGAGGAAAATGGCACGGCATGAAAGGTGGACGGATCGTTATCGAAGGCTCTGCTCGCCATCAGCTYGGAGGCGGCATGGACGGCGGAGAAATTCTTGTAGAAGGCAATGTTGAAAGCTTCTGCGGAATCCGTCAGAACGGCGGGCTAATCTTCGTAAAAGGAAACGCTCTTCGTGGAGTCGGTGCTGAAATGGCAGGAGGCACCATCGTAGTTGGAGGCAAAATCGAGCGCTTCTCCCCAGGTTTCGAATTTGTATCCATGGAAAACAGCGTCACATCCGGAGAGGTTGAACTAATAGGCGAATTCAAGAAATTTACAGGAGACTTTGCGATCAGCAAGCGGGCAAAAGGAGCGCTTTACGTGGTTGCAGATACAAACCCTGAACTCTGAGGTGAGAACTATGGAAGTAATACTCATTAGCGGAAGTACGATTAATGAAGGCAGGCTTGCCAAAGGCGGGGACAAGTTTACAGACGAGTACACTATAGAGTGTGCATCGTGCTGGATTTCACCTGTAGATTTTGCATCACTTTGCTCTCCTTCTAAAGTAAAAGTAACAAGCCGGAACGGAAAACATTCGATTGTTGTTTACACAAAATGTACGGATGCAGTCCAGCCGGGACAGGTGTTTATGCCAAGAGCCATCTGGTCGAATGTTATCATTGATCCTGATACTCTTTCCACGGGTTCTCCCCTCTATAAGGGTGCCCCGGTAACAATTGAGCCCACTGAAGAAGAGGTCCTTAGTGCCGAAGATGTAGTATTGAAAATTTATATCGGAGGGCAGTGAGTATGATTTACAAAAACATAGTCTGTCCGGTCTGCGGGGCATCCTGTGACGATATCCAGGTTGAATTCGGAGACGGGAAGATTGAAGCTAAAAACGCATGTAAGATGGGAAATGCCAAATTTCAGGAAGTTGTAAGTTCCCACAGGCTCAGGCAGCCCCTTATAAAGAGCGAAGGAAAATTAACCCCTGCCGCCTGGGATGAAGCTCTTGAAAGAGCAGCCGATATCCTTGTTTCGGCAAAGCGCCCACTGCTTTTCATGGGCAGTGAAACCTCCTGTGAAGCACATGAAATAGGGCTCAAGATAGGGGAATACCTTGGTGCAATTGTTGATTCCAATGCCACTATCTGCCACGGGCCAACCGCTATGGGAATTCAGGAATCCGGAAAAGTCGGTGCAACTGAAGGTCAGAAGAAAAACAGGGCAGACCTCCTGGTTTACTGGGGAACCAATCCTCTTGAATCCATGCCGAGACAGATGTCAAGGTACGCAGTTTTCCCGAGAGGTTACTGGACAAAACGCGGACGTTTCGACAGGACAGTTATTACTGTAGACCCGAGAAAAACTCCAACTGCTGAAGCATCCGACCTTCACGTACAGCTAAAACCCGGCTCGGATTACGAACTGATTAGCGCACTTATGACTCTGCTTCACGGAAAAACTCCCCATCCGTCGGTAGAAGAGATCACAGGAGTTCCCATTCCCGTCATGGAAGAAATGCTCGATATGATGAAGAACTGCACCTTCGGAGCCATCTCAGTGGGTCTCGGGCTTTCCTCCTCCATCGGAAAACACAGGAATGCCGAAATTGCCATGAATTTTGTAAAGGAGCTGAATAATTTCTCCAAGTTTACCCTCGGAGCTCTCCGTGGCCACTGTAACGTTGCAGGTTTTAACCAGGTTGCTTCCTACATGTACGGGTACCCCTTCGGGCTTGACTTCATGCGTGGACATCCACGTTACAACCCTGGAGAATTCACAACCGTAGATTTGCTTCGAGAAAAGGACGTGGATGCAGCTCTTGTAATGTGTGCTGACCTTGTCTGCCACATACCTGCAGATTGCGCTTCTTTACTTGCTGAGATGCCCATGATCTGCCTTGATATCGCTCCCTGCCCGACCGTGGCTGCTTCGGATATTGTACTTCCGGGAGTCATTGACGCTATGGAATGCGATGGGACTTTCTACAGGCTGGACGACGTTGCCGTGCACTTCGAACCTTTCACAAGCTCGCCCTTCGAGTTTACGAAGAGCAACGAAGACACCCTGAAGCAGCTCTTTGAGAAAATCAAGGCACGAAAATAAGTTAAACCTGTTTTCACGGATCCTTTTAAAGGATAGTGCAAAACAAATAGATGATGTGAGAGTGATTAAAGCTCTCACTTTTTTTCATTTCATTTTCCTGCGGGCAGAATGCCAAAATTTGGCGATAAAGGTCAAATTAAAAATCATTTTATTTTGAAGAGTGTCAAAATTTTTTAATATTGCCTGCTGTTTGATGCCGTAAGGTCTCAACTTCTTATTTTTCAACCCTTTCCCTTTCCTCTTTCCATTACTTCGGTATATTTTTTTCTTCAATATCGGGAAGCTTTCATAACTGCGACCGTAGTTGAAGTTTAAGTAATTCTTTAATATGTGCGGATACATCTATGACTTGCTAGAATTGTCTGAATTGCCAGTGAACAAAGTATTGAAAAAGGAGTAGGTGAAAATGTCACAGGAAAATAAAAACGATAAGCTTTATTACGTTATCGTTGCGCTATCCGTTGTTCTGGTGCTAATGTCAGCAACGATATACGCCATTTCACAGAGTGGGGCCGAAGATAATACGGAAAATACTATTTCCATTAGTGGATATGCTGAACAGAAAGTTATCCCTGATACGGCAACAATGAACATCGGTGTTGTAATTCAATCTGAAACTGCAAAGGAAGCGACAGATAAAAACGCAGCCCTTATGAACGCTGTAATAGCAGAACTCAAAGCAATGGGATTGCAGGACAAGGAAATACAGACATCGTATGTTTCCGTATACCCAGTATACAACTATGATGCAAATGATACGCAAACAATCAAAGGTTACTCTGCATCCAATAGTGTGCAGGTCACAACCAAAAATCTCGACAACCTGAGTGAGATCATTGATAGGTCCACAGCCGCAGGCGCTAATAATATTGAAAGCGTTTCATTCTCAGTATCAGATGACAAGCAAAAACAGCTTCGTGAAGACCTGATGAATAAGGCAGTAGCAGATGCATCCTCTAAAGCCACTACGCTTGCTAAGAGCCTGGGTGTTGAGATAAACGGCGTGCAGACGTCATCTGTAAGTGAAACCGGCGGCTCCGGAGTAGAGTCCAAATACGATATGCAAACAGAAACAGCAGTAGGGGCAGTTTCCACTCCAATTCAGCCAGGCGAGTCTACCGTCTCAATGTCAGTACAGGTCACTTACTACATTGAATAAGGATTTAGACAAGTGGTTTGAGCACTGAAGTATATAAATGATCAGGAGTTGCAGATAAAGAAGGTTATTTGCAACTTCTCAGATCAATGCGTCTTCTTGTATAATCCATCGGTTGACGCCTATGGGCTTCTCTTTTTACTTTTTATATGTGATTTTATGGGAGCTGGAATGTATTTTATCCTGAAATTTATCCTGAAATAATTTCGCCTTAAAACTCTCTTTGATATGCACGGGTTTGTAGTAAAACCTGTATATTTTTCCTATTCATATACGAACTTTTAGTTCAAAAAGTTCGTATTTTGAAGTTACGAGAATACAAGTCTTGCAAGAAAATCTAAATATTATTAGATAGTGAGTTATACCTTTAAAAAGTAAAATTATTTTGGATAAAACATTCTCTTGCTATCAGCAAAAAAGAGATTAACGATCTCTCACGAACCCTTCTTTGCTGATAACAAAAAGGATTTTATTATTTAACCAAATTGTAAGCCCATTCGATCCATTCACAGAGGCATTGTAAATCCTCTTTCTCAATGGTAGCACCGCACCAGATGCGCAAACCCGAAGGGGCATCACGGTAAGAACCGATGTCATAAGCAACTTTTTCTTTCTCAAGCGTTTTAATCAGTTCTTTAAGCTTTTCATCGGATAAATCAACTTTAAAGCAGACACTGGTACTGGACCTTATCTCTTTTGTTTCTGCTAAGAAATGAATCCAGTTGTTTTTAGCAACAAATGCCTCAAAGACCGCCAGATTATCATTTGTCCGCTGGATAAGTGGCTTAAGCCCTCCGACAGACTCTGCCCATTTTAGTGTTGCCAGCCAATCTTCATTAGCCAGCATAGATGGGGTGTTAATAGTAGAGCCTTCAAAAATCTCCTTATTCAGTTTATCACCTTTGGTCAGTCGGAAAATCTTGGGTAATGGCCAGGCAGGAGTATAGCTTTCTAACCGCTGAACAGCCCGTGGGGATAAAATCAGCATCCCGTGTGCACCTTCCCCACCTAAAACCTTCTGCCATGAAAAGGTAATGACATCCAGTTTATGGTAGGGTATATCCATAGCAAATATAGCAGATGTGGCATCGCAAAGCGTGAGCCCTTCCCGGTCATCAGGAATCCAATCGCCGTTGGGTACTTTGACTCCGCTAGTAGTTCCATTCCAGACAAAGACGACATCATTCTTGAAATCGACCTTCTTTAAATCTGGTAATTTCCCGTATTCTGCCTCAAAAACTCGGACATCTTTTAATTTTAACTGTTTAGTGATGTCGGTTGCCCATCCTTTACTGAAAGATTCCCAAACAAGGACATCAACCCCGCGGCACCCTAGCATGGACCACAAGCACATTTCAAAAGCGCCAGTATCGGAAGCCGGTACGATACCTACCAGATAATCATCAGGAAGTCCAAGCATATCTCTTGTTCTTTTAATTGCTTCAGCTAATTTTTCCTTGCCAGGTTTGCTCCGGTGTGACCGGCCAAAAGGTGTATCCTTCAGCTCTTCAACAGAATAACCTGGATGTTTGGCACAAGGCCCAGACGAAAAACAAGGATTATTAGGAACTCGTGTTGGTTTCATTTTATCATTTCCTTTTTTGGTACTGTTAAGTCTTAGGGGGATAAGACATTTTCTAGCTATATGTGAACATGCAATTATAACCATCCCCTTAAGACTTAACAGTACCGCTTTTCGGATAAGAAATAAGAACGCATCGAATTAGAAAACCAACCATTCCTATTTACATTCTCCATGTTTTTAAAATGGGATTCCTTAACACCCCAGGCACATACGATACAGGAAAGATAATTCGGCAATGTGAAATTGAAGTTCTGGAGGGTGATACAATAGATACATTGTCAAAAAGGGTACTTGAAAAAGAAAACTCCTTCTATGTGGAGACTTTGAAATTAATAAGTGAAGGTGTAATTAAATTGTAATGGCAGAGATGGCAACGACAATATAGAATAGAGTATATAACGGAATTTAAAGCGGTGACATGGACATACTCTGTTGCTTGCAGCGGATTGCGCCAGAGCGAGCTGATCATTAAAATTCCTGAGCCTCTGAAGTTCGAAATATTATTGCATGATATTTGTATTCGTAATACATTGATTTTACAAAAGTAGTTTCAAAATTATATTTATCGGCTATTTTTCTAATTGCACCTGGATTATGAGAAAATCCGAGAATATCTCTTGGGTGACTATTCAAGCTTGCCGATAATATAACTTTAAATTCAAAAGCGATTTTGCGCAAAATACTTAAGAAGTTTGCGTCTTGTGAAAACAGTCCTATTTTCCATAATGGATATAATCGAGGGTCCAGTATGTCGAATAACACTATTTTACCCCCTTTATTAAGATAATTTGATGCATTAAAGATAAAGCTATCAATTTCTTGCAATGTCAAATACTGAACCACTCCAGCTGCAGTTATTCGATCAAAGGAGTATTCCAGTTTGTCCCAGACAGTATTATCATCGGCCTGAATTAACAATATATTTCCATATTTTTTTTCCCTGATTTTTTTGCTTGCTTCATCAAGCATGGATGCGGAAAAATCAACTCCTACAAGCTGTTCATATTCCGGCGCATAGTAAACCAGGAGCTCGCCTGCACCGCATCCAAAGTCAAGCAGGGTTTTGCCTCCACCAAGGTGGAATAGTTTTTCCCTGGCTTCCATGGAAATAAATTCTTCATCGGAAAATCTGTGGCCACCGTCTCTCCGATCTGCAAAAAATTCTACCCAAAAATCCTTTAGTTTGGATACGTTTTTTTCACTCTCCCCAAACATTCTTCCTCTACCCCAAATCCCACTTTTTTCTATATCTTCCCATAATATCAAAAATGAGTTATTATTTAAGAGCTTATATCGCGTGGCGGCTTAAATATATCCTTATTTATTTTCTACTAAAAAGACAATATTTCAATCAGTGATGTCTTATTTTAATTATTAATGACATTTAATTTTTATGTTTATCAGTTTATATTCCTTATTTTTTCTGTGTTCGACCTAAAATCGTAAAAATATAGCCCTATTTATTTCTTCATTCGGGAAAGGCTCGTAATTCCCTCTTTAATACCGTAGTAATTTACGTCTATCTCTACAATTATTGCCCTAAATCGAAATTTAGGTCTAAATTAAGATATAATTCTTTTAGAGAACTATTATTCACCTTAATTAATGGAAAAAAGAGAAATAATGTCTAATTTGATAGTAAGTCTAATACAACCCTGGTTACACTTAGATTCCAGGATTAGGTTATTTTTTCAAAGTCCCGACAACAGGATAACCCTTTAATATTTTACCCCCATGTGGCGTCTTGTCCATTTTTCCAGTGAGGTCTGTCCCAGCATTGCATCCGTTATGAGTGCCATTTTTCCAAATATCACTATCAGATACATTATAGACCTGGCCTTGATAGGCAACGTATACCGTTCCATTTTTACCGTTGTACTCTGCAAGTTCTTTAAGTGTATATTCTTTTAGTTCCGATACCCCTGTCACATTCTGCATTTCAGTTGCATTCTGTCTTTCAGTTGGAGAAACTGCTTCAGCAAGAGTTATTTCTGTAATAGGAGTTTCATTTACAGCTTCAGTTATAGCTCCAGCTGGAGCTACAGCCTGTTCAGAGTTTCCTGTTTCATTTGGAGTTACCGGTTTATTTCCTGCACATCCTATTGCGAGGAATATGCCGAACAACACTACCAATACAATCAGCGCTTTTCTCACTATTTCACCCATACAACGTAAGTGTTGTATCCTGAAATGATTTCGCAGATTCAAAACCAGTTGAAAGTTTACATAAAATACAATAGCAGGCAAAGAAAAAGTTAAACGTTGAATAAATTCCAGTTACCTCTTGACACTGCAGATTATTTTGTAAATTCCATGTAGAGACTACATATCACCGTTATGATTACAAATCACCGTTATGATTACAAATCACCGTTATGATTACAAATCACCGTTATGATTACAAATCACCGTTATGATTACAAATCACCGTTATGATTACAAATCACCGTCATGTGGTGTATGTCCAGAACGGCTGATCCCCGCATCTTTATTCCATCGATATCGAAAGCCAGATCGGAGGCTTACTTAGTTGCTAAGCCTCCAAAGAAATTTCTTTGACTTTTTGTTCCTTATCCTTAGATTTCGCCCCAAAGCTCACGTTCCGTTTCATGTTCATAAACTATCTCTATCCACTTTTCACGCAGCATACTGATCCAGTTGGGATGTTCAACGCCTTCATATTCGAATCCTAAAAACTTGTCTTTGCCAAAATGGCTAAACGAAAGTGAAGAGACCTGTTCGAGTGATAGGTCATCAAGAGGCATTAACCCAAAAACTCCATATGTTGGACATGTAGCTGGCACAACACCAATTACAGTTTCCTCATTTTCGATATGGGTATCAACACCGTAAATATCACTACCTGAGCCATCCTGATAAACTGGATTTGATTTAACAAACTTCTTCGTGATTTCGCTGTTGTCTAACCCCTTTTCTGTGACTGTATACTGGACAATTGCATATCCAACCAAAACGCTCTTCGTAACGTACTCAGAAATTCCATCTATGCCCTCAAAGCCAATCTTCATCGGAATAGCATTAACAGCTTCCCTGATTTCATTATACAATTGCTCATTCTCTACCATGCTAATCACTCCCCTGAATAAGCGTTAATATTGCCTTTAGTTATTATATGGTCTTTTTTATTCATAACCGTGAGTACATATTCTCCATTGGATTAGTCATGTGGAGAGCAACAGGACAGAAAATAACAAAAAGCAGGACAGAAAATGCAGTCGTTTTTCCCGTAAAAAGGTTGGCAAGAACTAAAATATTTTTCCGGCTGCTGAATCTACGAAAGTTCTAGCCCTCGTCAACTCGATAAAAGTAAATATGAGTGATGAGCTCATCCCAAAACCAATTTGATTTTTAAAAATTAACAAATTGTTGGAATTATTTTCCAAATTATTATCCATAATCGGCAGCTCGATTAACTGTTTAGAATATGGAATTCAGAGAAATAAATTTGAGTTTTGGTCAGCTCCATTAATATTTCATTTTATGAATCCAATCAAACAATTTCTACTTTTTGAATCGTCATAAGCTCGTTTCCAACAATCTCTCGCAGTTGAGGAATTAAGGATCTTAGTTTTTCTTCATCGTCAATGACTTCCATAACTACTGGAAGGTCATGGCTTAGCTGTAAGACCTTTATGGTATGGATCTTTTTATCCGCTCCATAACCTTCAATACCTCTGAGAAGAGTTGCGCCATTAATACCTGAATCAAGTAAAAATTCGATAACCTTCTCATAAATGGATTTGTCATGAAAAGTTGCGTTTTGCTTTAGATATATGCGAAGAAGTGCGGAAGGCATGAAATCACCTGGTATGCTTTAATTAAGTGTAATTTTATAGGTTATACAGCCAGCATGGAAAATCAAAGTTGCGCTAGCGTACCCCGCTGCAAGAACAGGGTATTTTCGTACCAACGCTCCGAATTTTCATTCCCGCAGCAAGCTAGCGGGGTATTTGGCTTAGCAGGGCATTCAACTGAAAAAAATATTTTTAAAATTCTCGTTTTACGCTGCGTCATATAAAATTTGAAAAGTATTTTATGCTCTGACACTATCTTAGTTAAAGAAATAGTGCAGTTGAGCCATGAGGCCAGTCGCATAAAAGCTCGGTCTACTGACTTAGATTTCACTTTGCACAAACTCGAAACTGCTCGATTTTAAGACAAATTTAAGACAATAATAGAAGTTACAATTATTAAGTAACTGACAAGGTCTGATTAAAATGCCCAAAAGAAGGAATATTTGCAAATGGCTAATGCTTATCACTTTTGTTTCTCTTTTTGTATATAGTTCTGCAAGTGCAGATGATAGCGGATTTAACGATTCCAAATCTAATGAGATCTCTGAGCCTTCTATAAAGGAATTTGAAAATGATTCCTCGTTTATAGCATACAGGGGAACCTTACCAGAAACAATTGATCAGAAGTGGGAAAACTCAATTGTAAATTGCTGGTCAAATCTTACACGAATAGGGCCGTCATATTCCGAATTTGACAACTCTATAAAAAGCGTCGCTTCCAATAACGAAATGCTAATCATTGAATTAGGCTCCGTCTATAAAGAAGAAGTAAATGACTCCAGAATTGACGAGATCTATCAGAAAATTGAGGATTACTGCGAACAGCAGGGAGGCGTAAGTGAGGTTCCTGTGGTTTTTATGTGGGCACAGGATGAGGAGAATCTTCCGTTACCGGATTATGGCCCTCAGATTTTCGACGAAGTTAAAAATGAGTCCGGATTCATAACTACTCGGGGGACAATGCCTGTTATTACAGACGCTAATAATAAAGTGGAATGGGAAGAAACAGCGGGAAATTGTATTCATAGTTTCAGAGCCGAACTTGACCATTATATGCTAGAAAATGGTGGACCAGTTGTTGGGTATGGTTATGACTATAGGGGATACATATTTGTGGAGTTTGATAAAAAATCTCCTGAAAACGTTAATGAGTCAATAATTAATGAAATTTATCGAATAATTGACGACAACTGTAAACAAGAAGGCGTAAGTGAAGCGCCAGTAGTTTTTGAATGGGGAGAAGTGCCAACATTAGATGAAGGGCTTTTACCAGCAGATGAGATACCATATGTAAATGAAAGTAATGGCGTCAACGTCTCAGGCAATGAAAAAAAGATTGCTGGTAATAACACAACCAATCAAATGTCTGGTTTTACTTCAATAATGGCTGTTTTAGGACTGTTATCATTACTGGTTTTCAAGCGCCCATATAAATAAGCAAGGTCATCATTCCCACCATACAAAGGTTTCCTCAAAATATAAGAACAGTAACCAAAGAACTTTGAGGATTGGATTAGTTCAGAAAAAAGTGTAGCCTTTTAAGGCTACAAGAATAATTTTTATTCAGGCATTACTGCGAAACTGTCACAGGAGTTAGCTGACCTCCATCAGTCAGGGTGTAAGTTTTGCCTTCAAGCCAGCTGTTTGTGCTGGAATTTGAGTCATAATATATGGTATTTCCATTGTCCTTTATATTAGACAACGTGGAATCTTCATCTGTGAAACTTGTCAGGTATGAAGTTCCTGTCACATTCCAGGTACTTGTTGAATCCAGGGTCAGGTTCATCGAGCTTGCCGTATTGTTTGCATTAATTGCTCCGGTCAGGGTAGTGTTATTCTGCAACATGGCTGTGACTGAGCTGACATTATCGCAGGTAATATTACCATTGAGAGTCTCATTTTCTGCCTTAAAGGTTACAACACCGCCGTTTGATCCTGTATTACCCCACCTGTCAGCGCTGGCTGTCAAAAGAGTACCCGATGCTGCACTCAAATTAGCATCTTTTAGCTCTATTATGGATTCTGTATTTGTAATATAGAAGAGAGGACCTACTGATGCATTGAGTGACCCGCCGTTCATCGTAAAGCTGCTGGTACCTACTTCGGCATCACCTGAGAAGCTCTGGTAGAGCATGGCTCCGCATTTTTTCTCGCCTGAAATTGTGACATTCGTCAAAGATATGGAATTCTTTCCTTCTATTACGGCAGCTTCCGATCCTGTAGCTGTAATTATGGAATCAGAAACCGTAATATTGCCTGTAGAATAAATTCCTGGAGAACCGTCTCCTGCTGTGTTCATGGTCCCGACTGTAACAGTAATATTTCCGTTTCCACGGTCTGTTGCAATAGCTGCACAGTGTTGCCCGACTGTGGTGATATTTACATCCGTACAGGTTATGTTACCGGTCTGGGTTGCATCCACACCACGGGAGCCGTCGGCAGAAGTATTGATCGTAACATTGGACAGAGTCACTGAAGAACCCGATCCCGTAGCAAAGACACCATTGGCGCCATTGGCGTTTGTAGTTACTGTACAATTGGTGAGCTCTATTGCACTTCCGGACTCTGCCAGTACACCAGCATTGAGGCCGTAAAAGTCGCTATTATCATTCGAAGAGGCGTCTCCTGTTTTTGTCACCGTCGAATTTGAAAGAGTGAAAGTACCACCATTAGTAACTTTGATTCCGTTTTCATCGGTATTAGACGCAGTAAAAGCCTGGTTTGAGCTGGTTTCAGTTCCTCCGCTCTGCGTGTACGCTTCACTTGCCGTAGAAGTATTATTAGTGGTATTAGTCGTATCGGTGATTGTACTATTAGTCGTATCGGTGGTTGTACTCGTCGTAGCTTCGCTGGAAGTTTCCGATCCGGACACGCACCCACAAACTGCCAGGGTAACCAGACTGGCTACAAGTACCAGTGTGGCTATGCCTCGAAATTTAAAGTGCATATTCATTTTATCTCCTTTATTCAAGCCTATAGCTGTGTGCCCGTTAAATTGCCAGAAAAAGAAATAAAGATACTTGCAGGATAAGAGGGAAAAAACGAATTTATTTTAAATTTAAAGATCAATTATACAATTTTCATAGAAACAAAGCTTAATTTTTATATATAAGCCTTAATAGTTTTGTTTTAAAGCTTTATTTTGCAGGAAATATTCGAGAACGTACCGAAAGTTCTGGAAACAATCTTACTCCCATTATATCCAGTTTTAATGGTAATGGAGATTGCTTATATTATGAACAAGTTGCAAATGAAGGCATGGAATGATACGTAAACAGCAGAATGAAGGCAAACGACTAAAGAAAGCGATTCTATGAGAAACACTTACTGATAATGTTGTATGCTTTACTGTTGTGGATAAGCTAGATAATTTGCTTGAGCTAAGAATTCAGACGACATGGAGCGTTAATAAGTATTGATATCTGGTATTGATATCTGGTATTCTTGAAATTGAATGGTTAAGCCGGTATTTTTATGATCACTGCAGAACAAAGCAATACTGATAATATATATATCCGGGAAGTCTCTTCTGAAAGTGATTTAGAAGAAAGCTTGCGGACTGTAAAGACTTCTTTCCTAACGGTAGCAAAGGATTTTAACCTTACAGAAAAGGATAATCCTTCAAACCCTGCCTTTACTAATATTACTAAGCTTAAAGAAATGAAAGTAAATGGCGTAAAGATGTACGGTTTATACGTTGGAATTAAACAGAAAGGTTTTGTGGCAATTGAGAAAGCAAACGATGAGATTTTTTATATGGAGAGATTAGCAGTTCATCCGACTTCGCGACACAAAGGCTACGGAAGAAATCTGATAGACTTTGTAGTTGAATATGCTAAACAAAATGGGGGAAAGAAAGTCTCAATTGGAATCATAAATGAGAATGAAAAGCTAAAGAACTGGTATAAGAAATATGGGTTTGAGGAAACGGGATTAAAAAAGTTTGAACATATGTCATTTACTGTTTGCTTTATGGAGAAAATTCTTCTATAAATACACGGAGTCACTGGCTATTACTACATCACTGACTATTACTACATCACTGACTATTACTACATCACTGACTATTACTACATCACTGACTATTACTACATCACTGACTATTACTACATCACTGACTATTACTACATCACTGACTATTACTACATCACTGACTATTACTACATCGGTGTTCTCTTCCCGCTTCGCTCAAAAGGACTCATTCTTGTTCGCTTCTTCTGAACGCTACCTTTTCCCCGCAATGCTTGTGAAGTTTTTTCGTACCTCCTGCTTCGCTGACAATGGTAAGCATAGTCATAGGGTCAAAGATTCGGGTTCCCATTACTGCAGTAATTCCCCTCTCAAAAAACGGAGCAGGGTAAAGAGGAGAGCTTGGGCCTAGCAGGACAACTTCCCTTGCTGCGCCCCCAAGGGACAGTAGTTCATCAAAAGTCCTGTTGGCGAGAGTACTTGCACTGAGAATGACTACATCCGATACAGGGAGAACTTCTCTGGCTTTTTCCGAGGGCAGAGTCAGGGTTTTCGGAGATTCGATTTCACGCTTTTCGAGGATCGTAAGTTTCTCGGTTATTTTCAGGATTTTGGGTACAAGGGGACCAAAATATCCTACCATTGCAACCCTGTCTTCGGGTTTTATGAGGTCAAGGATATCCACGTTTGATGTCGGGAATTTTTCAGGTTTCGTATCCAGCAACATGTGAGAAAGAGCATTTGCAGTTGCAATTCCGATCGCAGCTTCAAGAGGATTTTTGGATAGGGCAAGTTCAAGCACTTTATCCGCAGTTTTACCTTTCAGAGAGCCCGCAAACCCAAGAGCAGGACAGCCTGAAAACTCGTAAAGCGGGGTGCAGGCAACGCCCCCATAGTTTTTTTCAGAAAGCAGAACTCCTATATAGGCGAGCCCTATCCTTACATCCTTTACTTCTACGTCCTTAAGAGCAGGTCCCAGGTCATTTTTGAGAGCATTCACCAGGGTGGGCAGAATTTCAGTTTCTTCTTTTTTTCCTTCTCCTTTATTTACTTCTCCTGTTTTTCCTTTTCCTATTCCTTTCAATCCATTTTTTTCCTTTTTTTCTTCAGTTTCCGGGAATTTTCTTTTTTCGGGATATTCTGTTTCTGGCATGCTGCCACCTTTTTACCTTTTTATCTCTATTAATCTCTGTTCAAATTCTTTCGATTTTTGTTGAGAAGTCAAGTGGATTTGCGTAATAGGGAGCACTTATAACGATAATATCTACAAAAGGAGCATATTCAGGAATCATGGGCCCTTTGATTCCTCCCACTGCAAGTTCAAGCTTTGGATTTAGTTTCTTAAGTTCGGGCCCGAGTTCCCGTAGTTCTTCCGGAGAAATGTGGTCAAGGAGCATAATATCCGACATTCCGGCATATTTGAACGCTTCTTCTCTCGTTCTGGGCTCTATTTCTATCTTTTTAATAGCCTTGAGCTTTCCCAGTTCGCCTGCAACTTCCAGGTGGTTCTGGCTGAACTGAATGGAATCGCTGAGGGAGTTTCTATGAATGTCTCCTCCGCCTGCCCGCACGGCTTTAATCTCAAATATCCTCGATCCGGGGTGGGTCTTACGGCTTGTTGCAATAATAAGGTCAGGGTTTGCCTTTCGGCCTGCACTAACGAGAGATGCTGTCTTCGTGGCAATTGCACACATGATGGTGAGGAAAGTCTGGGAAACCCTCCAGTACCTGAACAGGAGTTTAAGGTCTCCTTCGGCTTCGAAAATTGCATCCCCGGGCTTGAAAGTCTCTCCATCTCGAAGGTAATTCAGGGTCTTCAGGTTTTTTCTTTCATAATACTCTGCCAGGTCGCCGGCACAGGCACATATCCCATTTTCTCTTGAAACAATCCTCATTTTTCCCCTGCCTTCAAGCCTGAGCAGTTCTGCGCTTTCATCCTGATAAGGACAGTCTTCATAAAAATACAGATCAAAAAGGTCTATCATGTTTTACCTCAGAGATTTTCGTTATAAATTCCTTGCTTTTATGTTTCAATGTTCTTCGCTGCCGGTTTTTAGATTAATTTCGTATCGACCTCGTATCGATCTCGTATCAATTTCTTTGCTACCGGCGTATTTTCATTTTACTTATGATTCTGTTAATCTTGCTCCCAATATGCGTTAGTTCATTCCGACTTCAAATTTTCCTTGTCCTGTGAACGCTCTTGTGAATTTTCCTGTAAATTTCCTTGAGAATTCTCCTGTGAATTTTCCTGTGAATTCTCCTGTGAATTTTCTGTGAATTCACCTTATTATCCTGGCATTTGAAGCTTTGAACACAGCATATATTTCCCTGCCTGGTTCGAGCCCGAGCATTTCACATGACGTCGGCGTAACCACGACTTTAATTTCTGCATGTCCCATCTCTATCTCGACCACGACAAGATGTTCCTTTTTGAAAACTCCTGAAACTTTTCCCTTCAAAGTGTTTCGGGCCGAACTTTCCATAACCCCTCTGGCAAGAATAACCTCTTCCGGGCGGATAGAAACAGCAACCTCTTCTCCGGGTTCGGCAGGGTCTGATGAATAGATTTTCAGTCCTTCGGCTTCAATCACTGTGAGTTTTCCTTCGAGAGCCTTTACCTTTCCCTCAAGCACGTTGGTGCCCAGAAACTCGGCCACGAAATCAGGAGAAGGTCGCCTGAAAACCGACTCAGGGTCTCCTGACTGCATAACTTTCCCTTTCCTTAATACGACCACGCGGTTCGCCAGAGCCCAGACGTCTTCAAAATCGTGGGTCACATGCAAAACAGTAGTACTGTACTCACTGATCGCTTTTTTCAGCATCTTCCTGAGCTTTTCTTTTGTTCTTGCATCAAGGGCACTGAAGGGTTCGTCCAGAAGGAGCAGTTTTGGTCTGACTATAAGGCTCCTTGCAATGGCTGCCCTTTGCTTTTCCCCTCCGCTCAGGGTAGCTGGTTTCCTGTATAGCAGCTCACCTATCCCGAGGACTCCGGCAATCTGCTTTACTTCGGCTTCGATCTGCTTTTTGTCTCTGAGCTTTTTTCGAATTGCATATGCTATATTTTCGAAAACGTTCATGTGAGGAAAAAGCATGTGGTCCTGATACACTATACTTATCTGCCTCATATCCGGAGGAAGATCGGTAATATCTTTTCCTTCGAGAATAATCCTGCCCTTTTCAGGACCGTAAAACCCTATTACCGTTTCAAGGAGAAGGGACTTCCCGCTTCCTGTAGGACCTATCAGGGTCAGGTAATCTCCTTTTTCGGCTTTGAGCTCTATCCTGTCGAGTTCAAAACCCCCTACATCAAGGCAGAGGTCCCTAACTTCAAGAAAACTCACAGCCTCCCTCCTTCAAACCTTTCAAAGCTAAGGATTGCAAGAAAAGCAATTCCCATGAGCAAAATTCCACTTGTGATTGCCATTTCCAGATTTCCATAGGAAATGTTCAGGTAGAGAGTCACAGGCAGAACTTCGGTATACATATATGATCCACCTGCCAGCACCAGCACTGCTCCAAAAGCCCCTATACAGCGGGCAAAAGTTATCACTCCTGAAGCAAAAAGCCCACTCTTTGCCATTGGAAGAGTCACGTGCCTGAAGGTTTCGAATTCTCCGTATCCAAAGCTCCTTGAGACCAGTTCGTATCTGGGGCTGATGTCTTCAAAGGTGGAGTAGATTATCCTTATAGCATAGGGAAAGGCTACAAAAAACTGGGCAATTATTATCCCGAGTTTGCTGAAGGTTACTTTTATCCCCACAGCTTCAAGCGCAGGACCGAGAAAGCTCTGCCCGAAAAGAAGCAGGAGGGCAAGGCCCATTACCAGTTCAGGAAATGCCATTGGGAGCCCGAGTACGGTCTTTATAATGCTTTTTCCTGAAAAGGAGAAACGTGAAAGGGCATAGGCTGTTGGAATTGAACAGCACATTACAGAAAATGTTGAGATTGAAGAGGTCAGCACGGAAAGCTTCATTGAATAAAGCATTTCTTCCGAAAGCAGGGCTGAAAAGATTTCTGATGGACTAAGGACGAAGAACAAGGTTCCTATGGATAAGAAAAGCAAAAAAGTGAAGAACAGGGCAATGCCCACTGTGAGTTTCCTGAACCAGGAGTATTTCATACCCGGATATTTTAAGAACTGCATGGCTCAAAGCCCCATTTTTCCCAGGTGGCCTTCGCTTCATCTCCTGCAATGTAAGTGTTAAATGCTTCTGCCAGTTCAGGGTCTTCTGTATATGTGGAAACTGCTGTGGGTATGGTCTGTATTTTATTCTGTTTTTCAGGGATAGAGATTACTTTGAGTTTTCCACTTGCTTCACTCCAGTTTGCCATATCTTCCCATATAATTGCTGCATCCGCATCTCCAGACGTGAGGTAAATAAGGAGCTGATTTACTGTTGCAGTCTTGACAATTGTGTTATTCTGTACTTCAGGAAGGATTCCTGCTTGTGTACAGATCTTTTCCGAGACCCTGCCTATTGCAGGCCCATTCGGGTCTCCAAGAGCCAGCTTTACTCCGGGTTTTGCCAGGTCCTCGAGTTTGCTTATGTTTGCAGGATTTCCCGCAGGTACTGCAATAACCGGGATATGTCGGGTCAGGTTTTCCACGCTGTCATTGAAAACATAATTCCTTTCCATAGCCTGTTCAGTGTAGTGATAGTCTCCGGGAATGAATACATCGCACTCCTTAGAGGTCAGAAATCCGAAGATTTCAGCACTTCCTCCATAACGAACCTCGATATCTGCTCCAGTTTCGTTTTCAAAATTCCCAATCAATTCATTCATGGGCTTTATAAGTCCTGCTCCGGCACAAACAGTGAGCTTCTGTCCCTCAAATTCATTTTCCGAATAATTAGAAGCAGGACCAGGAGACATTTTTTCAGTACATCCGGAGCCAGCCATAACCATAGCCAACAACATGATAATTATGAATGCGCAGACCTTTTTCATGCAAAACCCTCACATGGAATTTAGACGATATGTCTGAATATGCATAACGATTAATAGGACTTATTATAAAAACATTTTATATAAATATAATTGGAGAGTGGTAAAAAATCCTATTTTTCTTCGGACCAAGATATAAAAAAGTAAAGAAGTGTATTTTTTTCATTTAAAGGTCAAGTATTCGATGCTTGTAATCTTCTAATTCTTCAGCTCCCCTCTCCCTGGACATAAGGCTCACTTCGTAAATGATATGAGATGGAAGCACGTTCATCCCCATATATTCAAAAATGCAATGGGTTATTGATTCCATATGCTTATTCAGGTCTCCGTGAGCCCCTCCCTCAGAATACATTGCTTTCGGAGCTCCGGTAGTTGCAACAATCATTGCGGATTTTCCTTTAAAGAGCCCGGTATCGTAGTCATTATTCGTAACCGGGTTGAACCCAAACCCAGGAGCCAGAACGCGGTCGATCCATCCTTTCATTATAGCTGGCATGAAAGTGAAATAAACAGGGAACTGGAAAATCAGAAGGTCTGCCCACTTTACTTTTTCCATTTCCTCTTTAATATCAGGCGCAAAAGCCCCTGTTTTAGAGGCCTGAATCGCTTCAAAGAAAGGTTTGAAAACGTCCTGCTTTTTTCGTTCAGGAAAATCCGAAGCTTTCAGGACAGGATGAAACTTCATTGCATAAAGATCCGAAAGCTTTACTTCATGCCCTTTCTCCTGCAGGGCAGCAAGTGCTGTTTCCTTTAAGGAGCCGTTAAAAGACTTCGGTTCCGGGTGTGCGTAAACATAAAGAACTTTCATTTCATTCCCCCAAATTATATATTAAATTCATTTTCCGGGATAAAAAAGTAAGGTTACTTAACTTTTGAGGCGACAGGAAATGAAAAACTACGCATCTGAACCTCCGGAATCAGATAAGATTCAAACAAACTCCATCATCCTGGGGTAGGACTCGGACTAGACAGAGCCCGAGTAAATTAATCCACCCGAAAAAGCGAAAATCAGTATCTCTTGCCCATAATTCAGCCCTCTTGAATGCAACTCTTGACCCTCAATAGGTACGCCGGTTGATCGTGCCGACCACCTTGTTGCTTGAACGCCTTGTTTTTCGGTCAAGCCTTTTTTGAAAAGGGTTGAGGGAAAGCAGTTTTTTGAAAAGGGTTGAGGGAAAGCAGTTATTTCAAAAGGCTTGCCTCAAAGAGTACCTTTAGTGCTTTTTACCTCTTTACCCTCGATTTTTACAGCACGTTTCATTGCATAGGCAAAAGCCTTGAAAAGAGCCTCGATTTTGTGATGGTCATTATCGCCATAGACACTCGCATGGATGGTAATTTTTGCATTTGAGGCAAGCGTTTCAAAGAAGTGCTTGACAAGCTGGGTACTGAATTGTCCTACCTGGGGAGATGAAAACTCGGCTTTCAGGACAAGATAACTGCGTCCGCCTACATCCAGGGCGACCTCGGCAAGGGCTTCGTCCATTGGAATTCTGGCCTCCCCAAAACGGGCAATTCCTGCCATATCTCCAAGCGCCTCTGCAAGCACTTTTCCGAGAACTATTCCTGTGTCTTCCACAAGGTGATGCTCGTCCACGTACAGGTCACCGTCCGCACGTACTTTAAGGTCAAACTCTGCATGCCTTGCAAAAGAAGTAAGCATATGGTCAAAAAACCCGATCCCTGTGTTAATATCGGCAATCCCAGTGCCGTCAAGGTTCAGCTCAAGCTGGATATTGGTCTCTTTTGTTTTGCGGGACAATCTGCCTGTTCTCATACAGCATCACATTCTCTTTAAATTTATAAATACTTTCTATCTGGCTACCGTGAATTCCTTTCTATATTTTTCCTGAAGATTGAAAAAAATGGAATTATGCCTAAGGTCTCTGCCAGGAAGGAAAAATAAGGTTCAGATCACTCATGCCGGATTATTTCAATCGCTGCTTCAAGTGTGAACCTGCCTGTGTATAGAGCGCTGCCTACCACCACTCCTGCTGCTCCGGTTTTCTTCAGGACCTGAAGGTCTTGAAGGGAACTTACTCCTCCAGATGCGATTACAGGAATGCTGACAGATTCCACAAGTTCTTTTGTAGGGACAGGATTTACGCCCTGCATAAGGCCTTCGGTATCGATATTTGTAAAAAGCAGGCTGCCTGCGCCCAGTTCTTCAAACTTCCTGCCCATTTCTACAGGAGTTTGTGAGCATTCCTCAGTCCAACCTTTGATAGATATTTTTCCGTTTTTTGCATCCAGGGCAACGGTCACACGTTCGCTTCCAAAGGCATTTGAGAGCTGTTTTACAAGGTCCGGGTTCTGAAGCGCAGCTGTTCCGAGAATCGCCCTCGAGACTCCCAGTTCAAGCAGAGAAGCTGCGTCCTCAAAACTCCGAATGCCTCCTCCAACCTGAATCTGTACTCCTTTTTCCTGGCATGCACTCACTATTTTTTCGATTATAGGGGCGTTTTTACGCTCTCCTTCAATTGCTCCGTCCAGATCTACCAGATGCAGGGTCTTTGCCCCTTTTCGAACCCAATCAAGAGCAGCTTCAACAGGATCGTCAAGGGACACAATCTCGCTGCCAGGCACTCCCTGCACAAGCTGAACGCACTTTCCGCCCCTCATATCCACTGCAGGAATTACTTCAAAAACCAAAGTCACATCTCCGACACGTCTTTGAGAAATCTCATTCTATCTTTGAGAAATCTCATTCTGTTAAATCTCATTCTGTTAAATCTCATTCTGTTTGTCTTGCCTGAAAACCCATTTTTCCGGATTTTTTCCTTTCAGGGCATTATTCTTTCGATAGGTACGACAAGAACGTCACGCGCACCAACCTTCTTCAGCTTATTTACAATGGTAAAAATCAGGTCTGCATCCACAACAGCATGAACTGCAAGGATGGATTCTCCGGGCAATTTGCTGGATTCGACCTTCATAACCGTCGGGCCTGACATTCCTGGAAGGACTTCTTTTACTGCCTTGAGGGAAGACTCGGGAACATTCATCATAAGATAGCGACGATGCTTTGCATTTAGCACGCTTTCCAGTGCAGTTTTGATGTCCAGAATTTTTTCCTTTTTCTTGAGGCTTTCCTTATTTGCGATCAGATAGACTGTGGAAGAAAAAACGGTGTCAATAGGCTTTAAATGATTAATCAACAGAGTGGTTCCGGAACTTGAGATGTCCACGATTGCATCCGCTATTCCCACATGTGGAGTCATTTCACAGGCTCCGCTAACCTTTATAACCTCAACATTGATTCCAAGATTGTTGAAGTACTGGCGTGTGATTTCCGGGAACTCGGTTGCAATCTTTCGGCCTTCAAGATCCTCAGCTTTCTGGAAATCAGAGTCCTCAGGGACAGCCAGAACAAGGCTAGCCTTTCCGAATTTAAGGTCCAGAAGAGTTTCAACCTTTGCTCCTCTTTCCGTAATCAGATCTATGCCTGTAATACCTACGTCTGCAGCCCCATCCTGTACGTACTCAGGAATGTCAGCAGCCCTGGCAAAGAGGATATGGATATCCGGATCGGTAGTTTTTGCAAAAAGTTTTCGACTTTCGGCCCCTCCACTTATTGGGAGCCCTGCATCTTTGAAAATAGAGATTGTGGGTTCGTAAAGGCGCCCTTTATTGGGTATTGCAATGCGAATCATCTGTTATGTCCTCTATAAATAATCTGCCGGGAGGTGTTTTCCCGGGTAAGCTCATCAAAGTAAAAACATTTATCCAGAATACTCTAGTATAATATAGACTTCACGGTAAGATCTCATAGAAGTTTTCCTTTAAGAAAGGCAGGTCCATAGATAAAAAGCCTACTCATTACGAATTAATTTTGATGACAAATCAGTAAACTTCCAGAATTGAAGGTAAAAAATCGTTTTTAGAGTAATTATTACCTTTAGTAATTAAGGAGGGGGAAAAATTATATAGTCATAGTAATTTAATAGAGAAATGAGTTTTGAAGTATATATTAGAAATTATTAATGTCAGAGTAACAAAAGAATTAATCACAACAGAGTGCTAAGTATAGCAGACTGATGGTACAACTGACCGAAAAATAGTAAATCAATAACATTCCCATTTAATAATAAAAACTATTATCGATTTTGAAAAAAGAGGATCTAAATGGCCCGAAATATCAAAGTGGAGGAGCTCTTCCAAACTCCTATTGAGAAACAGAGGATAGAGCTTGTAGAACGCAAAGGGATAGGGCATCCTGATAGTATATCAGACGGACTGGCCGAAGCCGTAAGTCGCGCACTATGCAGGGAATACATAAGCAAATGTGGAGCCGTACTCCACCATAATACTGACGAAACCCAGATTGTAGCCGGGAGGTCCAGCCCAAAGTTCGGGGGCGGAGAAATACTGCAGCCTATATATATTCTACTGGTAGGCAGGGCAACAAAGGAGTTTGAGGGGGTAGATCTTGCTACTGAGTCTGTAGCTCTACAAGCTGCCAGACGCTATCTTAAGAATACCCTTGTAAACATGGATCTCGAAAGAGATGTCATAATGGACTGCAAACTCGGGACAGGGTCTTCAGACTTGAGAGATGTCTTCAAAAGAGACAGGATTCCGGTTGCAAATGATACCTCATTCGGAGTTGGGCATGCTCCGTTTTCCGAGCTTGAAAACCTTGTATATAACACCGAAAGGCAACTGCTCACAGACCTTAAGTCGCGCATGCCTGGAATCGGAGAAGATATGAAGGTCATGGGACTCAGGGATGGAGAGGACATAACTCTTACAATATGCAGCGGCATGATCGGGAGATATATTGACGACCTTGACAGCTACATAAATATGACCCAGGAAATGCAGACTTATGTTGAGGAGATGGCAACCAGGTATACTGAGCGCAATGTAAAGGTCTGCATCAACACAGGAGATGACCTGAAAACCAGCTCTGTTTTCCTCACAGTTACAGGCACTTCAGCTGAAATGGGGGATGACGGCTCGGTAGGGCGCGGAAACCGCTGCAATGGGCTGATCACACCAAACAGGCCTATGAGTATGGAGGCAACCAGCGGAAAGAACCCGATTAACCACATCGGTAAAATCTACAACCTCCTCTCGACCCAGATGGCCCGTGATATTGTAAAGCAGGTTCCGGAAGTCCAGGACGTTTACATAAGGCTGCTTTCCCAGATCGGAAAACCAATTGACCAGCCACTCGTAGCAAGTGCGCAGGTTATCCCCAGAGAAGGCACTTCTTTTGCAAAGGTCAAAGCCGAAGCCGAAGTTGTCATGGATGACTGGCTTTCCAATGTGACAAAGATTACCGAAATGGTAATTAAAGGAGAATTGAACACTTTCTAAACAAGGAAAACATTATCGAGAAGAACCTTTGGGTTCTTTTCATAATACTTTTATTATGACTATTTTTAATTTTAGCTTATAAATTAACAAGAAGTTACTCATTTTTAATGTGAAATCCGGTGATTTAAGATTGGAGCCGGTTATTTTTAGGTATAATAAGTTTATTTTCAGGTCAAACGTGGGCATTTACTGGGAAAACAGGTTTATTTTTAAGAACATGAGAGTAACATCGAGTTATGAACACACTCCAGAGAACTCGTAAGAGAACTCATGAGAGAACTCATAAGAGTTGGGAGTAAAGTAGGCTATAGAATGAGTTTACATGCTCAAAATATTCATAAAAATGCCCCTATAGCCCATATCTAGCGTAAAAGATATATACCATCGCCATATATGAGATGGTGCACTCAAGCAGTGCAACAGTGGAACAATAAACATTGTCCCGCCTTAACTCAGTGGTAGAGTGCGCGGCTGTAGTTCGGCTCGTGCGGGTAAAATTACCCGTACATTTCCGCGCAGGCACCGCGATGTCCCCGGTTCGAGTCTGGGAGGCGGGACCTAAACAATTTCCAGAATCGAAAAGCTTCAACGGGAACATTTATATATTAAAAAAGCGTTTATGTTTTGCTCGCAACGCGGGTGAAAAACAATAGCAAAAGACACCGAAGTGTCCGGATAGTGTAGAGGCCTATCATGGAGCCCTGTCGAGGCTCCGACTCGGGTTCGAATCCCGGTCCGGGCGTTTCCAAATTAAAGCTCGATTGTCACTAATCGAGCGAAAACTTTTTTATAACTCTTTTTTTAAAATTAATTTATTTTATACAACTTTTGTTCATAAAATTAATTTTCAGGCAGCGCCTTCAACACAAGTAAAAAAGCTTTTCAAAACTATTTCATATTAACATTATGAATATTTTATGTTCAGTTTTTGACGCTTCTCTTCGAACTCTTCATTACGATCAGCGAAACGACCAGGAGAAAAAAAGATTGAATGAAGTCAATGATTTGATTCGCACATTTTTGATTTTTATATTTTAGGAATACAAAATTAAGCCGTTTCCATTTTGTGGACTCACCTGAATCATCCACCAAACCCCTATTATTTAGCACTCTGGAAATATCATTACCATTTCCACATTCTCCAAGCAATTGCGCCAATGCTTGAATTTGACCTTCTTGAAAGGAAGGAAAAGTACTCATATCATATTTCTAAGAGGAATTAAAAATATATTGAACTGTATATTTGTAGTAACTCATACTGATACACTATTCATGTAAATTTGTGGAAAAGGGAAAAGTATCATATTTTTCTACAAATTCTTTTCTCATTTCTAATATCTCAGAATAAGTGGAGGTAATAGTATTACTTATAATATATTTTTTTAATTTTTTAGCTACATAATACACCGCTAGTTCTGTTGAAATCATGCATGGAGGTTTTCGAAATGTCTCGGTGACTTATTAAACTTGCTTTATATTTCTGCGATCAACACTTAGAAAAAGAAGTTATTTGAAAATTCGATAGCAGAATACCTAAAAAAAGGATTTAAGCAAAATTTGCTTAATCTTTACGGTGAGCCTTCACATACTGTTTTTGAATTTTATACTTTAAAAATAGAGCCTATCCCAAAAGCTCATTTACTCTAATTATTGCTGCTACCATTTAGAAAATGATTTGGTTACAGCTGATGGTACGAAGGTATTAACAGTTGCTGAATATGATAAGTTTGTAAATTTTATTCCTATAAAGTTCAGGCCTATTTTTGAAGTGAATACCATTACAGGTCTCAGGTATGTAGAGCTTCAAAGGCTACATGATCACGAGGAATGGTATTACACAGAAAGAAACCAGATTATACTTCCAAAGGAGGCACAAAGGAAGGTAAAGCAAAAACTAGTGAAACGTACCATTGACAAACTGCCTGCAACTTTCCCTTATATCTTCAAGGCCTTTGTTGAAGGTAGAAGACCGCCAGAGCGTACAACATGGTTTGAGAACTTAGAAAGATGGAGCAAGAAAGCAGGAATAAGCCCAAAGGTTAATCCAAAGACTCCTAGAAAAACAATTGAATAATGGATGTTGAAGGCAGGGATTCCAGAGATTGAGATTTACTCTCGTCAGGGACATGCCCACATTACAAGTCTTAGGCATTATCATAGCTTGTCTTTTACTGATTACGAAATGAGATATATAGAAAAGAGACTCATTGAATGGGGAATTCTTAAAAGGAGAATTTGAGTGAATGTTGCCCCATAACATTAGCCCTAAGTCGGGTACTGTAAAGTCTTGGGGAGCTATGAATATCTCTCAATTAGCATTGAACCTATGAAATATCATCTTCCTAAGACTTTACAGTGCCTGTTTTGTGAGGAACTTTAAAATACGAACATTCTATAGTAAAACCAGTGTAGTAATAAAACGAATTCACAGAAGATTATACACTACTTTAATATCTAACAGAACAAAACAAACACCAGGGACAACTAAAGCTTAATGGAAAGAAATCAATTTCTAAACCACTGTGTCCAAAGCATAGTGAATATCTGAAAAGAATCTATAAAAGAGAGAGAATAAACAGTAAGTGGCGATATTCCCCGTATGGATGGACTTGCCCTTCGTCATCCTGCGATTACATAACAAAAGATTTTGTGGTGCTAAAAGAAGAAACCGAATCCACGAACGAGCTAGAAAACTATTGAATTACGGAAAAGGAGGAATAAAAGCATGACTGAAATGACAATAATTGAAGCACTTGAAAAACTCGCAGAGCTCAACAACTACGAAGAAATTTTAGTAAAAATCAAAGATGATGAACCTACTTTAATTGATTTAGAAATTGATGATATCCGAAAGTTCGCGGATGATCCGGACCAAACTTTTAATTTGATAGTCACAGAGTACACGATACGAGAGCTAGATGAAAACGGAAATGAAAAGTTAGGAGAACCTCTGTATAGAGTGGTTAAATAATCTATTCTTTTTTCTTTCCTTTTTGTGTCATAATAGAATGCCTGCAGCTGTCAGGCATTGATGTGTTGGCAGTGCATTGAATTTTCTGTAAATTTGCTTCGTAGTTTATTCATATGTTTCATGGTAAAACCAATAGATATCCCCAAAATTTTCAGATCCCCAAAAAATTACAAAATATCTCTAGTATGCAAAACTAACATAACTTTGCTAAAAGTCGTAATACCAATAATGTTATTTCTGTCTTATCATCTGATTATTATAATGAAAATTGCCAATTTCAGGCTGATTTTCCACAACTGCCTATGTGTTTGTTTTCTCAATTGTTCTAGAGACCATATGAATATGCTTGTTTCCTTCGATAAAGGCCACTTCATTAAAATGCATAAAGCCCTAAAGAAACACATAGACATTATTCTCAGGTTCTGCAGATATTGATTTGAACAAGTGTTACTGACTCTGGTCCAAAATCTAGTGATTTTTGTATTTTTCGATTGAAATCATGAACTTGCAGGAAGAATTTGTTCTTCAATCAAACTCAATATTTGATATCGAAAGACTTCCATCGAGAGGACGTATTTAATGGATTATAACCAATTACAAAATCTAGTGATTTTCAATTTCACGTTTATCACTGGATTTTGGTACTGAGTCGTGTTACTAAATGAAAAATATAAGTCTTTCTGAAAAAAGAACTATGATAGTTATATATCAATTAAGTCGATTGGAAGTTTAGCAAAATCAGTTATTTAATTACTCTAGTATATATAATTCCTAAAGCACAACCGACGATACCTGAAACCAGGATAAAAATGTTTTCATATAAATCTGTTGCAGAGTCAACATACGTTGTTATATTTGTTCCATTTGAATATTCCACTGTATGAGAATAAGAAGTTGGCACAAATTGTGCAAAAAAAATGTAGTATATAAATATAGTTGAGACAATAAATACGACAATAAATAAAATCGATTTCTCGATTATTTTTTTCTGCTCAATGTTAATATATATAAACCGCCATTAGGTGTTATATATCTTTTGTATATTTTATTTCCAGTTGGAGCTTAGCCCATTTGAAGAGTAGAGATGCTGCATAGTCTACGGGGTTAACCTCTTATAATCACTCTTGTGAGAGTTGACATAAATATTCCCAATGTGATCCAACCAAGTAACCCTTCTAATGTAGCCCATTTCTTGAAATTTTCTTTTGGATACCAGTTACCGTATCCTACAGTTGTGAATGTAGTTATACTAAAATTTAGAGCATCCCAAAAAGAGACTCTCTGCTTATCTCTAGGAATTTCGGTTCGTATGGCTATTCCACCATTTTGAAAATTAAGTTTAAAAGGCATTATTTTATTGCTAGGTTTTTCCAAGGATATCGTTGGACCTTTTTGGTAAATTATAGAAAACAAAAATACAATAAAGCCTCCAAAATAAAGTGAATAGGAAGGCTTCATGCCATAGCCACAGGTTATCCAGCTGAGAATATCTATCCACTTTGAAAGTGAAATCAGACTTTTACTCTCTTGATGCATCTTTCGATAATTATAATATATAATATCTGCATCATCGTATCGCGCTTGATTTTCGTAACCTTTCCTGAATACTTCATAAGCTTCCCCATCAACAATTACATTCTCGGGTGTATATGGCCCAACAAACTCTGCAGTATCGTTAAAATTTGCTGTCAAAAAATTGGCAGAATTTCCAAAATTAACTCCATCAAAATTAACAGATCCTCCAAATTTTGCTAAACCAAAGTTCGAATCTTTACCAAAACTAGCTTCCTCAAATATAGTATGATCTCTAAAACTAGTCCACATAAAATCAGTAGAATTACCAAAATTTGCAAATGCGAATATAGCATAATCGCCAAATTTTGCATTTTCAAATGAGGAATTATCTCCAAAAGTCGTCTCTGAGAATACTGTATAATAATCAAAAGTAGTATTTACAAAGTTAGCAGAATCGCCAAAATCCGTTGTATAAAAATTAGTATTATTGCCGAAACTTGAGAAGCAAAATATAGCACGATCACTAAATTTTGTACCTATGAAGTTGGTATAATTACCAAAATTAATTAACCCAAGTGTTGCAAAACCGCCAAAATTCGCTTTTTCAAAAGTAGTATTGTCGCTAAAACTAACTCCACGGAAATCTACATCAGTAAAATTCGTTCCTTTGAAAGAAACCGGATTTTTAAATAACACATTTGAAAAATTGATTGTATTTTCAAAAGTTGAATTTACAATTATGATATTACTTTTGATAACTTCTGAACTTTCATTAACGCCACAATCTTTAATGTCTTCAATATCATTTCCTTCTTTTCTCAATCTATCAAACACTGGATTTGGAATTGTTTTAAGCTCAATTTTATTTAAGTTAAGTCCCCCAACAATGCGACAATTATCGAGATTTACGTTATCTCCATATTCTATATGTTTTAAAATTTCTTCTGCTCTAACTTCTGTATTAACTTCTTTATATTCAGTCGCTTGAACTGCAATACTGGACAATCTAAGAATTATCACAGCGATTAATAGAAACATTTGAAAATTTAAAAATCTTAAATTCATATTTACACCTTTTTAGGCGTATATTTACTACTCATTATTTATTATTCGGTATCTTTCCAAATTTAAACTGTTTACTAGCCATTGCAAAAAAATAATAATGTAAAAATAAAATCTGTACATTTCATAGAAATCTAGTTCTACAGGATACTCAAAAACACGAACGTTTATTGATAGAACGTTGGTATTTCTGATTATAGTGACAGAGCAAAAACGACAGCAACAAGTAAAAATCACGTATCTTTTTAATACTGATTTAGAAGACAAAGTATAGAAAACACCAACGTATTTATATAACGTTGGCATACTACTTTTTGAAGGGATTTTTATAGAAAACGGATTAATAACAGCAGACGGCACTAAAGTGTTAACTGTCGAAGAGTATGATCGATTTGTTAAGGCGATACCTGCAAAGTTTAAGCCTATCTTTGAACTTAACACAATTACGGGGCTTCGCTATATCGAATTACAAAGATTATATTATAATCCATCCTGGTACATTGAGAGCAGGAATCAAATAATACTCCCAAGGGAAGCCCAGAAGAAGGTCAAACAGAAAGCACCAAAGCGCACTATTGACAAACTTCCCACTACTTTTCCATATATAATTAAGGCATTTCAGGAAGGCAGGAGACCACCAGATCGTACAAGTTGGTGGGATAACCTTAGCAGGTGGTCTGAGAAAGCAGATATAAGCCCGAAAGTCGGCCCGAAAACTCCCAGGAAAACAATAGAGTCATGGATGCTTAAAGCCGGAATACCGGAAATTGAGATTTACAGTAGACAGGGACACGATCCAGTAACGTCATTGAGGCACTACCAGAGTTTAAGTTTTACAGATTATGAGATGAGAGATATTGAAAAGAGACTTACTGAGTGGGGAATTCTTAGAAGGGGAATTTAAGTGAATGTTTTCCGTAATTACAAATATTGGAGGCTACGCCAAAATATTACAATAGAAATATACCTTTTGAGCTTACTACTAGAAATTAAAGATTTCTACAGAGCTACTTATTCATTTAGTTAAGAAATTTTGCAGTTTCGATTAGTTCTTTTATGGTTTCAGGACTTGAATATCCCTTCCCTTTCCAGCGAATAACACCCTTCTAATCCAGCAAAAAAACATAGGCAAAGTTCGTATCTTTCATCTTAAGGGTTTCTTGATAGTCTGAGTAATCTCCATAAAAGGTAACGACATTACTGTGTTTCTCTACAGGAATTCCCCCTCTCATGCCTGAATCGATCATCCATGAGAACACTTTCCATGCTGCATTTATCATTGGAACCTCATAGATAGCAAACCTGCTGTCTTTCCCGAATTCTTGCTCAAAAGGTTCAGCCCAGGAGTCGATCATGCTCTGTTCGCTGCGCACAAAAGCAATACAGATTAGTGTAACCTTTCCTTCCGAAACCTCAGGGAGGGTTACAACATCGCCTGCTAGAGACTTTGATGTTATTTCAGGAAAAAACCTTCCAATGATATTGTTACCTATATTTTTAGAATTTAAATCCTGTTTGTAAGAGTATTGATCTTCTGCTATGAAACTTCCCCCCTTTTGAACTGACAGGAAAAAATACTAATAATATTTTCCTTTTGCTGAAAACACGCTTTAGCGATACCTATAAAATATCTTATTCTTTGAATTTATCAATATCTTTAGCATTTTTCCATGATTTGGGAATTAATCTATTTACCCTTCTCTGGTACTCACGGTATTCGTCACCAAACTGTGCTATCAGCCTGCTTTCCCAGTGCAGGGATCCAAGATACAGGTATATAGTAGTCAAAAGGTATATGACAAGCAGATTAACGGTCATAGTGGGAGTGAGCCAGATTATGACAAGGCCTGAGAGCAGGAAGGGATCTCTTACCCATCGGTAAATACCCCGGATATTCAGGGAACCTGCTTCAGGTGTCTGTGGAACAGAGAGCTGTGAGCGTATTTTGAATCGGTTGGGTGCATCCAGAAAAGCCTTTGGGGCAATAATCGAAGCAATTAACTGCCCGCCGACCATCAGCCAGCGCCAAGGAGAAGGTATTTTATAGAGAACCCGTCCAGGATTTTTGTAGAGCTGATAAACGAGCGGCAATATCGTTAGCATTGCAACTAGGCTATATACCGGTAGATACAACCAATCTGCCCTTGAACCCAGGCCCCTCACGAGGAGACGTTTGAAGGGCAGGCTCGCAGTCAGGCTGTGAATAACTGCAAATGCTGCCAGAGAAAAAACAGGAGTAATTTTGGAAGAAACCAGTTCCAGTAGTCCCCCTTATTTTTAGTTAAATAACTTCTATTTCTACACCAATATGAAAAGCTTACTTATAGTTCCTTAAAAATATTAGAAGTTCAGGCAATATAGAACAAACGGTTGTGTTGAAAAAATTTTCTTCTCGTACTTTGAGGCTATAATTGATACCTTATGTACTATTTTTCCGGGTCGTGAGAATGATTAACTTTCCTAATTGTGAAGGTTTTCACTTGTTTTGTAAAGTAACCAGATTTTTTACAACAGAACCTAATTATCTGTATCCAAGTAACCGGGCGGGCGGCCCGAAGCATACCCCATTTTTAGAGTGGGGTGACCGCCCGCAATTTGATCTTTTTTCTTTTTTATTCAATCCTTTGTTTCTGTTTTGTATTAGAAAATTTGTAAGAAAAGATAGTTATGCATGAATATCAATAGTTTATTAACTAATAACTATTTATTACGTTTTCATTAAAAATATGGACGTGGAGTCATGACAGAAGCCCTACATTGCAATAAAACAAAACCTTCTCCGACACTCAATACTATTCTCATGGTAGAAGATACTATCCAAAATTCCCCGAACAGTGTAATAACCATAGCGGAGCTAAAAAGAGCACTTCCAAAGCAGGTAAATCACAATACTTTAATGACTATTTTGGAATATCTTGAAAAAAGTAATAAAATTGCTGTGGGGTTAAGAGGTATAACCTGGATAAAAAACGATAATAAAAATTTAAGAAACGTGGCGACTCACGGGCTTGAACTGTGATACCTTTAGATGTTAAACTTACTTTGATCCAGGTTCAGTATGAAGCGAGTAGTTATAAGATTGACTCCGGAAGCGGAAGAGGTCTATCAATTTCTTAAAATTAAGGCTCCAGACTCAAAACAGGAAGAAACACTCCTTAACGCATTCCTTCAAAAAGTGAAATTGCTAAAAAGGAATTTTCAGTACGGGCAACAAATTGCAAAAAATCTCATTCCTCCTGATTATAGAACAAAGTATGGGATTACAAACCTTTTTCGTGTAGAACTTCCACTTTATTGGAGAATGCTTTAAACGGTCATGGATGGGAATTCAGGTGACGAAACTTTAGTAATTGTAGTCGATTTGGTCAATCATCGAAAATATAATAAGATATTCGGATACAAGAATTAAATGTTTTACCAAAATAATTCTGTTTTATAAACTTGTCAATTCACATTTTCATTGATGCGCAGGTTTTACAATAAAACCTGTGCATAATGTGTAAAATCAAAATTTACAGAAATTATTGTACACTAGCCTTTTAAACTCATTACTTTTGAGTAAAAAATAAAAACTTTTCTAAGTACTTTTGAACTCATCACTTCTGAATCCAAGTCATACTTTCTTCAAATAATCTGTAGCATTCATCGTCTGTGAGGGTTCCGACTTCCTTGCCTCATCCATTCCATACTTTCTTCATATAATCTGTGGTATTCGTTGCTTTTGGGACTTCCGCCTTTATTCAAGCATATTCGGATAACGCTAAACACAACCCGAAATGTTACCTCACATAAAAAAAGAAAGAAAATTAAGTTTCCAAAGTAAAGTATATCTTCTATCATTTTCTTAATACTTCCTCTTTTTTCACATACTCTGTACCCTTACCAGTAAACTGGATAAATAAAAAAGATATAGGCATTCCACATCTAATAGTAGAGTTTATTAGGGTCACCTTGATTCTTACGAGCTCTCTTTTGCCTTAACAGGTATATTAAACTTATCTGAGTTTATATAAATTCTCATATTATACGAGCAGTATTTAAAGTAAACGTAACATATAAAAAAATTGAACTAGTGATTACTGCGAAAAAATGTAGAGTTGGAAAGGTAGAGCTGGAAGAATGAAAGATGGAAATTGAAGCGGTCAAGTCTGACGATCCTCAGGAAGAGCTGGATAGCATACAGGAAAAGTTAGAAGATACCAGAGAAAAAATGGAGCTTGAAACCCTCGATTTTATTGAAGCTACCAAAAAATTCACCTCCGAATGGATTCAAAGAGAAATTGAAATAGCTGCGCACTCTCCAGAAAATGCAGCTTTTCCTGAGAACTTAAGACTTCATAACAAAAAACCCGGGGAATCAAACTTAGACCTGAAGGAGCTGTCCCTCAAAATTTCAGATATTGTAGAAACTCATCTTAACCACGGCGATTACTGGATCCATAGAAACGCACTGTTTCAGCCTGATATTTCCAGAGACTACATGGAATTTAAAAAGGAAAAAATTCGAAAGGAATTGACCTCAAGCGTTCGAAAAATTCTTGGCTGCGCTACCGAGCTTTTCTGGAAAATCGAAAAAGGAGAAACTGAGAATAAAGCCTGGGTAAACGAGCTGGGGAGAAGAAAATATGTGTGTTTTCTCAGGTTTTCGGATGAAATGACAGCTTCTCTTAACCGTTATTTTGGGATGCTTGAAGAGCTTTTTGTTCTGAAATATGAAATTAAAGAAGAAATCTTACGGAAGGAAGGAAAAAAGCCCTGACAATAAGACCTTTATGCACAAAGCTAGAATTACCCTTCATGACCGAACCAGAGTTCAGTATAAAGAAGGCCCTTGAAGAGGCAGGTACCGATGCCTATCTTATGACAGGGAATCTTCACAATTCAGATATTTATTACGTAACCCGCTTCCTGGCTTCCGACGATTTTGCATATCTGCAAACCGACGAAGAAAAAGAGATACTTTTTATTTCGGATATGGAAAAAGGTCGAGCTGAGATCGAGTCAAGGGTTTCGACAATAAAAACATTGCAGGATCTGGGTTACAGAGAGAAGATGAAGGAGAAAAAAGATCCATCTATTGCCTATGCAGCCTGCATATCCGAGCTGCTTGCGAGAGAAGGAATTAAGAAAGTCGCAGTGCCATACGATTTCCCGGTATTTGAATCAAATTACCTTAAAGAAGCGGGCTTTTCCGTAGTCCCAATAAAAAGCCCGTTCCGAAAAATCAGGAGTTTGAAGAGGCCGGAAGAACTTGAAGCCATAAAGTATGCCCAGATGGCTGGAGAAAAGGCTATGGAAGCCGCTATAGCCTTGATCTCAGAAGCAGAAGAAAGGGACGGCCTTCTCTACCACTCAGGGGAAGTACTGACAGGAGCTAAAGTGCTTTCGGTTATAGATCATACCCTTCTTGACTATGGATGCGAGGCAGAAGAAACTATTGTTTCATGTGGCAAGGATACAGCAAACCCCCATGGAACGACTGACGGCCCTATGAGGGCAAACGCCCCAATTATCCTGGATATTTTCCCGAGAAGCAAGAAAAAACGATATTTTGCGGACATGACGCGCACAGTCCTGCATGGAAAGGCTTCGGAAGAGCTCAAAAAGATGTATGAAACTGTACTTGCAGCCCAGAAAAAAGGCTTTGAAATGGTTAAGCCAGGAGTAAAGGCGTCTGATGTGCATAATGCTGTCTGCGATTTCTTCGAAGCGCAAGGTTATGACACATACCGAAGTGGTGCAAAGGTAGGTTTTATCCACTCAACAGGACATGGGGTAGGGCTCGACATACATGAACTCCCGGGAGTCGGAGAAAATGGGGTTTTACTTGAGGTAGGCAATGTGATCACTCTTGAGCCTGGTCTGTACTACCCTGAAATCGGGGGAATACGAATTGAGGATATGGCCCTGGTCACCGAAAATGGATGTCAGAACTTTACAGGGCTAGAAAAGAGATTTGTAGTATAAAAGAATTACAATTGAAAGGATTTGTTATATATTTATATTTAAATGACAATATTTAATTTGCTCAAATCGAAGATAGTCTGTTAAAAGAAAAGATTATCCACAACATACTCAGGAAAACTGTTAAAGTTCCGGTACTTTCCGATAAAATTGCAATAAGACTTTAATAATTCAAGTATGTTTCAGTAAAATTACAATTTATCAATAATTCTAATAAGATTTCAATAAGATTTCAACAAGATTTCAACAAGATTTCAACAAGATTTCAACAAGATTTCAACAAGATTTTAATAAATTACAATAAATTACAATAACAATATTCACAAGGGGTAATATGACCGATAATGTGCACAATAAGCAAGATATCCTTGAGAAATATAGGGAAGCAGGCAGGATTCTGAAAATTGTCAGGGCCGAAGCCGTGGAAATGGTCAAGGTAGGAAACACTCTGCTGCAAGTTGCAGATTTTGTGGAAAACCGGACTATAGAGCTAGGAGGTAAGCCTGCTTTCCCATGCAATATTTCAAGAAACCAGGAGGCTGCACATGCAACCCCTAAGATAGGCGATACTGACGTTTTTGGGAAGGATATGGTTAAACTGGACCTCGGGGTCCACGTAGACGGATATATTGCAGACTCGGCTGTAACTGTTGACTTATCAGGAAATTCCGACATTACGAAAGCCGCAGAGGAGGCTCTTGCCGCAGCCATTGACCTTGCAAAGCCAGGAATTTCTACCGGGGAATTAGGAGCTGCAATCGAGAACAGCATTCGCGGTTACGGACTGAACCCGATAATGAACCTGACAGGTCACGGGCTTTCCCAGTATGAAGCCCACGATGATCCTGCAGTCCCCAACCGACATGTGGAAGGGGGAGTGATTCTAAAAGAAGGAGATGTGCTCGCTATCGAGCCCTTTGCAACGGACGGAGGCGGTGCTGTCCATGACGGAAACTGGGCCGAGATATACAGCCTTATAAGGAAAAAGCCTGTCCGTTTGCCTGCAGTCCGGAATGTCCTGAAACAGGTTGAAGAATACAGGGAATTGCCTTTTGCAAAGCGTTGGCTTGAATCCGATAAACTGGATTTCGTATTACTCCAGCTCGAAAAGACAGGAATTATTCACTCTTATCCTGTACTTCTTGAAAGTTCAGGAGGGCTTGTAGCCCAGGCAGAACACACTATAATAATAACCCAGGACGGCTGCGAGGTTACAACAAAGTAAAACCCGAAAAATGAAGAGAAAATGAAATTGAAAATAGAGAGAAAACTAGATAGAGAATAAATTAAAATAAGTTGTAAATAAATTGAAAATGAACCGGGACTAAAAAGATGGAGAGAGTAGAGGTTAGCAAAAAGCCAGAAAACTAAAAAACTAAAAAAACATGAGTTGAGCGCCTTGAAAAGATACAATCTTTTTTTAACCGGTTTTCTGATAATAACCCTTTTTATGCCTGCCTTTCTGGCAGAGCCCTGTACCGCTGCCTTTGTACCCAGCAATAATATTACGCTGGAAAGGGGCGGAATGACCTGGGAATATCAAGAACAAATTACGGGCAATGAATCTATTGTCTTCAGGAGTTTCATAGACCTGGAAGCAGGAAACAGTGATAGATTTGTTAATGCATGGGAAATCCTGAAAGCAGGATCTATTCTCAGAGATAAAATGGAAGAATCTATAAAAACAAAACCTGATGTGAAACTCAATGGCACTTCAGAGCCAGTTAAAGTAACAGATGTTGACTTCGTACTCTCAACAGAAGCTCTGGGCAAGATTGAAAAAACCTCATCAATGACTAATTCTGCAACTGTAAGTTATATTTTTGAGAAACCGATTGGTCGGGAAGCAAATATCTGGCTGATGGGTACCCCGACCTCGAGTGTCACAATCAATCTGCCTGCAGGCTTTGATGTCGAAAAGACAGAAGGGCTGAATAGCAAAAGTCAGGAATATGAGAACAACACCACAGTTCTTAAAGGCACTTTCAGCTCGGAAAAAAATATAACTCTCTGGATTTCTGAAAATGAAACCTACAAAGCCGAGATGCAGGAAAGAGAAAGAATCATTGAGCAGAACGCAGAAAACAAAACCAATGCAACCGTAAATAAAACCGGAGCTGCCGGAAAAGCTGTAGAAGCCAGCAAATCCTCTGGATTTTTCAAAGACATCTTTATATGGTTTTATCAGGTAGTCCAAAAAGTTAATCTGGTTTAAAACTATTCTGAAAAATATGCTTATTGAACAGATTCAGCTTGAAAAAGGGTGTGCTCTTGGCCTCCGCTTTGAGATGCAAAAATACCCTCTTCTGGTTATAAGGGCAGAGAAAGGCTTCCTGATGTGCGGCTACCTGAATGTAAATGCTGCAGAGGCACTTGGGGACACGGCAGCGAAGGTAAAAGGTGTACAGAGTTTTGAAGATATGCTCAAAGCCCAGGTCGTTGAAGTAACCCAGTTTGCCAGGGAACTCGGGGTCGAACCCGGAATGACTGGCAGGGAAGCTCTGGAAAGGATGTTTTGAAGGAAAGGTGTTTTTAACTGAAAAAATTATATTTATCCAGTAAATTATATTTAACTGGAAGAATCCCTTTTTAAAAGAGTTATTTTTAGCTGAGAGGACGTTAACTAAAAGAATAATTTTAACTTATGAGCCTGTCTCAAAACTTAGAATTATGCTGTTAAATTTCCAATTTAGAGTAATTAATTAGTCTTCTGACCAGGAAAATAGTTCTTATTAATGTGGAATCATTGGTCATCGGTTAAGAAATTCTCATACCTGAAAGCTATCGATTTTGCATTAGAGGTCGGCTTTAAATTTTGGCCTGTTTACATGAAATCGGTTCTCTATTCCACCTCATAATTTAGAGAAATATTTGACAAATGTTGTGGAAACGGAGACAATTTATCACGATTCCGCACTTAGCCAAAAACACATGAGAAACAATCAGGTATTATGGCCTTCAACGCATCACTTTGTGCTTAAGAGCCTTTGTCTTTCTTCTGTTGTTTTATTACGTATCCTATAAGGAAAACGCCCAAAATCCAGGATGATGCCAATAATCGACCATCGTGTAGAGATATAAAATCTAATGTTCCGAAGATAAGACATAAAACTCCAAAAAGAAAAATTAAACCATATATTGACTTCAATAAAAATCACCTATATCATTTACTTAGATTACATGTTTTAACCTTTGTACATGAATCTCAAAACAGAGTAATCAGAATGCAGATCATCACCATATAAGCATGTGGCACTTAAAAAAATACTTAACTTTTAGTAACGTATAAAGCAGCATGAATAATGAAACTGCAATCTATGGCTCTAGTGCTGCAGAAAAAACGGTTTCTAGTCATGCTGTAACAGTATATGGGATACCTGTTATATACATTGTAATTGGCGCCTTAGTAATATTAGCTATTTTATATCTGTTCTGTAGGGTGAAAAGAAAGGATTGCCACCATTTGATGAAAAAATCGAACTACCTGAAATTGTTTATTGCTTTCTTTGTCCCGTTGTTCTTTTATAATATATATAATATGTATAACAGTTTTTGGTATTACAATGTTTATAACAAATCATGGTATAATCATTTCTGGTTTACTGATCCTATTTCTATTATTATAACTACAAGCACTCTATCGTTACTGGAAGCTATCATCCCATATTTATTCATAACTCTGAGTATACTTACAATAAAGTGTTATCGTAAATCGTCTTAAGACGATCTTAAAGATTCATTGCAAAAATCTCAGAATAAGCATGTAAGAGCCTATTCGAAAAGTCGGTAAAAAAATGTTGAAAACATCGGTTAAGGAATTTTCTTGCCTGAGAGCTATCGATTTTTCACTGGAAACCGGCCTTAAATTTTGGACGATTTACATGAAATCGATATCCTTTTCCAGCTTTTAATTTATAAAGATATATGAGATGTGAGAAGATTAACTCAAGTTGTCATGATTTCTCACTTAACCGAAGACGCATGAATGAAAATTCAAAACATAGAGAAAAGGCAAACATTGAATAGAATTCTGAGAAAAACCGACTTGAAATTATAAATTTAATTTTGAGAGTGGGATCTGTTGAAAAATAAAATGGAGAATTAATATCTCCTGAAGTACTGTTTATTGACAAGCTTCCTGTATAGAAGCTTCCTTTTTCTTTGCGGTACTGATCCCAAGAATGGAATAGAGAGTGCAGTGCCTCAGAATTGAACTGCAAAGCCCCGTAAAAGCCATCACCACAACAATCCATTTCCAGGGAAATCTTTTTACAAGACCTGTTGACAGTGCGAGAGTTGAAAGTACCCCATACATAGTTCGAAACAGGAGATCAAAGCCTCCTACATTCTCTTCCAGAAACAATTTTTTGATACTCATCGGACAAAACCCCCTTATAAGCCCTCTTACATACTTATAGATCCTTCAATATATAGAATTATTCTGTTTGTACTCTATTTGTATTATGTTCATAGATGCTTGCAGTTGTTCGCAGATGTCCGCAGCATTGTATTAAATTTGCAGTATGTTTGCGCCTTGTTTGCATTACGTTTATCTTCCCAAAGTCTTTAAGAGAAATTACATAAAATCCCCTGAAAAGACTCTATACCCGAAAAATCAAAAAATATATAACAAGAGACGGAAGGTTTCTAATTATGCCTGAAATAAAACTTGACAGATCGATCTCATATCTCGAAGGTACACAGCGAGTATATGACGAAGCCACAACCCTGGAAAACACTAAAGATGAGGTAAAAAAGATAGGGGTTACCCGAATTGCAGATATTACAAACCTTGATCGGCTCGGAATCCCTATTTTTTCGGCAATCCGCCCCAGTGCCGCAAAGGGAGCGATCAGTATATACTCAGGCAAGGGCTCAACCGAGCAGCGGGCCCGAATTTCAGCGATAATGGAGAGCTTTGAGCGCTGCCTTGCAGAAAGGCCTGGCCTGAACGCAAATATTAAAGGTGAGATTTCTGCCCCGGCTTTTGTGGAATCCTATATCAGAGCCACAGAAAGATGCACAGTGCTCGACCCGGAAACACTACTGCTACCCCAGCCTTATCTTCCCCAGTCTTTGCTTGAATGGGTTGGAGCATACGATTTGATGAACAATGAAGAAGTGCTCGTAAGCTCTAACTCGGTTTACCATCCGTACGACTCGCCCGGACAATGCCAGAAACTCTTCCTGAGCAATACCAATGGGCTGGCGTCCGGAAACGTGATTGAAGAAGCTATTCTCCACGGGATGCTCGAGGTTATAGAAAGGGATGCAATCAGCATAGCACAGTTTTCCCGCAATCTCGGAAAAGAAATCGTGCTGACTGAAGAAAACGGATATTTGTACGAACTTGCCAGCAAATTTAAAGATGCAGGAATAGAGCTCAAAATCTGGCTGGTTCCGAGCGATACCGGCATTCCGACAGTAATTGCGGTAACTGACGACGTAAAACTCAAAGATCCCGCGCTTCTTGTCATGGGGGCAGGCTCCCACCTGAAACCCGAAATTGCAGTTTCACGGGCCATAACCGAAGCTGCCCAGTCGCGAGTAGTTCAAATCCAGGGAGCAAGGGAAGATACGGATAGAGAAGGCTTTATTCGAAGTGTAGGATACGACCGCATGAAACGTTTGAACCGGTTCTGGTTCGAAGAAGGAGAAAAAATTTCTCTTTCTGAAGTGCAGGACCTGTCCAGAAAAAGCCCTGCAGAAAACATCGATGTGATCCTCGAAAAACTTAAGGGCCTTGCCGAAAAAGTGCTGGTGGTGGACCTCTCAAGAGAAGAGATTAAAGTGCCGGTTGTCCGAGTAATAATTCCCGGATTCGAACTTTTCACTATTGACAGAGATCGGAAAGGAAAAAGGATCGGTTCTCAAAGAAAGAAAGAATTCTCCAGAAACAAAAATGACAAGCCATGGAAGAGACGATGAAAACAAAAGCGGTAATCTTTACAGGCAACAGCATCAGCCATGAGGACGCAAGAAAAATCCTCAAGGCAAATTACCAGCCTCCTGTACGCAGATTCCAGCTTGAAAAATTCGTCCAGGAAGGGTATAAGGTTATAGGAATAATAGATGGCATCTTTTTTGACAGGGCGGCTGTAGGGCACAGGGAGATTCTATCTGCGCTTAATTCAGGAGTAAAAGTAGTAGGAGGCGCAAGCATGGGAGCCCTCAGAGCTTCGGAACTGGACACCCATGGGATGATAGGTGTAGGAAAGGTTTACGAATGGTATAGAGACGGTGTAATCGAATCCGATGATGAAGTTGCAGTAAGCACAAATCCTGACACATTCGAGCCCATCTCCGTGCCTCTTGTCAATATAAGAGAAACGCTGAAAGCCGCACTCGCATCAGGACTTGTGAGTCAGGAAGAACATGAGGGTCTTCTGAAACTTGCAATTGACACTTATTACCCTGACCGGAGCTATTTCGGGCTTGTAAAAGAAGGAGTGAAAAGGGGACTGATCCCGGAAGAAAAGAAAAAATCCGTTCTGGATTTTTGTACAGGCAATGAGGTTGACGTAAAAAGAGGAGATGCCGTTTTAGTGCTTGAAACCGTAAAAAAGCTGATTGAAGAGGCCTGAGATTTCAAACCTTCAAACCTCTCCTTTCAGCCCTCTCTCAATTAGCAGTTTTTAATTTTCAAACTTTTCCAGTATTTTCTTTTTCCAGTATTTTCATTTTCCAGTATTTTAGATATTCAATATTTTATTTATTCAGTATTTTCGTTATTCAGTATTTTATTTATCCAGTATTTTATTTATCCAGTATTTTCTTTTTCCAGTATTTTCTTTTTCAGCGCTTTACAATGTACAGCCTGATGATGTACAGACTTGCAATCAAGACAAGGAAGTTGTAAACCGCCCTGAAAATTGGAATATATTGATACTCAAACCAGATTTCAATTATCCTCTCTATGGAGAAATAGAGCTGGAAAGTGGCTACAAGAAGAAGCAGCATTGAAATAAGGAAGGCCCCTTTTTTGAAATTCTCCCTCATATCTGACACTTTTTCCGCTTTTGGCTCTGGTTTCATGTCTAAGTTTTCACTCATGTAAACCGCCTCCTCAGAATTACTGCCGAACAGAACAGGACCGCGGATAAAAATAAGCTGAATCCTGGTGCAGCTTCTTTTTCACTTGTATATCCCTCTTCAGGAATTTCTTCGGCTTCCACCAAATTTTCAAATTCACTTGTCTGAATTTCCCGAGCTTTAGTGGTACTTTTATCTTTAACCTCGACTATGGGGTTGAGCTGAATATAGTCTTCTCCACGCTCGACAATAGTATCATTGCTCCAGATAAGGACTTCTACAACGTAATTGTATTTGTCAGGCATTGTCAGATTGACAGTCTGGATAACTGTGGCTTCAGGTTTGATTTCTCCTGTGTGCGCCCAGACTTTATCCGCAAGGAGTCCGGCATCCATTTCACGTACCTTAACAAGCATACGAAAATCTTTGCTGGTTTCCCTACCTTCATTTGTCAGATAGATATCATTTTCAACAAGGACTTTTCCGTCTTCCACTTTTTTCACCCGGAAATCCATTTCGGGAATCCCAAGACCTGTTTCCTGTACATCTGCAGGCAGAGCATCCAGGTTGTAAACTTTGATTTTGCCATTGCCTTTCTGCACATCGTCCTCAAAAAGGACACTCTGAAGATCGTATCCTTCAGCTTTCGGAAGTGTCAGGACCTGACTCACTGATTTGGTAGTTCCTTTCTTTAACGCTCCGAGTTCTATCTTCTTCTGAGTTTCAAGCAGTCCGCTTTCCCGGCTATAGGCTTTAAGGAGAAGCGAGGTGTTCTTCGCACTGTCCCCCTGAACTTTTTCAACATACGTTGTGACGTTCAAGTCTATGAAAGCCGCCCCTATACGGTCTGCTGAGATGTCCATATCCCGAACATTGTAGTAGCTTTCTTCTTCAAAACTTTTAATACAGCCGCTCCCGAAGGTGAAAATAGTAACAAAGAATATTAAAAAGAAACTTCTCAAAAATAATGTTTGAGTAGACCTGGTTCCCAATTTTCTCAAGATCTGCCCTCCTCTTTAGTAATTATATTCCAATGTATATACTTTTTGCCTTCATAGACAACTCTTTCTTTTCTTTGGGAAACAATTGAATGAAAATTATTAATATGAACACATCAATATTCAGATAGAGGGTAAAATGTGGTGGTCAGAACATCGAATGCAAGTTTGAAGGATTCTGATTGCGGCCTGTGTATTTGAACATACTGAAAAGTCTCAAACCTGTAAAAAGGATGAGAATCCGGAATGTGAGAATACAAATTCAGAAACACAAATAGAGAACATGAGGGGTAATTATGGAAGGAGATATTGAAATTAAATCTAAACCGAGAAGGCAGATAATAATCGCTACCGATGGCTCAGAAACTGCAAACGAAGCCGCAGATTTTGGAATCGAAATGGTTGGGTGCAGTGGAGCAAAAATATATGCTGTTTATGTCATCGACACGACACCTTATCGCTCAGTTCCACTGGATAAAATCTGGTCAGACAAAGTACTTGAAGAATTTGAAAAAGAAGGCCGTGAAGCAACCTCTTATATAGAAAAGATTGGAAAAGCTGCAGGAGTGGAAGTGGAAGTCAGGGTGCTTAGAGGTAATCCGGCTGAGAAAATTGTCACTTTTGCAGAGGATAATAATATCGATATGATCATAATGGGTTCGCTTGGGAAAAGTGGATATGAGCGCGTACTACTTGGAAGCGTATCTGAAAAAGTTATAAGGCATGCAAAAATTCCGGTTCTGGTTGTCCGAGAACGGCATAAAAGTGAGAAAAAATTGATACAGGAATAATCAGTTCTGAGTAGGTGACAGCCTCCAGAACAAAACTTGACAATCTAGTATATACTCGAAAATGCAAAAACAGCATCATTGAAGGTATTGTAAGAGAGTTGACGGCTGTATCCCACAAATAAAGTCGCGGGAATGAGCCTTAGACACTCCTAAATTAAACGATCTAGCCAACTTGGTAATCTAGCCAACTTAGACAATCTAATCTTTTTAGTGAGTCAATCTCAAATTCAAATTTTTTTATTTTGAAGCTTATCCTGGAACTGATCTTTTGAATAATCAAGTTTCCGATCATGAAAGCAATTTAAAAATATAAATTAGTAAACAATAAGATGGATTCCGGTATTGTCTCAATAATACCAGATATAATATATCTAATTAATAGATCCGTACTCTAAGAGGAGTAAGTATAGAGGAAAGTAAGTACGGATGAGGGGAGTAGAAAAGTAAGTACGGATGAGGGGAGTAGAAAAGTAAGTACGGATGAGGGGAGTAGAAAAGTAAGTACGGATGAGGGGAGTAGAAAAGTAAGTACGGATGAGGGGAGTAAGTATAGGGGAGAATAAGTACGGGGGGAGTAGGTATAGAGGAAAGCAGTGAACTTGAATCCAAACCGCAAAAACGAATTCTGATCGCTACTGACGGCTCAAAAGCTTCTGAAAACGTAGCGGATTTCGGGATAGAAATTGCGAAGAACAGTGGGGCAAAGGTCTATGCTGTATATGTTATCGATGTAACTTTTCTTGACTCAATTCTGATGGATGAAACGTCGGTAAAAAATGTCTACGCAGAGTTTGAGATAATTGGTAGTGAAGCAATAAGTCTCATAGAAGAAAATGCAAAAGCTGCAGGAATAGAAGCTGCGCTCATACTGCTTAAAGGAAATCCGGCTGAAAAAATCCTGGATTTTGCTGAGAATCATAAAGTTGACATGATTGTCATAGGGTCTACTGGAAAAAGCGGGACTGAACGTTTTATGCTTGGAAGCGTATCAGAAAAAGTTGTAAGGCATGCAAAGGTTCCGGTACTTGTCGTACGTGCGGGATTTAAACCTGAAAGAGTCTTCAGTTGCGGTAAAAGGGATAAAAAAGTCTCAGAAAATATCGTATATGAAGAGACGCAATGAAAAGCCGGAGGAAAACTTTTCAAAAAAGGAATGGGGGAAATCAATGCTGAGTGAAAAGATGGAAGAAGCACTGAATGAACAGATCAATAAAGAACTGTACTCGTCTTATCTGTACCTTGCGATGTCAGCTTATAGTTCATCAGTTGGGCTTCCGGGCTTTGCCCACTGGTTTAGAGTCCAGGTTGAAGAAGAAAGCATTCATGCAATGAAGCTCTTTGATTACGTAAACAACCAGAGTGGGAGGGTTAGACTTAAGGAGATCAAAGAGCCACCTATGGAATTCGGAACAGCTATGAATATGTTCCAGCAGACACTGAAGCATGAACAGTTCATCACTCGCTCAATTCATGAACTGGTAGAGCTTGCCCATGCTGAAAAGGATGAAGCTACAGCTTCTTTCCTGCAATGGTACGTTGAAGAGCAGGTAGAAGAAGAGGAAAACGACAACGAAATTATTGCCAAACTGAGAGGTGTCGATAAAAACGAATATGTCATTCCCTCAGTTGACCAAGAGCTGGCAAAAAGACTTCCACCCAGATAATTATTTTAAATCTTGATTCGATTCAAAAAATATTATCCGGGAAGCTATTTCTTTCAATTCTCTTATTTTTGTCCGCTTCAAAAGTCACTTCCTGACCATTGGAGTGCCACACTTTTCACACTTGACCTCAATACAGGGAACACCCGGTTTATGAGGCGACTCATATCCGCATTCATGGCAGATGCACATTCCTTCGGGACCTCCAGAACTTCTTCCACGGTTACTGCACCTTCCATTGCCTCCTCCACCTATGCCCATTCCAGGTCCCCTACCTTCGGGACCACTACCGTCTCCTCCTGGCATCCTATAGTCTCCTCCTTCGATTCGTACTGATTTTCCATAAACAAGTGCTTCGGTTATCTTTACAAGTGCTCTTTTAAGTGTCCTCTGGAAAGTAGATTGGTGAATATCCATGCAAGTTGCACCCTCTGTTTGGGATAAATTTTCCAGGAAACTTAATCTCATGGTTTCAAGTTCATCAACTGTCAGGACTACTTCTTTCAGATAATCCTTTTCTAAATTATCCTCTTCTAAATCCCCGGGTTTGAAGTGCCTCATTTGATGCTCGAAATTCACCAATTTTCGTTTCCTTGGGCGCACCATTATGCATAATAATGCGTAATTTTAGATATAATTTGTGATTCTGTGCAATACCTAAGAAAGAAAGTTTAGAAATTGAGTAAAGGATTATGCAGTCAGGTATTAATATATGAAGCCTGAAAAGCACAATAAAATGTCAAGCAACCTGGAACTCGATATTGTGAAAAACAGTTTTGAATGGCTCTCTGCCCAGCAAATTCAGTCCGTAAAGGAACTTTCAAGTACCTTATCCGCGCATGCCCTATGGGCACTCCCAAACCCTTACATAACCCGCCTGATTCTTGAACAGGATAATAACGGTTCCTGGAACTCTTCAATCAGGGACACCGCAAGGGCCTGCTCAGCCCTTTCAACAGAAGGAATCGTATTCATGGCTTCAGCAAGATGGCTGCTTGCCAGAAAAAAAGAAAATTCCTGGAATGGGGACGTTTACGATACAGCCTATGCCATTGCAGCTCTTGCAGACATGGGAACTCGGGATAAAGACGGATGCAACTGGCTATCCGAAAACTATTGCCCTGCCTGGGAACAGGTCGGCACCACATCCCTCATAATTACAGCTCTCAAAAAGCAGGATAATCTGGCAAAAACCAGAAACTTTGAGACTTTTATCCAGGAAAAAGCCAGATGGATCCTTTCAAAAAAAGAGCCGGACGGTGGCTGGAAACATATTTCCACAAGCAATCTTGCAATCCAGGCCCTGCTTCTTGCAGGTTTTAAAGATGAAGTTGAAGATTCAGTCCACTGGCTCCTTGAAAATGTCCACGAAAACGGAGCCTGGGGAAATAAAGACGATGATATCAATGCCACTGCACTGACTCTAAGTACCCTGGGACTTTATAGAAAAATTTGATAATGTACTGGGATTTGTCTTCAGGATTTGTCTTCAGGATTTGTCTTCAGGATTTGTCTTCGGGATTTTGTTTTTCCTTCTTTTATTTTCAACAGACCCTTTCAATTGTTTTTAATCTGACACTGCTTTTTTGCAGACATCATTTTTGGCACTTAGATAGGACTTACTTGCTATTTCCATACTGCCTTCCATTTCGGCAATACTCATATTAAAAGTCCGGGCATAATTTAAGACATTTTTATCGAATTCACTTCCCATAGAAATCTCATTACTGATTTTGACGACCCTTTTATAATGCTTTTTCAAAAAACTGTCATTAAAGTCAGAAGTGTTATTTGACTCCATTCTCATTTCTTTCCAGCTGGAAGCCCACATAGGAGTCAAGTATATCATACCTACACCTTTCCCACTCTGCATAACTTCAGCATAATTATCGTTGCCCCCAAGAGACACGCTGATACAGTCATCCACAATCTCTCCTTTTTCATCTTTGAGAAAATAAAGAGAGCAAGGAAGATCTTTAAAATCCGCTACCGTGTTCCTTAAAGAATGCCCACAATTTCCATAGAAAATAAGAATACCATCTGAAAAAGCTGCCATTTTCCTGATATTCTGGTAGATTTCAGACCTTAAGAGTTCGCAATCTGCGTGCAGGCCAAGCTTCAGAGTATTTACAACGACAATAGGTTTTTCCCTGTTCTTTTCTTTACTCTTTCCTCCGGTATTATGAGGTATTTTCTTAAAAAACGGAAATTTCAAAAAAAGTTTCAAAATATTCACAGACACAGAGTTATATACAGAGTTATTTGCCTCTTTTAAAAAAATAGGTACTTTGTCCAGAGGAAAAAGTTTTGGCTGGCAATTTACGGATTTAAGCTTTCGAACAAACCTGAGACTTTGCCTGTTTTCAACTACAATCAATTGATTTAAGTCATGGTCTTCTGAGAGGACATACGCCAGTTCGTCTTCAAGCATTTCACAGGCAATTATACTAAGTACAGGCATCCACTCACCATTCAGTTACAAATATAAAATATTTTCAACATTTTGATTTTTCCTAGATCTCCATTTTGAGTTCGTTATAGCAATCTTTAAAAATTTCCTGATTACCATCATCGAATTCCAAAATTTCGAAATCAAACAAATCTGCAAATTCCCGAATAGAAGCGTCAAAATTTTCAGTGTATTCAAGACCGGTATTAATCTTGGCGACTCTTTTGTAACCGATCATTTCGTGGGTTTTTTTCATTAATTTCAATGCTTTGGCAGGGTCTTTGTTTAGCTTATTCAGGTCAAGTATTTCCCGCCAGCCTTTGCTGTACATGGGAGTAAAAAGGTATGTTCCAGCATCACTAACACTTTTGAGTATCCTTAGATAGTTTTTGACTCCTCCCACAGTAGCCCCTATACAGTCATCTACAATCCTGTGATCTTTGTCTTTAAGAATGCGGACCGGGCATGAGATTGAACTACATTCAAAATCTTTTTCAACGTCCCCCAGTACATTCCCACATAAACCGTAAAAGAGCAAAATCCCAGATGAAAAAGGAGCAAGAGTCTGTATAGTCTCATATACCTTAATTTTCAACTCTTTAGGACTTATATGAAGACCCAGTTCCATCAGATGAATCAGAACCGTATATTTCTTGCATTCGCTTTTGATTTCGGGAAGTGAGGAAATGTCTTCCAGAGAGAGCACTTTATATTGAAGGTTTACTTTATCCAGCTTTTCTACAAATTCCCGAATATTTTCATTATCAACTACGAGGACTTCATCAATGGAAGAGTCATTTTCAAGAATCCAGATAATTTCGTCCTGCATTATCTTGCATGAAATAATACTCATAATGGGCATTGAAGCATCTCCACAGAAGTTATGCCAGAAAACCTAATTTTTTAGCAAACCTAATTTTTTAGCAATAGATTGATTAAGCAGTAGATCGATTGTAGTAATAGAATATACTTACTTACATATAAGTAAGTACCGGTTAGGAAAAAATCAGTCCTCCCACCCAAGGTCGGCTTTAATTAGAGAAATAGATCTAACAAGCGTTTTTCTTCCTCTTATACTGGAAAATTGTCTGGCACCCATCAAGGCTTCAGCTACTAATTCTGCACGTGCTTCTACAGAACCAGAGAAATTAAACTCCCCCTGTTCCAGACCCATTTTAAGAACTTTGGAAATCCAGGTCAGGATGTCATCCATCAACAAAAGGTTTTGTTTTTTAACTTTCTCCGGAAGTTCCTCAAAATCGAGAATTACCGAGCCTGGAGGGCAGATTCTTTTGCCTTCATCAAACTCTTTCAATGCGTAATCAAAGTAGTATTGAAGCTGATCACGGGCTGAGCCTCCAGAGTCCACTATTTGAGCAATATTTGCAGCTAAATTCTTTCTGCTGTCTTCGAGCAAAGCTGCAACTAGATCCTCTTTTTTGGGGTAATAATTATGAATTGCTGCATTTTTTATTCCCAGTTTCTGAGAAATATCTTTGTAACTAAATCCATTATAGCCCCGACATTGCAAAAAATTCCTTGCGTAATATAGTATTTGCTGATTAGTCTCGTTCATATCTATTCATAAAAAACATTTATACTCGTTAATAAGTTAATTGAATAGTGTTTTTATTCATATAAACTTAGTTCTCCGATTTATTAGATGAGAAACATCTTGCATTTCACATTATATACACAAGTATTACACTATCCGGTTGTATTACACCCATCCGGTTGTATCACCTGTTTTAGTTGTCATAATCATCGCTCTTACAAGGCATCCCTCTAAAAAAGCCAGACATTCAAATTCCAGAAAGCGTGAAGCATTTTTATCAAACAGAACCTGAACTTCACAAGGAAATTCATCGTCTCCATCATAATAAACGATTTGGAGAAGGATTTTAGGCAATGCTTTCAGAAGCCATGAATAGCCGCCCGATTTCAGCTTACCATTAAAAACCCCACCTAATTTGCACATGGTTTCACTGAATGTTGCATAATCTTCACTGAATATATTACCAAGAGGATCAGTCATCCATTTTGTATTTGTGCTGAATGTTATTCCTGTGCCGGCAAGATTAGAAGGCACATATGAAAATGCAGGTTCACCCACGCCTTTGGACAATGAATAGTAAGCCAGAACACTGAGGTTGTTGACATTAACCGGCTTGCCGTCAGTCGGGCTAATACCGCGAGAACTTATCTCATACTCGCGGCCAAGAAAATTGACAGATAGAGCACCGTCCGGCTGAAGAGACAGGCCAAGCCGTTCGGCAACTTCTAAAAAATCGCATTTGCTCAATTTGGGTATGAGGCTTTCATAAATTTGTTCATAACCACTACTCATAAAATACTCCCTTCCGTGCGCACCGAAGGTGCTCATTAGCTCTTATTTGAGTTATTAGAATTCCATTTTGAATATATCCTCACTACAGAAGATAGTTACTTACATATAAGTAAGTACTGGTTAAACAAACGATAAAATAAAAAATTTTGTTGTGGAAGGAATATACAAACCACTTAGAGCTAAAACAATAGTATAATATGGTTCAAAAGAATTGATAATGTTTAGAGTTTTGATATAATAATTAACGAGTTAAAAGCAGATTCTCTTGCCCATAGCTCATCCTCTTAAGTGAAAGAAAGTAGCGAGGGCAGCAGACTGCCGAAATGCTGCAACCGGCTGCCAAGCGAAATTAAGGTGTTAGAGCACAGAATACAGCATTGATGCCGTTCCTATTCCAAGGGGCTCAGCTACAAGTTGAACGTCGTATTTCTTTCGAAGCTCTTCAGAAATTGCGCAGGGAATTCCTGGAGTTGAAAGTACGCAATTCTCTGAAAGTACAGCCTCAGGAATCGTGTTTGCACATGGGGTCGCCTCGAAAATAATGGAAAACTTTTTCGGATTTGCAGGATCGAGTGGGATAACCCCGAGGTCTGAAACAGCTCTCTTAAGGAGTCTTTCATCAGGATCATACCCGTAAACCCTGAAGCCTTTCTGCACAAGTTGAGCTGCTCCGGGAAAACCTACCTTTCCAAGCCCCATAACAAGTACGTCCTTTGAGTCGGCTTTCAGGTATCTGGAAGCGATCTCAGCATAAATTATACCTGTGCAGGGTTGATTATTGGCCATTTTTCCATTTTTGATGTTATGGGCAAGGAAAGTGTGGTCGTCTGCCATAAGGATGATATCGGCTCCGTTCTGCACAGCTTCATAATAGCCGCTAACATCCGGCATATCCGTAACAAAACTGTCAAATCCGAAATACTGTGTAATTGCATGCAGGGAAGCAGAAAAGTTTCCTATTATCCCGTTTCCTGAAGTTACAGGCACGATGCATACTTTTTCGGAGTGCGGGGAAGTACCGTAGAGAGCTTGACAGATGCCTTTTATATCAAGCCCTGTTACTTTTTGCACGACAGAGTCGGCTTCCTGAAGTTGTCTATTAATATTTATCAAATCATTTGGGGTTAAAAGTGCCATTTTTATCGCCATTTCCTATTTAGGAGAATTTAAATTTTATATTCATTAAACCTGGGGATTATAAATTATAATTTTCATGAATATAAGTTTTTAATATCTATTTATTGAAATTTGAGTTTTTTAGATATCAGATTCGTTAAATATAAGCTTTAAAGCTTTAATTTCTTAAAATCTAAGTTTTTAATTCTTTTTAGTATATTTTTTGTCCTCAAATTTATTCATTCATAAAATCGCTCCGAACCGCTCCTTTAGAACCGAAAGTCCTTTGCATTTTTTTGCTCCGGTTTCTTCCCTGTCCTTACCCCAGAAGATCAGGGTAAATACTGGATTTTCTCCTTTGCAAAGAAAAATCTCAATGCCGGGTTCTTCATAGAATTTTCCATAGTCGCTACCCATGGAAAGTACCTGTTCTCCCACAGAAACAAGAACACCGTTTTCTCCGAGCAGCAGGTGCTCGTAAATGCAGTATTTTTTCTCTGGAAGAGACTTGATTTCCTCAACACCGTCAGTAAAGGCGTGGAAAAGAAGTTCTATCAGGTTGATTCCTGAAGAATAGTAAACTACTGTTGGGGTCTGGCTTGGGAAACGGGCATCGATTTCGATTACCCTGAGCCCTTTTGGGCTAAAGATTGCTTCCACATCCATAATCCCTTTCAAGGGAAGATTTGCTGCAAGAGCATGGGAGATCTGCCTGAATAAAGGATTCGCAGGAAGTGGAGTTACCATGTGGCAGTCATAAGTTTCGTCTATATGGACCAGGGTCTCTTTTACCACGGCAAAATGACTTCCGTCCCCGACAACTTCGAGAGAAACAACTTCACCTTCCACATATTCCTCAACCAGCATGTCAGGTTCAAGGGCCTCAAGCTCTTTGTCATCATAAATTATCCTGACTCCCAGACTGCTGCTTTCACAGGGAGGTTTTACAAAATAAGGAGGGCTGGAGGGCCTGTCCTGCGGAGTTGGGACTCCAATGGACTTAAAATAATCTTTTGAGCGTTTCTTATCCCTGCTTACCCGATAAGCTTCAAAATCGAAAAGTACCGGGCAGGAGAATTTTTCTTTTATTGAATTCAGAAATTCGATGCAGGCCAGATTTTCGTTTACAGGGAGTACAGCATCAACCTTTTTTGAGAGCTCAAGGAGTTTTTCAGGTTCCTTTATTACATCAAAACAGTAAAATTCATCCGCGTAATTACGGATGAGAGCCTGCGGATTTTTATCCACCAGAACTACTTTCATTCCGGCTTTTTTAGATAGATACGCAGCTTCGAAGCCCTGGAGTTTCCCGCCTACAAGACAGATCGTTTTCAAGCTAACACCCCAGGACTGCCTCGAAGTCAGCCTGCCGAGCAGGTTTCATACCCATGGTTTCAAGCCTTTGGATCACGCTTTTTATGTCCCGGTCCCTTTCTTTAAGTCCACGGTCATAGTTTGCAACGCCTTCCAGCTGGGAATCGGGAGGAAGGATAGAAGTAACAATATTTGCCCCTGCATTTAAGCGGCGAACCATGCCGTCAATGCCTTCCAGGTCAAGGGAAGCAGGGATGAGGCGTTTGGGAAACATTAACCTGAGAACCGAGATAATTTTCAGTTCCGAAAGATTTGATTTATCCCTGAAATCTTCAAGCGGGGTTCCTTCCTGGGGCAGGAAAGTCATAACTCTGACCATATCAGGATCGTTTGTGCTCATCCCCCTTAAGGACAGAATGGTGGATTCGATATCGTTTCCAACGCCTGTGAGTATTCCGTCTTCTACACAATACCCCTGATTTTTAGCAAAACGACGTGCATTGACACGCCCATCGAATGACTGCCCAACTCTAAGTTTCCGGTAGAGTTCGGTGTCATATGTTTCCTGATAAAGTGCCAGGAAGTTTGCTCCTTTTTCCCTGGCTTTGAGAAGAGTAGCGTTATCCATCAAGCCTGGAGAAATCATAATGGGAAGCCCAAGTTCCTCTTTTACTACCTGGACAAGCTCAACGAAACGGTTCGGGTCTTCATAGTAATAGGGGTCTTCCCCCATGGTCAGGTCAACCATATGAAAACCTGCTCCTTTCAGGGTTTTGCAGGTTTCTTTTATCTCTTCCATGGTCAGTCGATAGCGGTTAATCTCGTTTCGACAGTTATAGTAGCAAAAGGAGCATTGATTTTTACAGTAAGTGGAGAAATAAATGAAACAATTAAGAAATACTCTGTTGCCAAAATAATGATCTCTTACTTTTCGGGCTGCAGAATAGAGCCTTTCCAGGTCTTCTCTGGATTCAAGGGAAAGAAGAGCCCTCAGGTCGTTATCAGTTAATTGATATCCTTCAATGACTTTTTCTCCCAAACTGTCAAATTCATCAAGTGCCATTTTTTGGATCAAAATTTCACCCTCTCATAGATTCTTCAGATATTTGACGGCCCTATCAGAGCCGATTGTCAACTTAATCTCACCATTTAGCTTATTTTGCCATATTGAGTTTTTACCATCCCGTTTTTGAATCAATATTGCCATTCAATGTTGCCATTTGATATTGCCATTGATATTGCCATTGATATTGCCATTGATATTGCCATTCAATGTTGTCATTCAATATTGTCAGTCAATGTTGCCATTGATATTGCCATTCAATGTTGCCATTCAATATTGTCAGTCAATGTTGCCATTCAATATTGTCAGTCAATATTGCCATTGATATTGCCATTTTACTTTTTGCCATTAATACTGCTATTTTGCCTTTTGCCATTTGATATTGCCATTAGGTATCGCAATTCTTTTTGCCTTTCAGAGCTGCAATTAATTTTGCCATTTAGTACTGCAACTCTTTTTGACATCCAGTATCGCAATTCCTTTTTGCCATTTAATACAGTGTTTTAATATCTTCGACCGGTGTTTAGCGATTTTTAGTTACTTTGGGCGGACTTTCCAGCTTACAGGCTGGTTGAAATCCCATTATAGTAAGATTCAGACCTTGATGCTCTCTTAATGTTTTTAAAGCCGTGCATAACCTTGAGCAAACGCTCAAGTCCAAAACCTGCACCTATCCATGGTTTGTCAATACCCCATTCTCTATCAAGAGGGACTGGCCCGACCACTGCCGAAGAAAGCTCCAGGTCCCCGTGCATTATATCAAGGGTATCCCCATAGACCATACAGGAATCTCCTACGATTTCGAAGTCGATTTCCAGGTAGTCAAGAAACTCTTTGATAAGGGCTTCAAGATTTTCCCGAGTACATCCCGAACCCATCTGACAGAAGTTCACCATGGTAAATTCTTCCAGGTGCTCTTTGCCATCAGACTCCTTCCGGTAACAGGGCCCGATTTCGAAAATCTTTATCGGATCTGGTAGAATCCTATCGAGTTTTCGCAGATAGTTGTAAAGAGTTGGGGCAAGCATTGGCCTCAAGCAGAGGTTTTTACCCACCCTGAAGACCTGTTTTGAAAGTTCAATATCACTGTTAATACCCATTCTCTCCACATATTCTGCCGGAATAAGGATAGGAGACTTGATCTCCAGAAAACCCCGGTCTACGAAAAATTTCGTAATATCACGTTCGAGTTTGCCGAGGTAGTCTTCTCTATCATTAACATAGAGACGCTGAAAATCGTTTTTTCTTCTTGCCACAAGTTCGGACTCAAGTTCCCTGAAAGGCTTTGCAATATTCAGAGAAATTTTATCCTCTGGACTTAAGAGAGCCTCAACCCTATCAAGCTGGCTTCTTGTAAGTGAAGGAGCGGGAACCGACGCGGGAACCGACGGATTTGGAGCTGATTTTGCAGGCGAAGGTACAGGTCTGGATGTGCTCATTGATGCCTGTGCAGACACAGGATTTTCCAGAGGCTTCGAAGCCCTTGAAACTGATTTTGGCATGGCTTTTTTGACCTTTGGAGCAGAAACTACCTTAACCTTCACACTGGTTTTGCTTTCGGTTGATCTTGTGAGGAAATTATTGATATCCTCGTCCGAAACCCTACATCGTTTGCAGGTTTTCCTGTATTTGTGATGTCTGAATGCTCTGGCTGTTCTACAACTCCTGGAATTATTCACAACAAGATGCTCTCCACACGCCATTTCAATAGATATTTTACTTCTTGAGACTTCATAGTGCTTGATTTTGTGGAGCATTCCAGTCCTGGACATCCAGAGCCCGGTTGCAGATATTAAAACATCTAATGGTTTTTTGTCCATAGTGTCACCCCTGGTGAATTAAAAGCCCGGATGATTTCCAAGAAATAGTATTTCAAAATCCCGGCTTACGGAATATAAGCACGGAGCCAGCAATTTGCTGACAGCTACCCGGAAAATAGAAGCGATCCACACAACAGAAACAATTTATATAGTCTGGAAAAAGATCTGACTCAGTCCCAAAATCTAGTGATAAAAGTAAGTGTAACATCACTACACAAAATTATAATTCTATAATTATGTAATGATGTTACGGCAAAAACAATGGTAACTATAAACCTTACTCTTAATAACTTTTCGGAGCTCCCTGCTCTCTTAGACGTTTTTGGTTGTTTTGGAAACGATTATGAATATACCACACGAGGAATTTTTCGTAGAAAAATTCCTCCAGTCTGTTCAATTTGTAGTACTCCAATGGTTCATAATGGCTATAATCCTCATACTAAAGAAGGTCTTGGAGAAATCAACATTGGTCGATATAAATGCTCAAATTGTGGTAATACACACGAAGAAGATCATAGTTTTTGGGAAGATCTGAAGACTTTACTTTTTACTTCATTCAATGATTTCTTCCAGTTACTCAGATA
>NZ_WJBJ01000010.1:0-82735 GCF_020804205.1 Methanosarcina sp. DH1 | reverse complement strand
ATAATGGACTTCATCTATCCGAGATCAAAAAGCACTATTTTAAGAGCATTCTACGAAGAAATGGAACAGAAAACTGTTCCATTTTCAGAAAATATACATATGGTGCACTATGACGAACAACATCCAAAAGAAGGAAGATGTCAGAAATACCGTTTAACTTTACTGGATGCAAAAACTCAAAGAACGATAGCAGATGAACTTTTTGAAGATAAGAGTTCAGAAACCATCAAGGGATTTTTACAGAAAAATCTGGATGCATCAGAGCCTGTGTTTATCGTTACGGACTTTGATAAGAGATACCCTGATATATTAAAGGAAATTTTTGGGGATAAGTTAGTCCATCAATATTGTTTAATGCACTTAAACAAGCTTATTGTTAGTGATTTCCCAAAAAATACAACAATTGAACAGGAATTATTGAAGTACAGGTTATTGAATATATTTTACAATCGAGAGAATGARATTAAATTTCTGGAAGAACTTCTATCTGAAGAACCTAATCTAGTTAATAAAGAAGAAAAACATCAGGAATGGAGTAAAAACGCAAAAAAGAAATTTTACAAGTATAGAAATGAATTAAAGCTTGAAAGAAGACGGAAAAAGGAAAATCTTCCACTTAATAGTCTTGAAAAAGCAAAATATAACTTCAATAAATTAATGGAAAATATAAGAACATATGATGAATTGGTTCAAAAACGATTGTGGATGATCAATAAACACTGGCTAAATCTTACTTTGTTCCATTATCTTCCAGGAGCGCCGGCGACAAATAATCCTATTGAAAGTTATTATTCAAAAAGTCTAAAAACGGATAACAAGAAGCAGTTCAGGACTGATAAAGGAATTGAGAATCAGATCAAACTTGCTCAAATGAGAAGATTAAATTTGCTCAAGAAACCACAAAAGTCATTTCTGGAATTGTTCAGATTATTTACTCCATTTAAGCTTTAGTAAAAGATATTTTTGAGAGCTGAGTTAAGGATTAAGTAGCGGAGCGTATCGATTTTAGTCAAAAAATTCAGTGAAACAATTAACGGAGTAAAATAATTCTTTGGCATTCCTGCCAAAGAAATCATTTCTCAAGGATTATTACAGTTTATTTGAGCAGTTAGCAGAGAAAAGTGAAGTTTTAAGGACGGAAAAAATGAAAAATCACTAAATTATGAAACTGAGTCTCCGTAACTCTTATGAAATGAAAATAAGAGTAAAAACAGAAAATAAGAGTAAAAACAGAAAATAAGAGTAAAAAACAGAAAATAAAAATGAAAATCCTACATAATAAATAACAGGGTTTAATTCTACCTGCACGTTGCTCTTTTCAAATAGTATTTTACCTTTTTTGCCTAACTCTACCTTTTCTGGGGTGCGCTGTCAGATAAACTGGTAGGCGTCCTCTAATATATAATTAGAAGACGGTTCTAAGCCAGTAAAAGTATTTTTGAATTCAAGAGGTCGTTTCAGCGTATCCTTGAACCCGGCTTTATCTCTTTATCCGGCATCAGGGCTGCTACAATCTCTCCGCCATCGTCGGCTGCAAGCATCATGCCGTTTGATTCGACTCCGCAGAGTTTGGCAGGTTTCAGGTTGGCGAGTACAATTACAGTTTTTCCTACAAGCTCTTCTGGAGCATAATAAGAAGCAAGGCCTGCAACAAGCTGCCTTGGCTTTTCTTCGCCAATGTCCACTTCAATCCTGATGAGCTTTTTTGATTTCTTCACAGGTTCAGCAAGCAAAACTTTTCCTACGCGGATATCGAGTTTTGCAAAGTCTTCGTACTCGATCGTGGGAAGTTTTTCTTTTTCCTCTGTCTCGGATTTTGCAGTGTCAGCTTTCTCGGCTGTTTTTGCTTCTTCGGCAGTGCCCATCCCTTCGGATTTGGTGGGCTCTTTTCCATTGCCTTTTCCTGCGGCTTTCTTTGCATCTGCGGCTCTTACTCTCTGGTTTGCAATCTCTTCCATTTCCTCAATCCTGTCATCTTCAAGCTTTGTGAAAAGGATTTTGGGCTTTGCAAGTTTTGTGCCTGCTTTCAGAGGCACGAGAGCATCAGCATACAGTGCGGTGTGCAGGTCTCCTTCCTGCCCGAGTTCTTTCCAGGCGGTCTCCGTGCTTCCGGGGGTTACTGGCTCAAAAATAAGGCACAGAGCTTTTGCCAGGTGAAGGCAGTTGTAAAGCACCTGCCCGCAGGCGGCCTTATCCTGTTTTATCAGGCTCCAGGGCTCGTGGGACTGGAAGTAGGTATTTCCAAAAGACGCAAGGGACATTGCAGAATCAACGGCTTTTTTGAACTCATATTCGGCCATTGCGGCTTTTACTTCCTTCAGGGCCTTTTCTATCTCTTCCTTTACCTCAGACTCAAGCTCTCCTGCTGGAACTTCTCCATAGTTCTTGTAAGCGAAAAGCATTGTCCGGTACAGGAAATTCCCGAGCACGGCAACAAGTTCGGCATTGATCTTTTCCTGAAGCACACGCCAGGAAAAGTTCAGCTCCTTTGTGTGTGAGGTATAGCTTGCCAGATAATATCTCAGAAGGTCAGGATGGAAACCGTGGTCAAGGTAATCTTCTCCTACCCAGACCACATTACCCCGGCTCTTGGAAAACTTTTTATCTTCAATTTTGACCATGCCTGAAGCTACAACAGCTGTAGGGACTGAATAATCCGCGCCTTTAAGCATAGCCGGCCAGAAGATACAATGATGATAGGTAATGTCCCCTCCTATAAAATGAACAATTTCCCCGTCGTTTTTCCAGAATTTTTCCCAGGAATCCCCGGCTTTTGCAGCCCATTCCTCGGTAAAGGCGATATATCCTATAGGAGCATCTACCCAAACATAGACCACGAGGTCATCATGCCCAGGGAATGTTACTCCCCATTCCAGGTTCCTGGTTATGCACCAATCCGTAAGCCCCTGCTTTACCCAGCCAAGTGCATAATTTCTGGCATTTATGGTTCCGCCAAGGTCATTTGAGAGATAATCCATGAGGAAATCGCTGAATTCGGAAAGCTTGAAAAAGAAGTGTTCCTGTTGCCTGTACTCGGCAGGCCCTCCGCAAATAGTGCAGACAGGGTTCAGAAGTTCTCCGGGCTCAAGGTGTTTTCCACATCCCTGATCGCATTCGTCTCCTCTTGCAATTTCGCCGCAGTGAGGGCATGAACCTTCTACATAGCGGTCAGGAAGAAAACGATTGCACTTAGGGCAATAGGCAATTTCGATGGTTTTCGGGTACACATAGCCTTTTTCAATCAGCTTGTTTACAATATCCAGGGTCCGGTTGTGATTTTCAGGATCGTCAGTAGTCCCAAAAGCATCAAAGTAAACTCCAAGCTGCTTGAAAGTCTCGTCAAAATGTTTGTGATATACTTTTACAAGTTCTTTGGGAGTAATCCCTAGTTCTTCGGCATTTACGACAATAGGGGTACCGTGAGTATCCGAACCGCAGACAAAAGTAACGTCCCTCCCTTCTTTTCGCAGGGAACGGGCATAAATATCAGCGGGCACATAGGTCCGGAGATGCCCGATATGTGCCTTGCCATTAGCATAAGGCAGGCCACAGGTGACAAGTACGGGTTTACTGGATGATTCTGGCATTCTTATCTCCATATATTTTTTATGAATATATTCCTCTTCGACAATTGCAACTCTGAAATATATTTCGCTCACTCTTTTTGATCAAACTTTTTTGGAAAAAGTTTGTTGCAACTCTGAAATATATTTCGCTCACGCTTTTTGATCAAACTTTTTTGGAAAAAGTTTGTTGMAACTCTGAAATATATTTCGCTCACGCTTTTTGATCAAACTTTTTTGGAAAAAGTTTGTTGMAACTCTGAAATTGTTTCGCTCACKCTTTTTGATCAAACTTTTTTGGAAAAAGTTTGTTGCAACTCTGAAATATATTTCGCTCACGCTTTTTGATCAAACTTTTTTGGAAAAAGTTTGTTGMAACTCTGAAATATATTTCGCTCACGCTTTTTGATCAAACTTTTTTGGAAAAAGTTTGTTGMAACTCTGAAATTRTTTCGCTCACKCTTTTTGATCAAACTTTTTTGGAAAAAGTTTGTTGCAACTCTGAAATTGTTTCGCTCACGCTTTTTGATCAAACTTTTTTGGAAAAAGTTTGTTGCAACTCTGAAATTGTTTCGCTACTGTGTTTTACAAGGTAATCTATTTGAGGAATAGTTAATAATGATATATAAAGAAGGGTGGAATGTAGAGACAGATTAATAATAGCTCCGACAAATGAACTGCTGAGTAAATTATATTGTCTGCGAACTTTTGTAAGTTATCCATCTTGCACCGCCTGCTACAATAAATATTCTCTTGATTAACAATTCAAACAATGCCCAAGACCGCAAACTAAAGTGGTAAATCTAAAATATACGATCCTAGATATACGGTTCCATCATATATGAGCGATAAAAACATAAACCCTGAGGACACGAACTCAAAAGATCTGTCTGGAGACGACAACTTACAAAGCAGTCCTCACAATGGAAGAGATGACTCCGTCCCTGATAATGGAACATACGGCACGAGTAATAACTCCTTCGATAGCTCTGCCCCTTATGGTCCGGAAAAAATAGATGATCATGGGCCCCACGTTGAGATCTCTGAAAATAAAGAAATTAAAAACAAGAGTTTAAGCATGAATCCCAATCCGTATCCACAGAACAAAAAGCATAGATGGATGCCCTACCTGCTGGTCGTACTGGCTCTCATTACTATCATAATGGTGAGTCTTGCGGTGATCTCCTCCAATTTTGGTGTTGGTGGAAGCCTGGGAAGTTCGGAGAAGGTAGCTGTTATCTATGTCCAGGGTACTATATTTTCTGGAAACATTGCTGAAGGGCTTGGTTATGCTACTTCAGAAGAGATTGCAGGAGATATTCGCAGGGCTGCCGCAGATAGTGGAGTCAAGGCAATTGTGCTTAGAATTGACAGTCCTGGAGGATCTCCAGCAGCAGCCCAAGAAATTGTAGAAGAAATTAAGAAAGCCCAGGCAAAAGGAATTCCTGTTGTTGTATCCATGGGGGACCTTGCAGCCAGTGCTGCATATTATATCTCTGCGCCGACTGATTATATTATTGCAAACCCCTCTACGAATACCGGATCTATTGGAGTGATCTGGGTCTTCCAGAATAATTCTCTCTCTAATAAAGAAACAGGTGTAGATTACTACGTTGCAAAATCTGGAGAGATGAAAGATATGGGAAGTACCTGGAGAGGACTCACTGATCAGGAAAAAGAGTATGCTGATTCTGTAGTTATGGATAGCTACGAAAATTTCGTAACTGAGGTTTCAGAAGGGCGCAACATGTCCAGAAGTGACGTAAAGGCTCTTGCTGATGGCCGCATATACACCGGAGCCAGGGCAAAGAAACTTGGGCTTGTGGATGGTTTCGGAAATCTTTATGATGCAATTGACAAGGCTGCGGAACTTGGAGGAATTTCCGGAGAACCCAAAGTTGAATATATGAATAAAGCAAGTCTTTCAAGGCTCCTTTTGGGTTCGGATTCCACAGGATCTAATGAGACCGCCAAACAGTCTGTCAGTTACTTTGAAGAAAGTCCATATGGAAAACTTCTTGCCTGAAACCCTAACCGAGAGAGCATTTAATAAGTGATATAGTTAAGTGATATAGTTAAGTGATATAGTTAAGTGATATAGTTAAGTGATATAGTTAAGTGATATAGTTAAGTGATATAGTTAAGTGATATAGTTAAGTGATATAGTTTTAATTGGGAACAGTTAGGGTTTTCAGATTTTTTAATTTTATTTTTATCTTAATATTTCCATGTTTTTCTCTTTTTTCAACTTTGCTGATTTTTATAACAGCTTTACACCCGAAAAATCACAAAATATATATTCTCTCACATGCAGGATATCTCGGGCTTAATATGCTGGATCTCAAACTTGTACGTAATAGTCCCGATATAGTTAGACACGCTCTCATTAATAGGAATATGAGCACCGAGCTTATAGATAACCTTCTTGAGTATGATGTAGCGTGGAGAAAATGTCTCGCCGAAGGTGATGAGCTAAAACATAAGCGCAATGTGGTCACCCGTGAGATAGCGAAGCTAAAGAAAGAAAATAAAGATACTTTATCCAAGATAGAGGAAATGCAAGGCATTAATAGCCGTATAAAAGAAATCGATGATACAATACGTGATTACAAGTTAAACATACATGAAATAATGCTTAGAATTCCCAATATCCCATCCACGACAACTCCAGTAGGTAAGGACGAGAATGATAATCCAGTTGTAAGGGTTGTTGGCGAGCCAAGAGAGTTCACGTTCACTCCAAAACCCCATTGGGATATAGGAGAAGCACTGGACATACTTGACTTTGAGAAAGGGGCCAAGATCGCAGGCCAGGGTTTTACAGTCTATAAAGGTATGGGCGCAAAACTCGAAAGAGCGCTCATAAACTTTATGCTGGACGTACATGAAAGGCAGGGTTATCTTGAAGTTTTTCCACCAGTACTGATCAATGAAAAAGCCATGACTGGTACAGGGCAACTCCCAAAATTCAAAGATGACATGTACTTATGTACTGATGGTTACTATCTTGCACCTACCGCAGAAGTCCCTGTAACAAATCTCTTTATGGACGACTACATTGAAAACCTGCCGGTCTTCCTTACAGCGTATACTGCCTGTTTCAGGCGTGAGGCAGGAAAACATGGTCAGGACACCAGAGGCATCATCCGCCAACACCAGTTCAATAAGGTTGAACTTGTCAAGTTCGTAAAACCGGAAACCTCATATGAAGAACTGGAAAAGCTCACCAATGATGCGGAAGAAATCCTTAAACTTTTAAAACTGCCATATCGCGTTGTAAACCTGTGTACTGGAGACATCGGATTCTCAGCAGCGAAGACTTATGACCTTGAGGTGTGGGTACCCACACAGGAAAAATACAGAGAAATCTCTTCGTGCTCCAATTTCGAGAACTTCCAAGCCAGAAGGGCTAATATCCGCTTCAGAACTCCTGAAGGGCCGCAGTTTGTCCATACCCTTAACGGCTCAGGCCTTGCTGTAGGGAGGACAGTTGTTGCGATACTCGAGAACTACCAGCGTGAGGACGGAAGTGTGGAAATCCCTGAGGTTCTCAGGCCATACCTCGGCGGGGCAACAGAAATTAGAAACGAAGTCTAAACTTAAACTGAATAAGTATAGCTAGGCAGAAGTTCTGGGAATACCAAAATAGATTCCAAAACACCATCAACGCGGAGAAGCGTGGATGAAAGGATATCGTGGATGAAAGGATGTAAGGAGATAGATGTAACTGCCCAATGAGGTACAATGAAGTTTTTTGTTGCAACAATTACAGGCGTGACTATAGTTCTTCATTGCTTTTCTTGTTTTTAGGGGCTCTTTCCTCCTTCAATTCCTTAAATATTTATTTTGATAGGTGAAAAACTGCGCAACTAGCTGTGTTTCTCTTTTTCTCAGACTTTTGCACCTTAATAGTCTTGCATATTCCCGGCTTTTTTCCTGCAGATTTTGTCCAGAAGCAGAATGTTATTAAGTATCAGAGATCCACTCCATCCGAGAGGGATTGCCCAGGCAGGGGTGCCTGTAGACTTATCCACCTGCTCCGGAAGAAGTCCTGTACTGGTTGCTCCGGCAAGAGACCATTTGAGGTATTCAATCCCTTCTTTGGTCAGCCTTTTTACTGTTTCTTCCGGCTTTTCTTCTTGTTCATAGAACTTCTCATGCGTGGAGGTAGAGTTTTCATTTTCATCGGAAAGTTCAAGGGCAAAGGTAAACATTGCTTCCGAAAGCCAGAGCGTAGTTACTACCCACGGGTTTCCGTTTATGTAACTGTCATTTTCATACCTCTTGATGCCGTAACCGAGATTTATGGGTACTGAGAGTTTTTTCTGGATGTTCTCTATCATGAACTGAATCATATCCTTTTCCAGAGGGTCTTTTGCAGAGAGCATTCCAAAAGGAACATAAGTGCCGAGAATACTTGCATCAATCGTTTTGTCCAGCTTCTCATTAATTACACCTTTTGCAAAGTAACCTTCCTGAAGCCAGAAACGGTCAATCGTAGCCCGTTTGACGAACTCCGCCCTCTTTTTCCAGCGCCTTGCCATGCCAGCTTCTCCATTTTCTTCAGCCAGGTGTGAAGCACCCATGAGTCCGGCATAAATTGAAGCGTTTGTATATGTAAAAATTCCGTAGTAAGTCTCCCAGAGATCCATACATCTCTCGTGAATTCCGGATTTGGTCCGCTTCATCAGATATTCGGCAGCCCTGAGCACCGAGACCCAGACCTCTTCTAGAAATTCAGCTTTCTTCAGGCCTTCAAGAATCCCGTAATAAACATCCATAGCATAGAGCGTAGACCCGGTTTCGTCAATCTGAGTTGAGTAGTCAAAATTACCCCAGGAGGGAGCTATATTTCCATTTAGCCAGTAGCGTTGAAACCAGGAACCATCAGGGAGTTGAGTCTGGATGCACCACTTGAAAAACATGTCACAGTAGTCTGGATAGCCTGAATGCTTTAATGCAAGCACGATTTCTGCAGCATCTCTATTCCAGCAGAACCCATATCCTCCACATTTCTCGAAGTTTGAGTCAAATTCCGGAGCAGCTACAAAAGACCCATATTCGCGGTCGTTAAGGAGGTAAAGCATTAGAAGAGCCCGGTTATAGGCATTGAACAGATCCTGACGAAGGTTGTCGTGTTCTTCAAGCCCCGGAATTTTGATCACCTGCTTTCTGGAAAGCCACATAACCCAGTGTTCCCGCGTCTTTTCAAAAATATATTCAAGAGGCATTTTTGAGAGCTCTTGCATTCTCTTATATAAGAGGCGTCGGGAAGAAGCAGCACCTATAAGGATTACAAACTCATTTGCTCCGTCAGCATCCAGTTCAAGATCCCAGCCAGCCGCATTATTAATGTTTCCTATGTCTTCTTTGTTCCCCTGGAGTTTTCCGTCTTCCATATCATATTTGGCATTCGTCCACCATATAGTATCCATTGCCTTTCCAATTTGCCACTCATTAAACTCTGGCTGAGAATAGATCCCTATATGATAGTTTTGCCAGTACTGTATAAGCAAATGAATATCGGTATCGCAAAACCCGGAGTTTTTCTTGGAGGTTTCACCTACGTTAAAATTCGAGTAATAAAAGAATTTTCCTGAAAGCTTTTTCTGGGACTGGACCTTGAACCTGCGGATAAGGACAGGCACGTCAGGGTGCACAAGGTCAAGAATGGAAATTCGGATTCCCGAATCATGATAAAGTTTTGTTGACACAATATTCGTGTCCTCGATATAGTTCTGGATGCCGTGCCATTCATTATCATTAGTCCAGAGAAGCCTTTCTCCTGTATGAATACAGGCAACAGATTCCTCGACATGTTGAGCATGGTCTCGTCGGGGATAAAAAAAACCTATTATTTCCCCCTTTTTTCCCATTGTTACAAGCAGCTCGTCATTTCCAAGAATAACGTTGGGTTGCTTTATCACCGTGTCTCCCCTCTCAGTTGGTATTCCTGACTTGTACCGCCAGACGGTGCCGGCGAGATTATGTGTTCACAGACTTCTTTTCCTGTAGCTTTACAGCTTACCTCCCTCACACTTATGTTTTTCCCGAAATACTCGGTCAGGTAACCTGCAAAATAACCACTCATAAAGGCACAAACTGGCTGTTCCGACCCTCCGTAAACATCAGCTATAAACGAGTCTTTCACAACGATTTTTCCTTCATAAGTTTTGGGATCACATTCGATTTCCAGGATTCCCCAGCCCACGCCTTTAAAGAGTTCTGCAAGCACGCTTGCAAAATTACTGTCATTAAGGTCCAGAATACTCTTGAAATACTTTGCTGCGTGAGTCCCCCCCTTAAGTCCTGAAAGAGTGAGAAGGCCTTCTGCATGCGGCGCACTCTGGTTAAGAGTTTTAATGATATCAACAATGGTAAGTGCCCGTGCCATAACTCCCCTGACTCCTATAACATTTAGAGGGAAGTCCACGGAATAAACCATTCCGTATTCTGAAAGCCCATATTCGACCTCACTTACAACTTCAAGTTCCTTTATTTTTCGGGCGAAATCCTCCGGATCAACATCTTTGTTAAGCTCGGTGAATACTGAATATTCTCCGGTTTTCTGTGTGATATTATCCAGATGACCAAACATAATGAACGCATTCTCTTTTTCGAGAAAGTCAGTTATTAAAGATAGAGATCCCGGCTCTTTCGAGTAGATTATCTTAAACCATACAATCTGCGAGTTTTCATTGAAACCTGCAAACATGAATAAGTCTCTTACCATGTTACCTGACTCCCATAAGTTAGTATGTGTTCTTTAGTTAAGCTATTGTGCGAAGTTTTCTGAATACCTGTGCTTTGAAGTCCATAAGTACAGCCATGAAATTAACCGCGGCATCGAAAGGCGTGGAATGGACACTGAAGTATGAATGTACATCCCCATCTCCGAGCCATTTTGTACACATATAGTAATAATGGTCCGAAGTCAGCAGATGCTTCCATATACGCAGGATTTCAGGGTCCTCCGTCTTCCTCACAAAGGGTTCAAGCAGCTTTATTTCTTCAAAGCAGCGCCTTTGCATATCGTTTCCAAGCCATGCGCTTGTATCGCGTTCCATATCAGCCCAGGAAATTGTGGAAAAGTCCCCAACATCGATCTCGGCTACAGGGGAATATTTTTCGACAAGCTCAAGAGGGGTGCTGAAATCCAGGTGAGTCTTGAGCACTTCCCCGGGAAGTTCTTTCAGGAAGGAAAATATCCCGGTTTCTTCCCACTGATGCTCTCCGAAGGTCTCATAGTCCATAAAGATATTAACACAATCTTCATTATTCCCTGAAGCCCATGAGGCCCATTTCTCTGCAGTCAGGGGATACCCTTCCCACCACCTTGCAGAAAACCTGTATCCTATATCGTCACTCAACTTGTAATTTCTAAAGATAATAGGAAGCCCTGAACCTTTTGCCCTGTAAAGTACGTTGGGTGACCTTCCCTCAAGCATATGGTCCGCTCCTTCGGTAAGGATCGCCCTGTACCCAAGACCCGAAACAATCTTTGCTATAGTGTTATTGTAAAGCAGTTCGGTATTCCGGAATACCTTAGGTTTAACTCCCAGAAGGTCAAACATAAGTTCTCTATGTTCTTTTATTTCCTCAATAAATTCGGTTTTGTCTTCAAAAAGACTTGAAAGGGAATGATAAAAGGTTTCGTCCAGAAATTCCATTGATCCGGTTTCCGCCATCTGCCGGAAGCCTTCGAGGGCGTCTTTTCCCCAGAGTTCACATTGTTCGAGCAGGGTCCCGGTAACCGAAAGAGAAAACCTGAATTCTCCTTTATGTTCGTCAAGAGCATCCAGGAGGAGTGTATTTGTAGGAATGTAACATTTCCGGGCTACTCTTTCAAAGATCTCCCTATTGCTTCTCTCGTCAAAATAACGGAAAAAACCTGATCGGTCATCAGGCCAGAACCTGCGCAGTCTGAAAGGCTGATGTACCTGGAAATACATGCAAACCGATGTCATGCTCCCTCCTCCAGCACAGCTCTCCTGAAATCGGACAGGATGGAAAAGTAATTGACAGCCCTTTCATATCCTTCCCTGATATTTCCAGAATTCATAGAAAAAAAGATTTCACTCTGCTGAAGGTAACCGAATATATGTTTAAGTTCTCGATAGTTCTTATTTTCTTTAAGCCCTGAGAGTTCCTCTTCAATTCTTACCAGTTCTCGCAGGTAAAGCTGCTGAGCATGGTTACCTAATGCGTTATTTATCCCATAACGGATTGTCTGTTCGGTTCCCAGGGTAGGAAGTTTTAAGGGTTCAAATCTACTGACAGCTTCAGAAGGTGTGAGCATGTCAATTCCCCTGGACTTTAGGGCCTCTGGAAACGTCCTGATAAAATCGTCTATCATGCTTTTGTTTCTGTAGTGAAAGCAGAGGCTTGTATAATTAAAATAAAGAGTCAGGATGTCACCTTCCATGCTGGCAATCCAGTCCGCAAACTTTTCCGGAATAAGAGGATAGCCTTGCCAGTTTTTTTCCGAAAAGCGCAGTTCAAGGTCTTCGCTCAGGTTTATATGCCTCAACAAAGTCGGGAGATGGTTTTCAAATACATGTACAGGGTCATATCCATTCATGAGATTCCTGGACCCCTCGGCGATAAGGCAGTTAAAACCCAGGTCAGTAAGAATCGTCCCTACTCTTTCGGTGTACAGGAGCTCTGTGTTTACGAAGGTTTTAGGGGTGATATCCAGTAATTCTCGGATCATTTCTCTATAAATGAGCACTTCTTCCTTAAACCAGGAAAGATCAGGATATAGCGAACTCAGAGAGTGATAACTACAGCTCCCTGTGAATTCCACGCTCTCATTTTCCCCAAATTCGCGGAATGATTCGAGAAGTTCGGGGTCCCATCGACACTGCCCAAGGAATGGCCCGGATAGATCAAAGGAATATTTTCCCCCTCTTTCTATGGACTCCATAATCAGATCATTAAGACGTAAAAACTGTCGGCTTGTTTTTAAAAATTTTGAAAAAATACTATTCCGGTCAAAATACCGGTCCATTTCAGGCACCCCAAAAAATCCCTCTACAGGCCAGTACCACTTAGGACTGTAAGGCAGATGCACTCCCATACAGATGCATACAGCTTTCATAACACAGTAATCTAGTGCGGAAACCTACTAAAAACTATTGTTTTGGTTAACTCAAAACTATTTTTTATGCCAAATCTTACCTTGCAAGGAATCAGAAAATACTGATAATAACTCAAGGGTAAAAAGAACAACTTAGATTAAAAACAAATTAAAAGGTAAGATAGATGGAATCCCATCTAAAGTTGAAGAAAAGAAAATCTCTTGGAAGCAAAGAAAATCTCTTGGAAGCAAAGAAAGTCTCATGCTTCCAAAAACAAGGCATGGACGAAAAAGCCGTAGCCTTGTAAGTTATCACACGTGAGTGAAACTTATTTACGTGAAACTTATCTACAATATTTCTCAGCCCTCTTGAGCGAAGCGAAAAGGGCACCGTCCTCCCGAGACGGGACTCGGGTGACGGAACTCGGGTGACGACTCGGAAATTTTATCTCATCATAAACCTTGTCAAGCTGTCGTATGCATCGGAGATTTCTTTTAGGGATAGGGAAATCTCGAAGTCTTTTCCTTTAACCTCTAGGGAATTGCCTTCGACTTTGCCGATAATCATATGAGGCACATCTTTGAGGATTTCGAGTACAGCTTCGGGTTCGCCTGTAGCAAGTAGAGCTCTTGCCGGGGCTTCTGAGAATAGGAGTTCCTCAGCTTTTAATTCCGAAACTTCACTCAGGTCTACCTTTGCACCGGAATTCTTGCACATCCTCGCAATTCCTGCTGCAATTCCTCCAAGGGAAAGGTCATGTGCCGAGCTGAGTTTTCCGCTTCTTGCCGCTTCGATTACTGCTTTTATAATCTCAGGAGCATTTTTCGGGACAGAAGGAACTTTTCCGGCATTCTGGGCCTCGAAACAGGCATAGTATTCGGAACCTCCCAGATCTGCAGTTGTCTCTCCTACCAGGATGATGGTGTCTCCTGATTTTGCAAAGAAGCTTGAAGGGAGAAGAGTCTCAAGGTTGACTTTCCCTATTATTCCTATTGAAGGAGTTGGAAGAATTGCGGTCTTAAATTCATCACTTTCATTATACAGGGATACATTTCCTCCCACGACCGGGATTGAGAGTTCCCTTGCCCCATCTCCAAGTCCAAGTACGGAGTTTTTGAGTTGCCAGTAGATTTCCGGGCGATCCGGGTTCCCAAAGTTCAGGCAATTTACAATTGCAAGCCCTTCAGCCCCTTTTACTGCAAGGTTCATGGCGTTTTCAACTACTATATTCTTTCCTCCGTTATATGGGTCAAGAAGAGTAGCTCTTGGCTGGCAGCCGCAGGAAAGTACGAGTCCTTTTTCATCAGTTATCTTGAGCACGCCAGAGTCTTCTCCGGGTTTGACAACTGTTCTTAACTGGACTTCATGGTCGTACTGCCTGTAGATCCATTCTTTTGAGGCAATATTGTAGGAAGAGATAACTTTCAGGAAGGCTGCCTTAAGGTCTTCCGGAGTTTCGGGGGCTTTACTTTCTTCAACCTGAGGAATAGGAGCTACTGAAGATTTCTCGCAGGTCGGAGCTCCGCCTGTCAGGAAATCAATTGGAATATCTACAACGACTTCCCCTTTGAATTCAACCGTATAGTTTGGTTTTTCTGTTAAGTATCCTACTACTGCCCCATTAAGGTCGTACTTTGCTACCAGAGCAAGTACGGAATCAACGTCTTCAGGAGCTACTTCAAAGACCATGCGTTCCTGAGATTCTGCAAGCAGGATTTCATAAGCATTCATATTGGGTTCGCGCTGGGTCACAGCATCTGCAATAATGTAAGCTCCAAGTCCGCCCTTTGCAGCCAGTTCCGCGCTTGCTCCTCCAAGACCAGCAGCTCCCAGGTCTTTGCAGGACTTTATATAACCCTTCTTCATGGCTTCCAGCGTCATTTCAATTACGAGCTTTTCAGTATATGGGTCTCCCACCTGGACGCTCGGACGGTCTTCCGCTTCGGCTGATTCGGAAAGGTCTCTGGAGGCAAAGGAAGCTCCTCCAAGTCCGTCTTTTCCTGTGCTGGAACCTGCGAGCACAAGCTTGTTTCCGGCTTTCTGGGAGCGGGCAGTTATGACCTCATCTTCCCGGCAGAGCCCTACTGCAACAACATTTACAAGAGGGTTTCCACTGTATTTTTGGTCAAAGAAAGTCTCACCATTGACCACTGGCACTCCTATGCAGTTTCCATACCCTGCAATTCCCTTAATTATCTGTTCAAAAAGGAACATATTTTTTGGAGTGTCCAGAGGCCCAAAATAGAGTGGGTCCATAAGGGCTATTGGGCGGGCTCCCATGGAGATTATATCTCTTACGATACCTCCTATACCGGTAGCAGCTCCGTTGTAGGGGTCGACATATGAAGGGTGGTTATGGCTTTCCATACCTATAGCAAGTACATAGCCATCATCAAATTTTATAATTGCAGCATCGTCCCCGGGGCCAATAATCACATTTTCGCCCGTACTGGTAAAAGTTTTCAGGAGAGGGGCACTTGAGCGGTAGGAACAGTGTTCGCTCCATAAATTTAAAAAGCAGCCCTGTTCTACCAGGGTGGGCTCTCGCCCCAGTTCTTTTTTAATGATCTTAAGGTCTTCTTCAGGTAACATTGCCTTGCCTCTGATACTTAGTCCTTTTTTGGATGCCGAAGCTCTGGTTTTTTCTTAATATAATTGTCTCTTCGCGATTCCGTATGGATAAGATGATTTTCAACTCAAGACTGCATTGGTTTTCATGAGAATATTATGAGGATATCCACACAAAACAACGAAGAGCCATATAAATTGATTATTCCCTTAAATTCAAGAGTTTCAGTATTAGCGTTAACAGTTTATGCCGACATAAAGGGATAAGAATTAAATAAATATTTCTAACCCATACCTTTTCAAAAAACTGCTCTACTGCAAGCCTTTTCAAAAAAGGCTTGAGCGAAAACCCTGAGTGACGGCGTGATCAAACGGTGCAACGGTTGTGGCGCAAGCCTTTTCAAAAAAGGCTTGAGCGAAAACCCTGAGTGACGGCGTGATCAAACGGTGCAACGATTACGGAACAACGGTTGCGCTCAATTGTGATGACAATCTGAGCTGGAATCAAGAAAATTGAATTATTGAATCGAATTTTGTCTAGCTTTTTGGATTCCTGTAATTATCAAATCTATAGTAAGCTTTCTATTTTCGCGTTTTTCGCAAAATATTACACTGGACGAAAAAGTGATAAGCAACTCTTAATCCGAGATTCAGGGTTAATTCTCTAAGTTGCGTATTATCAGTAGTCATCGGGTCTTTGATTCTCAAAATAGACTTAAAAATTTTGTCAACTTGGAATGAAATTGGTTTTGGAATGAGCTACGGATAAAAAAGGATTTAAAATGAAGTGGATAAAAGAAATATGTTTAAAGTTATATTTGCTGGATCATTTTTTCCACTTTTACTCCAGATTCGGTAAGGGAGTACATTTCTTCTTTTTTAGTAATTAATTCCTTCTGTTCAAGTTCATCGAGAGTTTTTGCAATGGTGGGATGTGCAACTCTCAGGGTTTTTGATACTCTTGTCCCTTCCATTTCTCCTTTTGAGGAAAGTAAGGAGAGCACTTTTTGCCTAATACTGTTTCCGTTTACAAAACCTATTAAATCGTTCAATTCGTTCATCAGGTGCCCCCGATTTATTAGTGTACCATATATTTTTATGCTGCTATATTTATATAATAGAAGTGTATATATATGCAATAGCAGGTTATAGGAAGAAATGGAATTCAAGATATATCTAACTTGTTGCTGGGTATGAAAGGCTCTTTCCGGTAAAATCAGGGATTTTAAGCTTGTTTAGTTTTCTCGGCTTTTGATCTTTTATGGCTTTTCAGCTTTTCGGCTTAGATCCTTTCCCGAAGCGTTAATCTTTTGAATTTCTTTTAAATATCCAGCTTTTTCGCTTGCAGTATATACAAACCTGTACCTATAAATCTGTACTTACAAATCTGTACTCTTCACAAACAATAATGTTATTAAATTTACTCGAAGTAAACAGTATAAAACAAACATTACAAAAGAATATATTGATATATTAAAAAATTGAAAAATAATAAAGCTCTGGCTGGCTTTTTATATTGTCAAGAGTTTCGGGATTAGCTGAAATTCAATATAAAGTGCCTGTAAAATACCATTAGGCTTTAATACCATCATTGATAAGTACTTTATATCTATCTAGTTATTTTTAGATGTAAGTTACATATACAATGATTACAAATTCGGAGGATATACCAACAAATGAGCAGCGGAATGTGCCCAGTATGTGGGCTTCCAAAAGAACTTTGCATTTGCGAAGAAGTTGCAAAAGAGCAACAGAGAATTACTGTGAAAGTTAATAGAAGAAGATATGGCAAAGAAGTTACCGTTGTTGAAGGTTTCGATGCAAGTGAAATTGACCTTCATGAACTGTCCACTTATCTTAAATCAAAGTTTGCATGCGGCGGTACGGTAAAAGGAAATACTGTGGAACTTCAGGGTAATCACCTGGCCCGCATGAAAGAAGTCCTCATGGAAAAGGGTTTCTCTGCTGAACAAATCAAAAACTAAATCCTGACGATAAATCCTGACAAGTTTCAGGGATAAACCGGGTCTGAGAAATAGCAATAATATTTAGCAATAGCTTTTCAGGTCTGGGATTACTATGTTTTTGTCGGTATTTCAATAGCATGCGTTTTGGGTAAATTAAGAGATATATTTTCTACTCGAAAAGTAAAAGTATGCCGACATATAACTGGTTATGAAATTGATGGATGTAATTTTGGTTAAGAGAATCTTTCAAAATTCACCTGATTTATGCGGTGTTGGTCTCCCATGAAAACAACATGTGAAATTATGGTACAGAAAGTCTTGCCCGCAATAAGGGCAGAACTTTCCAGAACAATGATTTTTGAGCATGGGTGCACGCAGCAGGATGTAGCGGACATCCTGGAGCTATCAAGGGCTGCGGTATCCCAGTATGTGAGTGAAAAGCGTGGGGCTGAGGTTGATTTTTCCGAGGAGACTCAGAACGAAATTCGGAAATTTGCATCAGTGCTTCTAAATAAAGACTTATCCTCTCAGGAAAAGGTAGATGGCATGTGCAATGTTTGCAAGTTTGTTCAGAAATCCGGTTGGCTATACAGGAACGCTCCTGAAGCTAAAGCCTGTATCATCTGCGAGGATACGGATTTAAAGTGAATGGAACACTGTGTGTCAAATGTAAAGGAAAAGGACTTTGTGGGCGTCCCCGTTGTCCAATTCTTGAAAAATTCAAATCTTTTCAGTCTATCGCTCCTGTAGTCTCGGGAGATTCGGTTTTTGGAGCATCTCCTCCTGCTGTTTTTGTCGGAAGTTTTGGTTACCCAAGGGTTTCGGCAGGCCCACTCATTCCCCCTCTGGCAAATGAAAGCGAAGCTGCAGTTTTTGAAGATACCTCTGCATGGGCAAATATGCAGATTGAAGACATTATCTCCATACGTTCCCGTATGGTCAGGGCAAACACAAATTTCCATGTAAAAGACGCCCGCAGCAAAGAAAACCCCCTCCTTGTAAAGGCGCAGGAACTTGCCCTCTCCAGAAAACCGGTGGATACCGAAGCCTGGTTTTTTAAAGCCCCTAAACAGGAACTCAAATTCGATGCCGTACTGACGCCTATGGGTCCTTCAGGGCTTGTCAAAAACTTTGAGCTTGCAGAAAATCCAAATGTTCCGAAAAAAGTGGATTACCTTGTCTACGATACTGACGCCCTGGCAAAAGATGCAGTGCTTGAGCTCTATAAAGGAGATATCCCGGCTGAACATATTACTCGCCTGTTCTCAATTGGCCTGCTCGGAAAAGAACGAAAAATCGTGCCAACGCGCTGGTCAATTACAGCCGTGGATGATATGGCAGGAAAGGAACTTGCAGACCGCATTAAGGATTTTCCCTGGACCTCAGAGATCCAGCTTTTTAGCGGGACCCATTTCGGGAACCATTTTGAAGTCCTTATCCTTCCAAGGGCTTATTCCTTCGAACTTATAGAAATCTGGCTTCCAAAAACTGTCTGGTCTGGAGAATCAAGCTGGATTGGAGAAGACAGTGAGGGTTACGATGGAAAAAAAGGTTATTCTCCCCTGGCTGGAGGCTATTATGCCTCACGGCTGCCTGTGCTTGAATATCTGACAGAAATCAAAAGGCAGGCCTCGGTCTTCGTACTCCGGGAGATAACTCCGGATTACTGGGCCCCCCTTGGAGTTTGGGTCGTCAGGGAGGGTATGAGAAAAGCTCTCAGGAACCCTCCTAAAAAATTCGATTCTCTCGAAGCCGCAGTTTCAGATCTTGCAGGCAGGATAAGCACACCAAAAGCCGAATGGATGCAGCAGGCAAAGATACTTTCAGACTTCCGTTTTCAAACGACTCTGGACTTCTTTTTAAAAACATAACTTAAAACAGAGTCAGTGTAACACAAAAATAGTATAAAAGCAGAAACAGCGTCAAAACATAAATCGCGTAACAGCAGAAATAACATAAATACGGATAGACCGCCGATTACAATATAAAAATAAAAATAAAAATAAGCAGGTAGGAAAACATTGAAGCCTTTATATGGCTAACTCAAGTTTCCTGGCCTTTTTTCACGTTTATTCAAATATTTCGGGCACTATGCGCCGTGCAACTTCTTCGTAAGCTTTGGAAATGTCGCCTTTGTCAAATCTGAAGACATCTTTATCCATTGACTGCCCGGTTTTCTTGTCCCAGAAACGGCAGGTATCACAGGAAATCTCATCTGCAAGGATGATTTCTCCGTTCCTCCTTCCGAATTCTAGTTTGAAATCCGGAAGTAAGATACCTTTTTTGTCAAGATAAGGCACAAGCAATCCATTAATTTTCAGAGCGAGTTCCCGGAGTATGGCGAGTTCTTCCTTTGTTGCTAACCCAAGTGCAAGAGCAATATCGTCATTTAGCATGGGATCCCCATACTCGTCGTTTTTGAAGTCAAAAACAAGTACAGGAGACTTAAAAACCGTGCCTTCTTTAATGGGATATCTTTTTGTAACCGAACCTGCGGCAATATTCCTGACAATGACCTCGATTTTTATAATCTCGACTTTCTTCACAAGCATATCGATGTCAGAAAGCATTTCGACAAAATGAGTTTTTATTCCCTCGGTTTCGAGCATCTCAAAGAGTTTTTTTGAGATTTGGGCGTTATAATACCCTTTCTTTTCCATTTCCCCTTTTTTTTCTCCGTTAAATGCAGTCAGACTGTTCCGGAATTCGGTAATAAGGGTGTCGGGATCATCTGTCTTATAGATAGTTTTTGCTTTCCCTGAATAGAGCTGTTCTCTTGTCATGCAATGGTCCTCTCTAGGGATAATTCTGGATTTCCTTAGATAGAGAGATCTTAGGAATGATAGTTTTAATATACTAGTTCTGATAATGCAGAAGTTTTGATAATTCCGTGATATTCCAGAAACAAGCTATTTAGATTAAATCATCTCTAAGACGCGAGTAAATCCACACGGAGACATGATTCGCTATTTCCAGAATTCACAATCACACTCTCTGAAAATGAAACATTTTCCGGAGGCGACAAAGGCTTTTTCCGAAAATACGCTTGAATTCCCAAAAGAGATAGAGTAGATGATAACGTCTTCTGCTAGATAAAGCTATCATCTCCAGCCGATCTTTTCTTTTACTGTCGGCAGCTTCGTAAATTTTATCATTGAAGAAAATCAATTATTAGGTTCAGAAACTTGAAGAATAATTTAAGAACTTACCGCATTTGAGTGCCCAACACTTGATAGTGGATTAGTCCAAGCACGCAACAGGTAAAAACATGTCAGGCCCTATATTAGATATCTTAGAACTACTGCTAACCGCAGAGATCTATAATCGCTATCCAGAACTGGATGTAAATGATCTCCCAAAAAACATTAGAAAAAATTACTGGAACAGCACAGAAAAAACAGTTCCCAAACCCATTACAGCCACGTTTATTCGTATTGAAAAACTGTACGGGCTTAAGGATATTGAGAAAATCGTCAGGAACGTTCCTTTCATAAATACTGACAAGTCTCACTTTGAACTTCGTCTGAGCGCTTTCGAACTTGCCGCAGAATGGTTTGAAAAGCAGGAAGGTTCTCAGGAACGGATCGAAAACAACCCTGTCCTGGCTTATTACTTTGAAAAAATAAGGAAGGACGAGGCCGCAAACTATGCACTTGCAAAGTCGAAAATGAGGCCCAAGGAAGTCGACAGGGAATGGATAGAGTCCCTGGTAGCGGAGATCCGGAAAGAGGACAAAGGCGAAGATATGCTGAAGCTCGTTGTCATTATCGCTCCTGAGGACGTAAGACAAAAAGTCAAAGACCTTGTGCTCACCGAAGAACAGAAGAACGAAGTTGAAAAGATCACTAAAGCCATCGAGCACAGAGAATACCTGCGGGAGATCGGCCTGCATGATATCGGAAAACTCCTGTTTGTCGGACCTCCCGGAACCGGAAAGACTTCAGTTGCCCGTGCACTTTCAGAACGGCTTTCAATCCCGTTTGTTGAGGTCAAACTCTCCATGATAACAGACCAGTATCTTGGTGAGACTGCAAAGAATATTGACAGAGTCTTTTTGCTTGCAAAGAAACTGAATCCCTGTATCCTTTTCATAGATGAGCTCGATTTCGTAGCAAAAGCAAGGACGTCTGACGAGAACGCTGCCATCAAGCGAGCAGTAAATACCCTTCTAAAGGCCATAGACGAAATCAGCCTTGTGGACCATGGAGTTCTTCTGATTGCCGCGACCAACCACCCTCGCATGCTTGATAGTGCAGCTTGGAGACGTTTTGACGAGATTGTTCATTTCCCCCTCCCTGACCTTGAGATGCGTAAAGATATACTGAATATAGTAACCCGACACATCGAAGGGGATTATAACACAGGAGAAATTGCAGAATTAACAGACGGCTATTCAGGTTCGGACCTGCGTGTAGTTATAAGGGAAGCAGTCCTGGGTGCTCTTCTCGAAGAGCGTAAAAAACTTACACAGCAGGACCTGCTGGACGCTGTAGACTCTTTCAATGAGAGAGCTGGCCTCAAGTCTGAAGAGTACGAAAGGAAGAAGTAAGATGAGGCTAACACTGCTTGGGACCGGCGATGCTGTCGGAACTCCTAAAATTGGATGTAAGTGCCCTGCCTGCGAAGACGCCCGAAAAGGTGGAAAGAGCCAGCGTCTTCGTTTTTCTATCCTTGTAGAGTCCGAGAAGGGCAAGATCCTCATTGACACCAGCCCTGATCTAAGGCAACAATTTATCAAACAAAACCTGTCCTGTGTAGATGGAGTGATCTGGACACACGGACATTATGACCATTACTCTGGATTTGGAGAGTTCTACAGGGTTCAAAATAAGGTTGATGTTTACGGGGTTCAGGAAAATATTGAATACATAAACCAGTTCGTTTACTTCCTTAAACCCAGGTATCATTATGTGAAGCTCTATGAGTCCTTCGAACTAATCGGGCTGCAGTTCACTCTTTTTAAGGTCACCCACCCTCCTGTAGAGGTTCCTACAGGGGTTATAATCCGTGAAGGCGATAAAAAAGTAGTGATTACAGGAGATACAAACTCAGAAATTCCCGAAGCCAGCCTGGAGCTTATGAAAAATCCGGATCTTCTGATTGCCGATGCTATAGTGCCGCCTAATATTCATATCAAAAAACACATGAACTCCGAAGAGGCCATGGCGCTTGCAGAGCAGCTCAATGCAAAAAAAACAGCTTTGATTCATCTCAGTCATTTATTTCGTCCTCACCATATCGAATCCTTATTTTTACCCCTTGGATACGACGGGCAGGTTTTTGAATTTTAAAAATTTTTAAAACATTGTAATTATCACTTTATATTTTGTCTAAAATTCCTGTTTAAATTGATCCGGTATATTTCTTTAATACGATCTTTGTTTAACACGATCTTTCTTTTTATTATCCTTATGTTAGATCTATATATTCTGGGTCCCAAAAACCATTAATGAACACTAAACGTATTCGGCCTATCCTATCCGGGAAACCAGGCAAAGGACCGGTTGCTTACTGGATGAGCCGTGACCAGAGGGTTGAGGACAACTGGGCTCTTCTTTTTGCCCGAAAAATAGCATTTGAAGTCGATGTGCCTGTTTTTGTGGTCTTTTGTCTGGCAGATAGATTTCTGGGAGCTATAAGGAGACAATATGAGTTTATGCTTCGAGGGCTGCAGGAAGTTGAAGCTGCCCTTGCAAGGAAAAAAATTCCATTCTTTTTCCTTCGAGGAGACCCTGAAGAAGAAATTCCAGATTTTATTGAGAGATATGAGATTGGAACTCTTGTTACTGATTTTAGTCCACTCAGGATTAAGAGGACATGGACAGAAAAAGTCGCATCAGGCATTAATGTACCCTTCTTTGAGGTGGATGCCCATAACGTCGTTCCCTGCTGGGAAGCTTCTAAAAAGCAGGAATACGCTGCCCATACTTTCCGTCCTAAGCTCTCAAGGCTCCTTCCTGAATTCCTTACGGAGTATCCTGAGCTTGAAGCAAATACCGAATTTCCTGAAATCGCCGCAAGCTCCGGAAAATCGGAAACGTTTTCAGAAGTTCAAAAAAACGGAATTGGAACTCTTATTCCAGGGGAGTTTCTTGAAGAAAAAACCGGTTGTTTACCTGACCTCGCGCTTTTCGAAGCTGGAGAAACAGCTGCACGAAAAGTTATGGATGAATTTCTCACTAATAAGCTTGACTCTTACTCCACCCTGCGAAATGACCCAACTAAAGATGCCTTATCCAATCTCTCCCCTTATCTGCACTTTGGACAGGTCTCGGCTCAAAGGGTAGCTCTCGAAGTAGAAAAAACAAAAGCTGACCTGGAGTCAAAAAGAGTATTTCTCGATGAGCTCCTTGTGCGTAAAGAGCTCGCCGATAATTTCTGCTATTATAATCCTTTTTATGATAGTTTTGATGGCTTTCCTGAATGGGCAAAGAAAACCCTTAACTCTCACAGGCATGATCAAAGAAGTCATATCTTTACACTGGAAGAACTGGAAACAGGAAGGACATACGACCCCCTCTGGAACGCCAGCCAGATAGAACTCCTCAGAAGAGGGAAAATGCACAGCTATATGCGAATGTACTGGGCAAAGAAGATTCTCGAATGGAGCGAATCGCCCGAAAAAGCCCTTGAGACTGCAATCTATCTGAATGATAAATACGAACTGGATGGACGAGACCCGAATGGATATGCTGGAATCTCCTGGAGTATTGGAGGGGTTCATGACCGCGCCTGGCAGGAAAGAGAAATTTTTGGAAAAATCAGATACATGAGTTACGACGGTAGTAAAAGAAAATTCGATGTTAAATCATATATTGCAAAATATTCGGCTCTGTAGAAATTCTTAATTATATCTAAACAACTTATACAACTTTTTTGTTTATTTTGCAGTTAAGATTTTAACTTTTATCGATAGGCATACAAGCTTATTGAAGCTTAAATTTGCTTTTTCCTCTATGATTGAAGTGCTTCGTCTGCTTCCAGAAGTCGAGCTTAAAATGAATCTATTTCTTTAGATAAACTGGCATTCAAACCTACCAATCAGGAGGTAAAAATAATTCGCATTAAAGCATTAAGTTAATATTTATCCTAATGTTTTTATTTTAGTGAAAGAATTTATAAGGTGTACAAGCATGAATCAGAATTACTTTTCTCTGGATAATTATTATAAGTATTTCATAGGTCTTGACGGCATTATACTTACTTTCTTAATAATAAAAAGTTATCCAGCTGTTGTTAATTTAGCAACAAAAGATAGCTTTTTTATTCTGTTAGTAGGAGCATTTTGCATATTAATTGATAATTGGAATCGAAAATCAATAAAGTACAGACTATACGTTGAGCTATATGAAAACGAGTATCAAGCTATTTCTGACTATAAAGCTGGTAAAGTATTCATAAACTTAATATTTTATGTAATTTCTATATATTTAGTATCTGGCTTATTTGGCGCGCTCTGACACTTGCCAGCGGGAATTTCATGAAGGAATTGATTCTTTAACCCGGGCTTGAGGACAAAGGCTTTAATGAAATTAAATTCCTTCTCTTCAATCTTTTTTCTTTAAGAAACTCTAATTTTTATATTAGTCACGTATAAATACAAGTACATCTGATTTTAATATAGGGGTTTTTATATTTCTCCCGGCTATAGAATATAGGAAAATAAAGCAAAAAGGGAGTGATATCTATGGCAGTAAGAAATCCAGTAGATTTGCTCGCACTTATACTTGTTATAGTGGGCGGATTAAACTGGGGGCTTGTAGGGCTCTTCGACTTTAACCTTGTAGATTATATCTTCGGGGTGGGAAGTACACTTTCGAGAATTGTGTACATAATTGTTGGGCTTGCAGCACTTTATACGATTTATTTCGCTACAAGAGCTGACACGTATCACGCTCGTGAGGCCCCGGTACATCATTAAGCAAAAAGATTGGGAAAGCTCCTTTCCAGCGTAATACTGTGAAAGAGATCTTAACCAGCTATGTTTTTTTCAGAAGGCTGGATATGAAATTAAGATAAGGGGTTATTTTTGCTCCTTTAAAAAACTTTATTTTATAAACTTATCCTCATTTCTTTTGTCTTTATTACAGGAGAGGCCAGAGGGCCACGAATACCCCGACCTTTACAGGCTGTCCGACAATGTAGATGAGATGGATTATAGTAAATGAGATGATCTCAAAACTCAAAATTACCTTTCTTAATCCTGTATTCTTAATCCTGTATTCTTAATCCTGTATTCTTAATCCTGTATTCTTAACCCTGTAATAGATGTTAAATGCAATTTTTTAGCTAAAAAAGTAATTATAGGCCGTTTATCTGTATTTAAAGCATTTTCGTTGGTTTTGGCAAAACCTCAAATTAAATAATTTTTTTACGATAAAAATATAAACCTATTTACAAAATAGATCTTATCGGCGCTTCTTGTCAAGTGAATAAAAATTGGGGGAACAGGAAGACCGACTGCGAAAGTATTTGGAAGATTTCAATAACTTCTCGGAACCGATATGACCTTTTATGGTCTTTCGGAGCTAAGAAAAAGCTCAGGCTTTGAGTTATTTTTACACATAAAAAGTACACTTCAGTGATGGGAGTAGTCACAAAGTGTACGTTAAACAACCGATTTTAAAGGGAAGAGTGCAGTGTTAGATTATCTTCACGTAATTTTCTGGTTTATATTTATAGAAATACTGGGCCTGGTTTCCATGCCTCTTGCCGGAATAGCTGGAAATCGGCTTGCTGACAAAGGTTATTCTGCAGCAAGGACTCTGGGAATAGTGCTCATTACGTACCTGGCCTGGCTTTTTTCCTATATATGGGGTTTTAACAGACATACGATCATTATCTCAGCATTTCTACTTTGCCTCATATCGGGAATTATCTATCGAAAACAAAGGAATTTACCGGAAAAAAAGATCCTGTTGTCAAATGAGCTCGTATTCGCTTCAAGCTTCTTTTTTTTTCTGCTTATACGCATTTATCTCTCTGAGATCTACAGGCATGAAAAGTTTATGGATTTTGCTTTTTTGAACGCAGTGATGAGAACCTCTTCATTTCCCTCGGCAGACCCCTGGTTTGCAGGCAGTTCCCTTGATTTTTATTACTATTTCGGATACCTTTCAGTGGGAGTTCCGGGAAAACTACTTTCTGTCGAACCGTCCATGCTTTTCAACCTGGCTATTGCGCTCACCTTTGCTCTGTCCTTCAATCTCCTTTTCGGGTTTGGATATAATCTTACTCATGGAAAAATCAGGTATGGACTTCTTACTGCCTTATCCGTGATCCTGCTGGGAAACTTGCAGGGACTTAAAGAATTCATATCCATGTATCTTACCAGAGAAACTGCACCAATAGAGTACTACTGGAACAGTTCGAGAGTTATCCCATATACAATAAATGAATTTCCTTATTTCAGTTTCATACACGGAGACCTTCATTCTCACATGCTTGCAATTCCGTTCCAGCTTCTGGTACTTGCTTTTCTCCTGAACATATATCTCAGGAAGGACAGCAACCGGGTCTTTGAAAGTATACTGGAACTTCTGATTTTTTCAGTATCACTTGGTTTTTTATTTCCGTCCAATTCATGGGATTTCCCGATATATCTTAGCCTGACATTTGCAGTTGTTTTTGCTTTTTACTACGGGAATTATATCCACAATAAAATCCTATCTAGATCCGTTAATGGCTTTCTGGGAACAGTTGTTTCAGTTTTCACTCTCAGCCTTCTTTCATATTTGCCCTTTTATCTGTCATTTAAACCGCAAGCAGCCGGTGGATTTGACTTTGTTCCGCCAGAACTTCGCACAACAATTGGAGAATTCCTGGTCCTGTTCAGTCTCTTCCTTTTTTTGACCTTTTCTTTCCTCATGACCCGCCTGGAATCCAGAAAAAAAATACAATATTTCATCTTGTGGACTGGAATATCGGCATTTCTTGCCAGAGAACTGGCTATTTCCCTGCTTGTAATCCTTATCCCACTACTTGCCCTTTCGCTCTATTCTTTCCTGAAAGACCTTCCTGAGAGAAGTAATGCAGGATTCAGCTCGCTTCTGATAGCAATGGCGGCATTCATAGCGATTATCTGTGAAGTTATCTTTCTCGATGACCCCATTTCCGGGAGTTTTGCCCGCATGAATACAGTTTTCAAATTTTACATGCATTTATGGGTTTTTCTGGCTATTGCAGCTTCTTATTCCTTCTATCAACTTTATTCCCGCTACAGGCACTTTCCCGAGAATGGTCTTCCTACGAACAGGGTTTATGGAAAAAAAGTCTGGATGTTTTCACTCGTGCTTCTGGTTCTCTCATGCAGTGTCTTTCCTGTAGTAGCTACCTTTACGAGAATAGAAGATATGAATGCGAAACCTGCCCTTGACGGCATGGAATACATGAAAGAGCTGGATAGCGGGGATTATGCTGCCATAAAATGGATTCAGGAAAACCTCAGAGGAATTCCGGTAATACTTGAAGCTTCCTCAGACGACAGCAGTTATCATTATATCTCGCGTGTATCGGCAAATACCGGACTTCCTACGGTTATTGGATGGACAAGCCATGAGAGGTTCTGGGGAAGAGACAACGAAGAAATCATGACAAGAATTGAAGACGTAAATGCCATTTACAGTACCGGCAGTATAAAAAAAGCTCTTGAGCTCATGAATAAATATAACGTAAACTATGTTTATATCGGTCAACTTGAACGACAGACGTATGATATAAAGACGGATAAGTTCGAGGACAAAACTTATTTTGAACCGGTTTACCAGGGTTCAGTCCGGATTTATAAAGTAAAAAAGGGGTTTTGAGTTTTCGGTTTTTAGGGGGAACCTTAAACTCAGAGTTATATAAAGGTCTATTTATACAAATCGTAGATTCGCTCCCAATAATGGAATGAAAATAGAGGGGTCTTATCCATTACCAGCGTATCGGTGGTTTTACCAGCTTATAACGAGGCAGCGAATATCGAGAAAGCTGTCTTAGTTACAGCAGAGACACTTTTTAAAACAACTGGTCAGTTCGAGATTATCATAGCAGAAGATGGCAGCACGGACGGTACAGACCGGATGGCTTCCAGGCTTGCGGAGCAGTATGCTTACGTTGTCCACCTGCATTCGGATAAACGGCAGGGCCGGGGAAAAGCTCTTAACCGGGCTTTTAAGGCCGCTTCAGGAGAAGTCCTCTGCTATATTGATGTGGACCTTGCAACAGATATGAGGTATCTGGAAAAACTTATCAGGGCTGTGAGCACGGAAGGCTATGATTTTGCTACAGGCTCAAGAATGATGCCTGAAAGCGATGCAAAAAGACCTTTTAAGCGGGAGTTTGCAAGCAAGGGATATAATTTTCTTGTGAGGCTTTTTCTGCGTTCAAAACTCTATGACCACCAGTGTGGTTTTAAGGCTTTCAGGAGAGAAGCTCTCTTTGAACTTCTCGATGAGATCGAGAATGAACACTGGTTCTGGGATACTGAAGTACTTGTCAGAGCCCAGCATAAAGGATATAGGGTAATAGAATTTCCGGTTTGCTGGAGACATGGAGGGTCAAGCAAGGTTAATTTAGCAAAAGATGTCAGAGGAATGGGGTCCGAGATATTCCGGCTCTGGAGGGAACTCTCATTCCCACTCGAAGTTTCAGGAAAAGGAAAAGTCTTTTTAACAACTGCCCTTGCAATTCTGATCCTTGCGTTTGTTGCAACCTTCCTGGGTGCATCCGATATTCTGGAAAATGTAAAGCAAGCGTCCTTCAGGACTCTGGTTCTAGCCTCTCTGGTGTACTGTGTTTCCTGGCCTTTAAGAGGAGTCCGTTTCCAGCAGATCCTTAACAGACTTGGAAATCAATACGGGCTTGGGTTTCTTACAGGCAGCATTTTTATCAGCCAATCCGCAAATGTAATTCTTCCGGCACGGATCGGAGACCTGAGCAGGATGTATATCCTGAAAAAAAGCAAGGACCTTGCCTTTACAACTAGCTTCTCCTCGATAACCGTAGAAAGAGTCTTTGATATAGTTGCAATAACTTCCATAGCAATACTTGCGTCTTCAGGTGCTGCATCCCGTTTTGAACTTGCCCCCTGGATGGAATCCCTGATACAGCTTTCCGGACTTGCAGTAGTGCTTTTTTTCTCAATTCTCTTTATTGTGTCTTTCCGAGAAGGCAACACAAGAAAAAGATTGGGAATGAAAAAATCCCAGAACGGGATCTCTGGAAAGATAAAGAGTTTTGCCTCTACTTTATTACATCAGATGAGCGTCGTTGCCGTACGTCCGAGCTCGTTTCTGGCAGTAACCGTCTCTTCTCTTCTTATATGGGGAATAGATATACTCACCTGTTTCCTTGTCCTTAAATCTTTTCCGACAGTAGCCGAAAGTGTCTTGTCTACATATATGATATCCCTGATTTTCCTGGCTGTAGCCCTGGGAAATATTGCAAAAATCTTTCCGATAACACCTGGAGCCATAGGAACATATGAAGTTGCCCTTACTGCAGTTTTCGGGCTTGGAGGAATCGAACCGGAGATAGGATTTACGGTTGCCGTGCTTGATCATATTATAAAAAATTCAATTACTTTGATAGGAGGCGGTCTTGCCCTCTCTGAACTCGGACTCAGGTGGAGAGAAGTGCTTTGTACGGATAAGGATGTTTTGAAAGGGTAACTACCACCTGGGTAAAGACCAACTGGCTTCTTGATTCACATATGGCCATATATGTCCATCGACATCCCCCAAAAGATGTAGTTCGGACCTCACTGGCCCTATTGAGCTATTTTTCCATTTGTCCGTTAGCTTTACACGAAAACAATCTGGTACAGAATACTTATAAAAGAATAACAAGAGTAAACAGGATAATGTAAATCAGATCTAAATATTTAAACCGGAGAAACTAAGAAAAATCTGACACTTGAACCGGAGAAACTAAGAAAAATCTGACACTTAATCCGGAGAAACTAAGAAAAATCTGACACTTAAACCGGAGAAACTAAGAAAAATCTGACACTTAAACCGGAGAATCTAAGAAATAAATGGAGCATTAAACCGGAGAATCTAAGAAAAATATGACACTTAAACCGGAGAATCTAAGAAATAAATGAAGCATTAAACACAAGAAATTAAAATAATAACCACATGCTTTATTTGAACTAATGGTTAAGTGGAAGAAATGTCTGAGAAAAAAATAATTGAAGTAAAGGATGCATATTGTCTTCCGGAGGACGTGCTTGATGCCGTGCATGCGGCAATGAATGAGGATGTGGGAGAAATCGGTAGCCTGTTTAAGATACTTTCAGATCCTACCCGCCTCAGGATTCTTAAAGCCCTTGAAGTCCAGAGTCTCTGTGTCTGTGTCCTTGTGGAATGTACGGACCAGCAGCATTCAGCTCTTTCCTATCATCTTAAACTGTTAAAAGAAGCAGGCCTGGTGAACTCGCGAAGAGAACGGAGTTTTCAGATTTATGAACTCACGGAGTTCGGAAACCTGCTCCTGAAGCATATTGAAAAGCACTTTGAAAAAACTTAAACATAGAAATCAAGAGGAATTTAGTATCCTCTTTGAAATCTTTTCTGTCTAGAAATCTTTTCTTTACTCCAGTCTTACTTTCTCATGGCTGTTCGAGAAAAACTTCTGCCTGGGGGAAGATCAGATTTTATCGTTTGATGCTACGGTGGTGAGCTTTGAGAACTTTACCCCTTTGAGGGCCATTATAGCTTCGGCAAGCTCCTTTATTTCTTCACCTTCCCCGTCTAGAACAATCACTTCAAAGCAGTTGTCATGATCAAGGTGTATATGCACCGAAGATTTTATCAGGTGAGAATATTGGTGCTGAATATCTGCGAGAGCATTTGAGAGCCCCCTTTTTGTATGGTCGTAAATAACCGAAACGGTTCCAACACGGTAACCCTTAATATCACCCATCCATTCGTAATAAGAAATGTAACTCCTGATGGCATCCCTTATGCCTTCAGAGCGAGAAGAATAACCTCTTTTTTCGATAATCTCATCAAATTTATCTAGAAGGGTATCAGGAAGGGAAACTCCTATCCTCATAAGTTCTGTTTCCATAATATCACCAAATAATCTTGGACTTGTTTACGAGTTAATACGTTAGTATATTATATGTAGCACTATATATGTTTTTTTCACATAGCTACTAATATAAAAGAGTTGATAACAAATATTCATTCTTTACAAATATTAATCTTTGGGAAAGCTCACATCTGCCACCAAAAATATATAGGCTTTTTTATGTTAGAAAAGGAACAATCCAGCCTGGAATTAATTAGAGATTAACGGATTAATATAGGAAGAAACAATATCAAAATATGATAAAAAGTAGAAGAAAGTCTTAAAACAACTTATGTTTCAACAGGACTTTAATAAAATTGTATTAAAGATTGCTTTCAGGAATGAGTACATTTTCCAGGTAAACCATTTTTCCGCCATCAACAATTTCACATTCTCTGTATCCTTTCATCGTTTTCTGTGTCCTTGCTCTCTTCTCCTTGCTCTCTTCTTGTTCTCTTTATCGCCTGTCCACCAGCCTTTTAGGCCTGCCTTTTATCCTGTTAAGTTCGAGCCCCAGAGGGCCTGTGAAATTGAATACTATTTTGAAAGTGCCTTCGGCATAAGCCCTGGAAAGTGGGGGCTTATATCTGAGAAAAATACGAAGAAAGTTCTCTTTTATAAGGTCCCGGTCGCACACCTCAGGATTTTCACATTCCATACTAACTCTGAGTACGGTTTCTCCCTCGTCTTCTGTGCCATAAAGAAAAGCCTCATATTCTCCGGTCAGGTAGTCCATGTTTTCGCGCTGAAAAACGCCCCTTTCCACATCTACGCGGTTAAAAGGAGTTCCTTCTACCCATGCGGTTTCAGCCTCCCGCTGAGGAGTCAGAATTTTCATGTGCGTCCTTCCGCAGGGACACTGTTTGCGCGTAAGCACTACAGTCGTGTCTTCTGTATCATAATTTAAAAGAAGGGTTCCTGCTTTTGCCCCAACAGGCAGCAGCGTGCTCAGGATAACTCTTCCGCACTCTCCGTCAGGTACATAATTCTCGAGATGGGGATCGTAAATATCAACATGGACAAGATCTTCAGGCACATGCAACCCTGAAACCTCATCACACTCACCGCACATCGTGCCTTCCGTGCTTCCATAGATGTTATACACAGGACAACCCCAGATTTCAGAAAGGTAATTTCTCGACTCGTCAGCAAAGGCTTCTCCTCCCACAACCAGTTTATCTATGCCTGACTCCCGAGGGTCGATAACCTCTGCCCGTAACCTTCTGGCAAGGCTAAGGAGCTTGAATACGCTGCCTACTATGCCTGTAGGTCTGTAAGCTTCGATAACGCGCAGGGGAAATGTGCACTTGCCCTCAGGAATAATGCTCATACCAAGCTGCCTGGCCGCAAGGGTCATGGTGTTTGCTCCTACGTTCATCCCATAAGAAGCACAGACAACAACCCTATCTCCAGGGCCGAAGCCCTGTGACCTGAAAATACGAGCGTATTTTTCCGAATACCGTTCCCAGTCTTCCCATGTAAGGAAAAAACTCTTTGGGTTTCCGCTGGTTCCACTGGTCTCATGAACTGTGAAAACGTCCTCCCAGCCCACACTCCTGAACATGAATTCGCTCGTTTCCGGAGGCTGGTTTTCGCGGATTGTATTTCCCGAGATTATTGGAAGGTCCAGAAGGTCTTCATGGGTTTTGATCTCAGCCGGGTTCACGCCATGCTTTTCAAACCATTTTCTGTAAAAAAGAGAATTTTCTGCCGCATATTTTACCGTGTACCGTACCCGCTCCTCTATGAGAGCATCCAGTTCTCCCCTGTCCATAGTCTCGATTTCAGGGTTGAAATAAGGTTTTGAGTTGTCTATAGAAAGCACCCCCAACTGGAATAATAAGATATAGAAAGATAAGATATAGAAAGTCTATTATTTATTGGCTTTAAAGATGAAACATTTTCTGCGGCTTGTAGATTAATAGCCTCTTTAAACTTTAAAAATAGTAAGGTTGGACAGATAAAATCCGGATCTCTCCCCTTCCACCTTTTTTCTCTTTAAGCTGCGTTTTATAGCTGTGCTTTATGGCTCTGCTTTATGGTTCCATTTTATAGCTATGCTTTATGGCTACGCTTTTTTCCACCTTATTTTTCTTAGACTTTTTAGATTTTTGTCAGATTCTGTTCATCTTCTTAAAGGTAAACACACTTTCCTTTTCATATCCTCAATTTCCCTGACAGCTACATTTACACCATAGACTGAAGACATCATCTTACTGGTTACAACGGTTTCAACTTTTCCTACAGCAACCAGTCTACCTCCAGACAGTGCTGCAGCCCTGTCACCTAACAGAAAAGCATGGTCTGGCATGTGTGTATTCATTACAATGGACATTCCAAGTGAAGCCAGTTTCTGGACAGTTTCCAGCACAAGGACCTGGTTTCCAAAATCGAGGTGAGAAGTTGGTTCGTCCAGCAAAAGCAAAGCAGGCTTCTGGACAAGAGCCCTGGCAATAAGCACCATTTGACTCTGTCCTCCACTGAGGTTAGCAACCGGCCTTTCTGCAAGATCAGAAATTCCCACCATTGCTAGCGATTCTTTTGCAAGTTTAATATCATCTGCACCAGGGGATGAGAACATGGAAAGATGAGGGGCACGGCCCATGACTACAAAATCCAGCACAGTAAATGGAAAAACCACTTCATTTTGCTGAGGTACATAACCTATATGCCTTGCAATTCCTCTTACCCCAAGAGAAGCTGTATCCTTTCCCTGAATAAAGACAGACCCGGCAGCGGGTTTGAGAATTCCTGCAATACATTTGATAAGTGTAGATTTTCCTGCTCCGTTTGGGCCCAGAATACACATGATCTCGCCCTTTTTTAACGAAAAAGATACATTTTCAAATACTGGCCTTTTTCCATAAGAAAAAGCAAGGGACCTTACTTCCAGCATCAGTTCCATCCCATACGCCCCTTCTTAATAAGATATGCAAAAAGCGGAGCTCCTACCAGGGAAGTGAGGATTCCCAGGGGAATTTCTGTAGCTACAATAGTCCTTGAAAGGTCATCCACAACCAGCATAAATGATGCTCCAATAACCATGCTCATCGGCAGGAGGCGGCTATAATTGGGACCGACGATCATTCTTGAGATATGGGGCACAACCAGCCCGACCCAGCCAATGACACCGCTGATACTGACTGCTGCTGAAGTTACAAGTGTCGCACAAACAATGATTACCAGACGCATTTTTTCCACGTCCATCCCGAGAGCTTTAGCTTCCTCATCCCCCAGGGACAAAATATTGATGCGCCACCTGAAAAGAAGCAATACGAGAGTCCCAATAAATATAGGCAATAATATGTAGAATAGATCACCGTACCTGACAGTGGCAAGGCTTCCCATAAGCCAGAATACTATTGCAGGAAGTTGATCATAAGGATCTGCTACATACTTTGCCAGCGACGTAAGCGCCGTGAAAATAGAGCTCACAATAATTCCCGAAAGCACAAATACCAGAGTTCCAGTACCTTTGCTGACTTTACCCATACTTATGGCAATAAACATCGCAAGGAGTCCGAAAGCAAAAGCCATCAACTGTATAATCAGATAATTGTTCCAGAGCAATATTGCAAGGCATGCTCCAAAACCAGCTCCAGATCCCACTCCCAGGATATAAGGAGACACAAGTGGATTACGAAAGATTCCCTGGAAAGAGGCTCCAGCTATGGAAAGAGCCGCACCTACCAGTAAAGCTGCAAGTATCCTCGGTAACCTTACATTGAACAGTACTGTGTGTTGAGTGGAAACCGAAGCAGGAGTGCCGAAAAAAAGAGATGAAAAAGCACTAATGCTTTCATCCGCAACTGCCGACAGTGGAGTCTGATATCTTCCGACAAAAAGGGAGATTACGAGTAATGCGATAGGTAACAGGTACACCAGAATAGTGCGATTAAACTTGTAATCAGGCATGAGTATACCTCATAACATGCCTGGACCAGATACCGGAGGAAGGTCTGTGAAATGACCTGTTAGGTTTTGCTTCCTCAAAAGGTATACCGTAAAACCGTAGATAAAACTCATCTGCTTCCTTTTTCAGGTCGATTGCTGAACTTCCAGGGTTCAGTTTGTCTGCTATGTACATGAGTCCCAGTATCCAGCGAGGGTTTCCGAAATCCCAGGACGGTGGGACTTCATATATCCGGTGCTCTTTTACCGCATCTGCAGATATGCCGTATTGCTGGCACAGTCCATAAAATTCATCGAGAGGTCGAGAAAGGAAACCTGAAATAAAAATTGTCTCAGGGTTCTGTTCATTTATAAAAGATGGAGAAACATTTACCCCGGGTTTGCCTTCTTTTTGAATCTGTTTATTGATACTGACTCCCCCGGAAAATGCCACAAGGTTGTTTTCCATTCTCCCAGCGTTCAGAGCAAAAAGAGGAGAACCCATACAATAATACACCTTATGACCGCTATTTTCCGCCGCAAGAGACTTGACAAGTTCCAGGCGTTCACGGATAAAAGAAATAAGTTCTTCTCCTTTTTCCGACGCATTTGCCTTCTCAGCAACAAGCCTGACAAATTCAAGGTAGGAATATGGTTGTTGTATCATATGATGTATTTGACTCAGGGTTTCGGGATTGGAGACCTTTACCCAGATTTCGATTACCCTGTGGTCGTCCAGTATTCCCAGGCATGTAAGTACTGCATGGACCATACTGAAAGCCCGGCTTATCCTGTAACCACCCATGAAGCCCTCTTCGTTGAAGCTCTCAGTTGCAGTTGACCCTTTAACCGGAGTATTTTTACCACAGGTACAGGTGTAATTTATCCAGGGTTTTAGAGGTTTGGAACCCATGGGCCCGTAAAACTCCCTTTCTGCAAGAAGGCTACCGCATTCAGGACAGTACGTGTTTAATGATTCCGTACCTGGAGAATTGAAAAGATAGGCATAGTCTACATGCTCCCGCAGAGAGGCACACAGGCTCTCGGCTTCTCCAATAGAGGGTTCAAGCTCAATCGGGGCATCCCCAAAAGGAATGAATCTCATTACCTGAACCGGAATGGTAGGGGAGATATTAGACAATGTTTTTGCAACATTTATTACGTCGTCCTCATTTCCCCTTGAGTATACGACCGAAGTTTCAACATGCACACCCATATTGAAAAGCCGGGAAATATTGCGGAAAACAGGTTCAGAGGACGGAACTCCACAGTTTACGTAACTCTGATCGGAATAGCCTTTAATTCCGATATTCATGAAATCTACAAATTTTCCAAGCTCCTCAAGTGTCTCATCTGTGAAATAACAGTTGGTAGAACAACCTGCAAGTAAACCTTTTTCTTTTGCCTGTAATGCAAGTTCCCTGAAAAGATAATAGTTTGCAGCAGGCTCATTGAGTGTAGAAACTACACCAAGGCATTCCTGCTGCACTGCTTTTTCCACCGCCTGAGACGGGGTAAGCGCAGGAAGGTCAAGCGATTTCCCTGAAGCTAACAGGCGAGCTACGCAGCCTGAACACTGGAAGTTGCATCCAGTACTGAAAACCTGAAGGAATTTACCTGAGGGATAATAGTGAAGTAAGGGAATGGTTTCTATAGAAACAGGATATGCTCCAAGATATCCGATATCAGGGTCCTGGATGATAGTATCACCAGCACATACGTAGTTCCCGCACCTTCCCCTGCTCCATTCATCGATTTCACACCTGAATTCACACACATTGCACTTCATTTTTAACCTTCCTTGCTTAATACCATCCAGAACCCAGAGTCATCCTGGACTACATGACAGGGAATCTCTGTCTGCCTTCCAGCTTCCTTTATATCCTGAAGGTTTTCAGGACTGAGACGTTCTTTTGAACTTGTATGCCAGTCCGGATCTATTTCAACCATTTTTTCAGAGATCTGTGCTCTCAACTCTTTTGTGCCGAAGCCACCTCCTACCCATGCCTGCCCACCCGGAGCAAGAACGCGAGAAATCTCATTAAAGGCAACAGGCAGGTCATTCCAGAAAAATACGGAACCACGGCTTACTATGAGGTCTGCACAATTATTCCTGAAAGGGAGCAGGTGTACATCAGACTGCACAGGAGCAACTTTACCTGAAATGCAATGGCGGAAAGCTTTGTTTTTTGAAAGCCTGCACATCTCAGTTGAAATATCGACTCCATATACCTGCATATCCGTTATTTCCGCAACAGCAATTCCGAGGGATGCGATACCGCATCCCAGGTCAAGGCATATACCTTTCTCTATCCCGCTTTGCTTGACAATATTAGCAGCTATTACAGGGTAGATGGGGGCAAAGATATTCTCTGCAATATAGGGAAAGCCCGGAGATTTGTCTTTCTCGCTCACGTCTTGACCTCTGCTGAAGGGTTAAGTAGTGTATCAAGTTCTTTATCTGTGAGATTATAATGGAAGAATTCCGAGTAGAACTCACGGGTCAGTTCGGAGAGGTCCATATCTGTGAAAAGATCAGGATACAGCATTTTTGCAGTCCAGGCAGTTCCGAGAATAAGGTGAGGGCCCTGTGGCCTGTCAATCCAGCAGAAAGGATTCTGAGGAGCAAGGTACACTCTTTTATTTTTCACAGCATCTACACTTGACCAGAGAGAATCAGAGTAAACTGTTGAATAGAACTGTGGATTTGAAGTGATGATTACCTCAGGGTTCCAGTTCATAACCTGTTCGATTGAAACCTGCGTCATGCCATTCCCTGGCGTAAGCTGACAGTCTGCAACGTTAATGCCACCGCAGATATCAATGACCTGGGAGTGCTGAGAACCTGAAGGATCGGTCATTAGCCCTTTTGGACCTTCGGCATAATAAACACGTACTTTCTGGTCTTCAGGAATGTCTTTTACAGTGTTATTTATCTCACTAAGGACTGAACTGCGGAAATCAATCAGTTTTTGTGCCTGGTCTTCACAATTAAGAAGTTTACCCACATATTGTATGGTAGGATCAGATTTGTTGACGAAGATAATAGAATCATTAACAGCCACTACAGGAATGCTTCCAAAATTTTCCTGTCTGCGCTCTATAGCCTCATGGATTTCCCCATCAGTGGTGTATCCTTCAATTACAATGTCAGGATGCATGTTGATTATAGTTTCATAGTTCCCGGTCTGTGTCCCGAACCAGCCCCCTATTACAGGCAGGTTTGAATAGTTTTCAGCCATGAAAGGTTGAGTAAAATTATTTTTGAAGTTCCACCCTGCAAGTTTGTCCGGAGCAAGCATATACACGAGGATGGTGGACGGCGGAGAAGTGGCTACAACTGAAGAGATTTCCGCTGGCACAGTTAACTGCCTGCCCAACATGTCGGTGATCTGTATCGTGCTTGAGTTTTGAACAGCCTGCTGATTCGCATTTTCTGCACATCCACAGGATGCAACAGCCAGAACCAGAATAGAGAGTAGTAGTATTGTACTTATTTTTCCACGCATAGAAATACCTGACCGACTTTTATAGTTTAATCGTTATGTTTGCATGAACATAATGTTATAAATATATATTCTTACAGGTGGAAACTGGAAAAACGCTCTTGAACACGCTTTTTACAAAGTTTCTTCGTTTTTACGGTCGACTGATAGTTTTCAGCATGTTTGCTATATCAGTTAATTGTTTTCATGGCAGATTAATAGGAAAACGGTAACCTATTTCCTACTACTATATATTTATAAGTTTGCTTTTTACGATTTATAGATTAGTCAGCCCACTTTCCGCAGAAAAAGTGTAGCATATTTGCAATCGCGTCTGTTATCGATTTTTAATTTGACACGACTTTATTGGATTTCGATGCAGGAGTTAAAAATAGTGAGATGACCATGTTTAAGACGGTTAACAGTTCGATGCTGTTGATTTTTCATTTCAACTGCGTAAGTCCTATAGACATCACCAAAATCACAGTTATGTCTTTTTCACACAATGAATATCGTCATAAGACGCTGAATTAAAACAAAAAACAACTATAGATTGGCTTATTACTGGACTCATTATAAGACGGGAAAAGAAAATTGAGAATTACTTTGCTATTCCTCATTTCGCGTGTGCATGGATAACATTTAGAGAGCAAGACTTTTTGGAGAGGGTCTAAGCGAATCAGCACGGTTCGCAAGTTATATATAATAAATCGCATATGAGTAATTTGATGGTAAATAGAGTTAAACGCAGGGTATCGTGCCTTCCAAAAGCCACATATTATAAACCCAGGAAGGTTTCTCTCTGCGATCTCGAAATTATTAACTTATCCATAGGAGAGCTTGAAGCTATCCGCCTTTGCGATCTCATTCACGTTGATCAGAACGAGGCCGCAGATATTATGGGTATCTCCAGAAAAACCTTCTGGAATGATCTGCAAAAGGCCCGACAGAAAGTGACTGATGCCCTTGTAAATGGAAAAGCAATAGAGATCTCCGGAGGAGAGTATATAAATAGAGGGGAGTGTAAAGTCGAATTCCTCTGCAGCGGGTGTGAGTATAGATGGGAATTACAGTGCAATACTGAGCACCCAGATAGCTGTCCAAAATGCGGCTCCGAAATCGTTTATCAAGTAGGCGGCAACGGAAGAGGAAATAATTTCATTGAGAACGATTATTGCTGCTCCAAAAGCAAGGGGAAAACAGCAGCGTTAAACGTTAAAGCAGGAAGTGTGAAAAATGACAAAAATTGCTATACCATCGATGAATGACAGTGGATTGGAATCTGACGTTTGTTATCATTATGGCTCATGCGAATATTTTACTATCGTGGATGTAAAAGAGAAAGATATTGAAAGTGTTAAAACAATAAGTAACCTGTCTCCTGAGATCGAGCATAATTGCGCTGCTCCGTCAAAAATTTTGGAATCAAATAATGTTAATGCTGTGCTCGTCGCGGGTATTGGCGGAAGGCCATTAATGTCACTGGCGGAAAAGAACATCAAAGTATTTGCAGGAATAAAGGGTAAGGTTTCCAATGCAGTTGAGGACTATAATAATGGATCGTTGCAAGAAATATCTATGAACGGCACCTGTAATTGTTCTCATCACTAAACTACTTAATTAACAATGCTTGAATTGGGGCTTGAATCAGAGCTATCTAAAGAGGTGGAACCGTAAGCCGACAAGAAACCAATTACTTAATTGACCTTATTCTGACAACTTTATTTTTTATTGTTGCAGTTACAGGTTTAGTTATGTATTTTTTAATACCTTCAGGAATTCCAAGAGGGCAATATATAGTATATATGGGATTAACGAAAGCTACCTGGATTTGGATACACAGCAAAGCAGGGATCTTGATAGTTATTCTTATAGTTGTCCATCTTATCCTGCATGGTCAATGGATTCTATGTACCACAAAGAGATTTTTCAGAATAGGAAAGAAAAACGCTGTTTGTGAGACTAATACAGTGACTGATAAAGTCCGATAAGAAAATTTTTCAAAGAGAATCTAAAAGTCGGAGTTGAGAGAATGGATATTAAAGAAATAAACAGATACGGGCAAGAACTTGTAGACTGCCTGAAACTGAAAACGTCCCCTGTTGCAGTAAAGCTGATCCCGAAAGGAGGAGAAATTCCCGAAGGAATGAAAGAAGTAGATGAGACTATGAGGCACTGCCAGCTGGTTGATAGGGTTAGAAGAACAGGTGAAGAGTTCTATACCCTTGGGGAAGACCAGATGTGCAAAGGCGGAGCCGGTGCAATGGGCCTTGGCGAAATGCCCCCAAAAGTCGCAAGTGGAGAATTTTATTTTAATAAACTCAAACAGTTCAGCACCCAGGGCGCTGCAAGGCGTACCCTTGAAAGAGTTCCAAAGCTTCCCCCAAACTCAACAGAAGCCATCCTGTATTCTCCTCTGGAAAAAACCACGTTTGTCCCTGATGTTGTTGTGGTTATCGGTTATCCTAAACAAATAATGTTACTTACACAGGCTGCAATGTATAAAGCAGGCGGCAGGGTTGAAGCGAGTTTTGCAGGAAAGCAGAGCCTGTGCTCAGACGGGGTTGTAAATGTATATAAAGAAGGCAAGATCGGAGTCACAGTCGGTTGCAGCGGTAGCAGGACATACACCAAAATCGCAGACGAAGAAATGATTATGGGAATACCCATTGAACTTCTGGCTGATGTAGCTGCTGGCCTCAAAGAAATTTGTCCGAAGTAAGTTTCGAGAAGAGTATCTTCAGGTTTATAAAGTTCGCTGAAATAACAAACTCCACAACCTGAGTGAATACTCTGATACATATTGTTTGTTTCATCATCTTGAAGCGGATCTGGATAGGTTTTACACAAGACCTATCTAACCTTCAAGTAAATAACTGTCACAAAATAATTTTATTTCTGATTAATAAAATAAATAAGATTCTGTTTTTGAGAGATACAGTAAATAAAATAAGATTTTGTATTTGAGAGATTCAGCAAATAAAATAAGATTCTGTTTTTGAGAGATTCAGTAAATAAAAATGTATATGCCCATGATGTATTTTATAAAAGGAAAAGAGGTTAATTAATCACTATTAAGTAACTTTTCTGGTTACACATATTAATTTTAGAATATTTTTGGAGAAAATTTACTTCTATTTTGTGACTTGAACTAAAATAAAGTCTTTTTGGAGTTATTAACTCTCAAAAGGTACAAGATACACGCCATCTGCTCTTTTTTGCCCTTTTAACAGCTCACAATGCCTCAGAATAGCAAACTGGTTCTCGGTTTCCAGAAGGGATATTTGAAACTTTTTTGCAATTTCTTCCTTTTTTGCCCCACCACTGGAGACGATAAATTCATAGATGGCTTTTTGTAATTCAGTCAGGCCCTCTGTACCTTCAAGCCCGGCCTCCTTTCTGAAGGCTTTCTTGGAATAAGCTGCCCAGGGGTCACAGACCTGAATCTTATGGTGAGCTTCTATGAAACAATCTTCACAGAAAACCTTGCCTTCCTCTTCTATACAATCTTCTTTTTCCATTTCACGCCCACAAATGTGGCATTTGACAGGATTGGTTATCTCTTCAGTCAATTTTTCACCTCATTTTTTCAAACGTTCAATTCATCCAGAATTGTAAGAACCACCACAGATCCATATGCTACTGCAGGCCCACCAGCCATTACTATGGCAGTACTGACAGCCTCCATAATCTCTTCACGGGTAGCTCCCAAGTTTACAGCCTCAGGAACATGCTTCCACAGGCAGGGTTCACAGCGAAGGGCAACTGCAATCCCTACCATCATCAGCTCTTTTGTCCTGGCGCTTAAAGCCCCGTCTTTGACGACTTCGGAATGAAGTCCCATTACAGCGTTCATCACTCCCGGGAGTTCCCCGGCCATTTCTTTCATCCTTTCATTCATCTCGGTTTTATCCATCAACCGTTCACCTCAGTATGCTTCAGAGTACACACATACACTGCATAAGAAATTCAAGAGTCAAAAGGCACCATATACATTTCTTCTCCCATTTTTCTCCACTTCAAAAGCTCGCAGTGCCGCAATATTGCAAGCTGGTTCATGGTCTCCTGCAAAGTGAGCTTGAAAAGCGTCGAGATCTTTTCGGGGGTTGCTCCTCCTTCTTCCAGGATAAATTCATAGATCTCTTTTTGCAGTTCTGTTAGTCCGTCTGTCCCTTCAAATCCGTGCTGTTTTCTGAAGAGTTTTTTAGAACGCACTGCCACAGGGTCTGCAAACTTTATTTTCTGGTGCCCTTCCAGATAACAGTCCTCACACATCGGCCTTCCGTTTTCTTTGACATATTCACTTCCCGGGATATTCTTTCCGCACCCCTGACACGTTACAAAGTAAGCTACAGATTCGTCAATTTCTCTGTTCCCGGCTTTATTCGTATTTATAAGGCCGTGAAACTCCAGATAACCTACTATTTCGTAAACTGTCGACCTTGATAACCCATATCCGGCTTTTGCTTTTTTTATAACGTCTCGAATATGAAATCCACACTCGATTTGGACTTCTTTAATGCATTCAAGGACTCCAATTTCTTCTTCATCCAGCACAAGCATCATTACAATCTCCGGAGCCAGAACCCATTCAGATTCAGTCTTATAAAGTAACGTTATAAAGGGGGACTAAGATCCCGACCAGCTCCAAAAACTGGACCTTAAAACGGGCTTTTACACTGAACTTTTTTCTATATCCATCAAATCAAATATTAGAACAGTGTTATTCCCATAAGTCAGTTTCTCTATCTATTTAATACTAATAGTATATAATGATTACGATATATTTATATATAAAAATTAGATTTCCGAAAAGAAAGAATAGTCAAAGAAGGAAGTCCTGTTCACACCGGAAAGTATATATGTGAAATGCATGATAATGTTATTTGTATATTAGTGTGTTTTACACTATGATGTAAATATTATCTAGATAAGTAAAACACATATTGAAAGATTCCCGCCGCATAACACTGACATTCCAATTACATCCACACTCCAGTTACACCGGCGAATATCATAAAACAGTGATCATAATGTCCAGAAACAAATACGGGCGACATACCCCTGCATTTATATTACTGTTCCTTGCAAAGGAACCCGCCTACGGATCTCTCTTGCTCAACAAAATGGAAGAAGAGCTGCCTTTCAATCTAATCGATGGGCCTTCCCTTTACAGGTCTCTACAGGATCTGGAAAAAGAAGGGGCTGTTGAGTCCTACTGGGACACATCAGAACCCGGGCCTGCTAAAAAGTGGTACAGGATAAACCCAAAAGGGATGGAAAAACTGGAGGAGTTCCGGCAGGACATAGAAATGAGAAAGAAAAACCTGGAATATTTCCTCAACGCATTCAGGAAACTGTGAACCCTGGTTACTCAAAAATAATAAGTTCATCCTGAAATTAAAAAACTCTCCAGAAATTCAAAAAATTGACATGAGATTCAAAAAAAAGATATGAAATTCAAAAAAAGGATATGAAATTCAAAAAGAGGATATGAAATTCAAAAAAATGGACATGAAATTCTTCGAATAACAGGCGCAAAGAAATGAAAGCACCTGAAAGCACTTTCATGCCAAATAAAATATCCCTTGAATTAAAAAATGGAAAAAATGTGGTGGTCCCCTGAGTGGTATAATTCTTTACGCCCTGGCTTTTATTTTTTTGGTCGTTTCCTTTTTCAAAGACCGGAAAAAAACGAAAATAGCTATCCTCAAAGCCTGGAAATCCTTCTCATCCCTTCTGCCGGAGGTTCTCTCAATTATGATGTTTGTGGGAATTTCTCTGGCAATCCTGAGCCCGGAAACGATCTCAAGACTGATTGGAGCGGAGTCCGGCCCATTCGGGATTGCAGTTGCCCTGATTGCAGGATCGGTTACCCTTATCCCCAGTTTTGTTACTTTCCCTCTGGGAGCTGCCCTTCTTAAAGATGGGGCAGGGTATGCCCAGATTGCTGCTTTTGTCTCTACTCTTATGGCTGTTGGAGTTATGACCCTTCCTGTGGAAATAAAATATTTCAACAGATACACGGCAATCCTCAGAAACATCTCGGCACTTCTGGTGTCCATAATTTTTACTGTCGTAATCTGGAGGCTTATGTGATGATAAGCAATGAAAACAATGCCATGAACCCCGGAATCTCCACCATGTTGAAGAAGTACAGGTTTGCGATAGGCCTTGCCCTTGTAATTGCAGCCATATATTTTACAAACAGGTCAGTTGGAACAGAAGCCTTTGACATATCCGTTTCGAATACAAAAGAAATGCTCAGCCTTCTCCCTCCGGTTTTCATCCTTGTGGGGCTGCTGGACGTCTGGGTCCCGAAGGAGACAATCATTCGATACATGGGAGAAGATTCCGGCTGGAAAGGAATACTTATGGCTCTTTTCCTGGGATCCGCAGCTGCAGGCCCTCTCTATGTCGCTTTCCCTATTACGGCTCTCCTCCTGAGAAAGAGAGCAAGGCTGGCATACATATTGTTTTTCCTGGGAGTCTGGTCCACCACAAAGCTCCCCATCTTACTTTATGAAATCTCATATATGGGACTAAAGTTCACAGCAATCCATGCAGCCGTTGGACTCCCTTTTTTCCTGTTGTTCTCAATAATAATCGAAAAGGTGATGCCGGAAGATTCCAGAGAATCCCTGTACAGGAAAGCCGAAATGGAGTTGCCCTGAAGAAGTCATACCCTGCACTCACACCCTCTTTCTTTCAGGATCTGAACCTGTTTGTCATAAGAATCCACAAACTCGTCCTGCACAGCTTTTCCTGTAGCAAGAGCAGGATCAAGAGGGGTATGATGTTTATAACCCCTTTCAGTCATTTCCCTGACAAGTGCTTCGTGCCGCAGATAAAGAGCTTTTAACTTTCCTTTCCATCGAAGGGTCTCGGGGTGGTGGGCATAAGCTTTCTTGTTATTGGTGATTATAGACCATAGAGCATGTAACTCACGGTGTTCCCCTAGAAGATGTTGCCTGCACATCTTCTCAGGAGGTATATCCCAGATTCTCATAAGATGAATTCCTGGCACATATAAGAAAGGGTTTTCGGAGATGGAGAAAAGTTTACTTAATCTAAAAATTAAAACCCATGTTCTGTGTCTGATTCTTTATTCTTATACATATTTACATACTATTTGAGAAAATATAGTCCATGAGACAGGGCATCCTCTGGTATTCTGGAATTTTTCTGCTGGTTATTATATTGGTTATTATATCCTTTTTATCCGCTCCTGCGTTTGCCCATGTGCCGGTCTTCGGAGGGGCCGGGAAAAGTCCTGAAACAGCAATCCATATTGAAGACCCTTCGAAATCAAGGGTGCTTTACGGAGAGCTTGCTTCAGGAGATCTTCGGTATTACAGTTTTAATGTGGAAAAAGGAGAGAGAATAGTACTCGGGCTCACTATTCCCGTTGAAGATGGACATAAGGGTTTTACCCCGAGCCTGATTCTTATCGGACCAGGACTTACGGACGAAGAAAAAATACCCGAGAGATTGGAAGTCCCCGAAAGATACGGTGCAAAAGTGCTTTCCTACAGCCTGCCTGAAAGCCCTGTATATGAGGGATTTACTCCAGGTGCCTTTTACTCACTTGTTAAGATCGATATCAAAGCTCCGGAAAGTGGAACATATTACATTGCAGTAGGTGCAATACAGGAAGCAGGTTCGAGAAAAGGAGAAGATGAAATACAGGAAAAAGGTTTGCAGGAAAGAGAAATCCCAGGAAAAGGAAATTATGGGCTAATTCTGGGATACAGAGAAACTTTTACCTTGAAAGAATGGGTATCCGTACCCCTGAGCCAGATAAAGATTTATCATTGGGAGGGGCAGGGACTGTTTTTGATTTTTACTCCGCTTGCGCTAACTCTTGCAGCCGGGATTCTAGCAATTTTCTTAAAAAGGGAGTCTATAGCCGGGTTTAATCCTGCACGCATTTCAGGAATACTTGCAGGCTTCTTCTTTCTTGGCACAGGAATGTCATATATATTTCAGATGTTGATCTCACTGAGTAAAAGTTCATTTTCCTCAGAAGTTTTTATTACTTTCATTCTGATTTTTGCCAGTGTAGGACTTGGAGTTATTGCAATGGCCTTAAGCCTCAAAGATGAAGGTTATGGCACTGGTTCCACAAAAAAACGGCTTTACTTCTCTGGTCTGGGAATAGCCGGGCTTCTGTTCTGGGCAGGGCTGTTCATTGGGCCTCTTCTGGCATTTGAAGCTGCAATATTACCCTGGAAGCGCAAATGATGAAGTTTAAACTCGAAAAATAATTTATTTAATGACATCATCCCAAAACCAATTTTATCGTATCCTCTTCAAATTGTACGGATAAAAACAGTAATATATTTTCAACCGAATAAATGTTTTATCCCAAAATTATTTCGCTTTTTAAACATCTTTTATTACAGTTGTATATCGYATACAGATGRCACATTATTTTACTTAAACTTTGAATTTGTTTCATTTTACGCAATCATTCCACRATACCAAAATGAAATTGGAATTTATTCAACATTTAACYTTTTGCGTCTCCTGCGATTGTATTATGAATTAGACTTCCAAATGGTTGTGAGTCTGCGAAATCATTTCAGGATACAACAAATTCGGATCCTAATTTGATTTCATTAGTAACTAATATATACGTTAAAAATGTATAAAGATCAAATTATTTTCATAATGTAACTAATTCAAACATAGTACTTCTAGAATAATTCTCTGAGAACAGTTATCTGAGAATAGTTGTTCGAGAATAGTTATCCGAGAATAGTTCAACATATGAAAAAAGGCTAGACCGAAACAGCCTCTGGTCTAGGCTGCCACCAAACAGATACGGTAAACCTGTATGCTAGCTTTCCGAATTCGATTATGGCTTTTTTAAATACACAAAAAGTAGCACGTTTTACTAATCTTAAGAGATCTCCAAAAGAAAAAGAGACATAAAGAGACATAATATATGAATTCAAAAAAATCAAGATTATGGACTAACGATTTTGTAGTCATTTTCGTTGAAAATTTTATAGCTGCTTTAAGTTTTTACTTATTGATGATAGTCATCTCTGGATATGCGATGGGTAAATTTAATTCATCACCAGGTGAAGCGGGCTTTTCTGCCAGCATATTCATAATTGGCGGACTTATTGCACGTCTGTTTGTCGGAAAATGGATCGGACAAATCGGTCATAAGAAGACCCTTTACGCGGGAGTTATTTTAAGCTTAATTATGACGCTATTATATTTTAGGATTAATAATATTTTTCTTCTGTTTACTGTCCGCTTTCTTCATGGCATGGGATTTGGCATTACTACTACAGCAACGGCTACAATCGTTGCAAATATTATTCCTCTGGAGAGGAAGGGTGAAGGGATTGCCTATTTCGGATTAAGTCAGATACTCGCAACCGCTATCGGCCCCTTTTTAGGTATGTTCATTAGCCAGCATGGCAGTTTCATCATGATTTTTGCTACCTGTGCAGTTGCCTCAGCAATCAGTCTTGTGATTCTGCCATTTTTATCACCCTTACATAAAATGGAATTAACAAAAGAACAGCTTGAGAAAATGAAGGGATTCAAATTTAACAACTTCTTTGAACCCAGGGTAATTCCAATTTCAGTTGTTTGTATGTTTATTTTCAGCTGTTATTCGAGTGTTGTGTCCTTCCTTGAAGTGTATTCCAAGGAAATTCATCTCGTGGATGCAGCCAGCTTCTTTTTCATAGTATATGCCGCAGTAATTTTAGTTTCGAGGCCGATTATTGGTCGACTGTTTGACTCCAAAGGTGAAAATGCAATCATGTACCCGGCAATTCTGATATTTACGGCTGGAATGATATTGTTTAGCCAAACTCATCACAGTTATACAATTTTGTTAGCTGCAGCTTTGATAGGGCTTGGATTCGGAGCTATACAGTCCAGTACTCAGGCCATTTCTGTTAAAATAACTCCACAACACCGTATGGGATTGGCGAATTCAACCTATTTTGCGTTTTCAGACATCGGAATGGGAATTGGGCCTTTGATGGTTGGATTTATTATTCCTTTTACTGGTTACAGAGGAATATACATGCTCATGGCAGTTTTTGCGGTGGTGTGCCTGCTATTGTATTATTTACTACATGGGAAAAAAGCTATGCGCCGCAAAGGTGTTGGACATTTCTAAATAGTGCCTGAAAGAAAATATAAACCTAAAAATCTACGAAACCTGAAAATCTACGAAACCTAAAAATCTACGAAACCTAAAATCTACGAAACCTGAAAATCTACGATTGTAATCCCAAATTAGTTTCATCCGGTATTAATTCTTAACTAACTTATTCCAAAGCAAACTTCCCGGCGTTATAAAATGGAGGATAAAATCATGGCAGATCCAAGAGAAATTCTCGGTTCGATCGCCATCATCTACCGGAGCCATCTAGCTTGTATGGCAAAATAATTCGAAGCTTACAGGATAGGAAGCGGACAATTTGATTTTTTTTAATGGTTTTATACCTCAAGGATGGCATATCGCAGGAAATTCTTGCAAAAACGCTTAAAGTTAGCAAAGCAACAAGTACAAGATCGATCAAGAACCTGGAAAAAGAAGGTTACGTGTACAGACAAAGAGATAAAAATGACCTTCGGGCTTATAGGGTTTATCTAACTGAAGAAGGAAAGGAAGTAAGAAAGGTGATTCTGGAAAAATTGGTTTTTTTGCCGATATGCTCCTTTCGGATTTCACAATTGAAGAAAGAGAACTTCTCAGGCGGTTGATTCGTAAGGCTTCATTTAAATTTCATGAATCGGAATTCAAGCTCCTTATTTTTGACAGGCTGATCGATGAATAAGCGCGATAAGAAGTTAGTGGATTTGTTCGATTGTCATCGACTATCTGTTATAGAAAGGATAATCTGATTTTCAGATAATCTCCGTACCTCTTGTTATCTTAAAATAGGTCTTTATGAATACTGATAGATATGAAAATGCAGATTAACGGAAAAGCTGTGGACGCATGCAGCGGCGAATTTTTCGATATCATAAACCCGGCAACAGGTGAACTTATTGACCGGGTACCAAAAGGCACGGAAGATGATGCGGTAATAGCCGTTGAATCGGCATCGTCAGCTTTTAATGGATGGGCTTCCACATCTCCGCAGCAAAGAGCCAGGATTCTTTACACAGCTTCGGGAATTGTAAGACAGAGACAGGATGAACTTGCCTTCCTGCTTACTCGGGAACAGGGTAAACCTCTTGCCGAATCTAAAAACGAGATAGAAGGTTTTGCACATGTCCTTGAGTATTATTGCGGGCTTGCAAGCAGTTTTCACGGAGATTTTGTTCCAGTTCATCAAAATGGATACGCTTTTACTGTAAAAAAGCCTCTGGGAGTCTGTACAGCCATAATTCCCTGGAATATGCCTGCACTTATTATGGCATGGAAAATCGGCCCTGCTCTGATCTCAGGAAATACGCTTGTCCTGAAACCTGCAAGCAATACCCCTCTTACTAACCTTACCCTGGCTTCTATCCTCAGCGAGGCAGGGCTTCCGCCAGGTGTGCTCAATATCGTTACAGGCCCTGGTGAGGTTGTGGGAGAAAGCCTGGTTAAGAGCCCGAAAGTTAAAAAAATCTCCTTTACCGGAGAAGCGAGAACAGGGAAACGTATAGCCGAACTTGCAGCCGGCGGGATGAAAAGAGTAACCCTTGAGCTAGGGGGAAGTGATCCAATGCTGGTCTGTGATGATGCTGACCTTGAAGCTGCAGTCGCAGGAGCCCTAAGGGGAAGATTTTACAATTGTGGGCAGGCCTGTACTGCTGTAAAAAGGCTGTTTGTTTTTGAATCCGTAGCAGAAAGATTCATAAAAAAGCTTGAAGCAGGCGTCCGAAATTTAAGGGTTGGAAACGGGCTGCATGAAAACATCGATATGGGACCCCTTAACAACCGCAGGCAATGGGAGTATATAAAAGAGCTTGTCGCAGATGTCGAAGAAAAGGATGAGGGCAGGATAATTACAGGAGGCAGAGTTCCAGAAAGTAGCACCTGCAGTAAGGGATATTTTTTCGAGCCTACGCTTATTGTAGATGTTCCCAGGGAATCCAGGCTCCTGAAAGAAGAAGTGTTTGGTCCGGTCCTGCCTGTAGTCCGGGTAAAAGACCTTGATGAAGCAATTGAAGAAGCAAATAATACCTGCTATGGGCTTGGCGCCTCTATCTGGACAAAAAACCTTGATAAGGCTCGTGCAGGATGCGAACAGTTGAATGCAGGAATTATCTGGCTTAATCAGCACCTTAAGGTTGCTCCTGAAGTTCCTTTTGGGGGTACCAGGGAGAGTGGGATTGGAAGAGAAAACGGGCCTGATGCTCTTTCTGAATATCTTGATCTGAAAACAATAATGCTAAAGATCTAAAACAGTAATGCTGAAATCTAAAACAGTAATGCTAAAAATCTAAAACAGTAATGCTGAAATCTAAAACAGTAATGCGGATATCTAAAACAGTAATGCTGAAATCTAAAACAGTAATACTAAAATCTAAAGTAGTACTGCTAAAAACTTGATATACTCAGTAAAAAAAGCTTCAAGAAAGCCCTGACAATCAAGACTGATAAAATAAAGATTTTTCGATGAGCTAGTTAACATGTAGCTCATCGGACCTTTTTCTAAAAAACCGTATCAATAAATTATAAAACTTATCGAATCATAAAATTTATTTTTTCTGATATTTGGGCAGAAGTTGCATAAATTCGGAAGCTTCCATAACCGGCACGCTGTCAATTACGCAAACATCCGACCAGGGCAAGTTGAAAGCTCCATAAGCTTCGGCACTTTCGGCTTCGTAAAGGATGTAATAGCGATTTCCGGAAAGGTCAACCCACTGGTTAATGATATCGATTCCTTCTGGAATCTCCAGTTTCTTAAAATGCTCAAGGATCTTATCGCGGTTCGAAGGGTCCCAGGTACTAACGTCCATGAATAACATCTTTTACCACTCCTCTTATTTTATGCTGCCAATACCCCTTCCCGGAAGCCAGGGCAGCTTTTTATAGCATCCGGGATCTCTTTGAGAGCAAAGCTCAAGGGAAAACAAGTCTATTCTCCTGTGCCATCTCCACAAATGCGGATTTGACCAGCAAGCCCCCAAATGCCGACTAACGGCAGAAGTCCAGATTTTTTAGAGTTTTACTGTCTTTTCCTAATTCATCATTGCTTAAATCCCCATAAATGATAAATCCGAAAGGACAGGTAATCATGCAGAACTTCTTTCTGCACGCAGATACAGACAATATATTATCATCCCTTAGCCTATATAATAGTTAGTCCTAAAAGACTATATTAAGTCCGGGGGCTTCATCAGGCGCACAAAACTTTTAATGAAAATACAGGAAATGAAAAACATAGGAAATAAAAACATAGGAAATGAAAAACATAGGAAATAAAAACACAGGAAATAAAAACACAGGGGGCAGGTTTCTCAGTCAAGCCAGCAAACCTCGCACTTCTCTTCTTTTTTCGTGAAGAATTTTGCAGCTTCAAACCCGGCTTTTACAGAGCCGTTCATGCTTCTTTCCGGATAATTGGTTGATGAGAACATTCCTGCCAGGTAAAGTCCAGATGGGCCTGGAGCAAACGGCAGAACCTTTTCAAGGTACCCCTGTTCATATACAGGTGCAGTATCCATTCTTCGGAAGAATTTCGTCCAGTGGATATCGTTTCTTGAGAAATCAGGAAACATATTTTCCAGGCCATTCAGGTAAGAATCCAGAACTTCGTCTTCCGTCTTCAGCCAGAGAGCATCGTTTTCATCCTGGAAATAGGAGGTTACATAAACGAGGTGTTCTCCATAGTCCTCAAAAGGCATAAAATTGGTGTGCTCAATTACGGCTCCAAAAGGCACGTCAGCTTTTATGTTCAACCAGTAATTCCCATCTTTCATAAGCCCTTTTTCAAGTCCTATAAGGGCACACGCAGTTCCTTGATACCGAATATCCTGCAGGGTCGCGTGAAGTGTCCCAAGTTTGCCTTTCGTAAGGATATCCAGTACTCTGGGTTCAACAGTTGAAATCACCGCATCGCAGGGTATGAAATCCCCGTCTGCCACCACTCCCTGCACTGTATTGTCTTTGATTATTATTTCCGTTATTATTTTATTCTGTAAGATCCTGCCTCCCTTTGCAGTGATTTCCTTTGCCAGAGCTTCTATAAGAGAATTAAAACCTCCTCTCAGGTACCCCAGTTTTTCCCCTTCTTTTCCCCTATCTGACCTTATTTTCACACGCCCTATAAGCCAGGCTGCAGAAACGTTTTCAGCATTTTCACCGAATTTGCTTTTCATGAGAGGAGCAAAAAAGTTTTCGTATACGGATTGTCCCGCAGTGTCAAGAATCCAGGTTTTTGCCTTTATTCTGTCGTAGGAAGTCGTATCATTTATTAGCTTTATTCTGAGCACCAGCAGCCCAAGTTTTACCAGATCATTAAAAGAAAGAGGTTTAAACCTTAAAATTTCAGCAGGGGTATTCATGGGATAGTTTTTACCGTCCACAAAATAGGCGTTTTTTCCTTTAAGCCACAGCATTTGACCTTCAAGCCCCAGTTCTCTGATCAGGTCAAGAAGCTCTGAATCACTCCTGAATATATGGTGATAATATTTCTCTATAAAGTACTTCTTTCCAGCAAAATCCTGACAATAACTTGCAGCCATCCCCCCGATTTCCGCATCTTTTTCAAAAATAACAATCTCATTCGATTTGCAAAGCTTATACCCGGCTGACAGCCCTGCGAGCCCACTTCCTACTATTACGATTTTCATACCCAACTTTTCCCTTATCTGTTACTTTTAAACAGAATCTTAATGCCCCTTAAGAAATCAAACAGATTTCAAACAGATTTCAAACAGATTTCAAACAGATTTCAAACAGATTTCAAACAGATTTCAAACAGATTTCAAACAGATTTCAAACAGATTTCAAACAGATTTCAAACAGATTTCAAACCCCTATCTCAATAGAAAAAAAGCTAAAGTGTTATATCTCTTTTTCCACAAAAGTTCTTATACAATAGTTCTTTGAAAACCCCTTAACCTATCGATGGGTTTTACCACATATATACTTTGAAAACCCCTTACCCTGTCGATGGGCTTTACCACTATATATCCTTTGAAACTTATATTAGATAAGCAGATATATTATAGTCAAATTATAGTCAAGGACCAAAATTTCGTCACCAATCTGAAGTAAAAGGTTAACCACGAAAATCACGGAAACCACAGAAAAGGAAATATGGGTCCAATTCTTCCGTGTTTTCCACGTTTCCCATGGTTAGAAAGTAAGTGCAAATACTTACGTTAAGGACTATAGTTGAGAATCTCTCCAGATAATCCGGAGGCTTGAGGGGTAAAGGGGTGTATTACGACCAGGAAATAAACTCCGTTTTTGAAGAGTTTGGAGTCTCAGAAGCAGGTTTGAGTTCTGAGGAAGCCGAAAAAAGGCTTGAGGAGTATGGTGAAAATGAACTTAAAGAAAAAGAAAAAGTTTCGGTCCTGCAGCTCTTTATCTCACAGTTTAAAAGTATCTTGATCATTATTTTGATAACGGCCTCCATTGTTTCGGCTCTTCTTGGGGAGTTCGTTGATGCAATAGTCATTATTTTTACGGTATTTCTTGCAGGAATTCTCAGCTTCGTGCAGGAATATCGAGCCGAGAAAGCAATTGAGCTTCTAAGGTCCCTTACCTCACCGGAAGCGACTGTTATAAGGGACGGGGTTGAAAATAAAATTCCCTCAACGAATCTCGTTCCTGGAGATCTGATCCTTATTCAGACCGGAGACCGCATTCCAGCCGATGCCAGGATAATCAAAGGGTTCAATCTTAAAACTGACGAATCCTCCCTTACAGGAGAATCCGTGCCGGTTCAGAAAAGCATAGAAGCCCTTCCTTCCGAAACTCCTGAAGCTGACCGGACAAACATGGTCTACACAGGAACTGCAGTTGCTTACGGAAGAGGCAGTGCCATTGTTACTGCAACCGGAATGAATACGGCTTTTGGGGAACTTGCCGGGCTTCTGGGGACAATAGAGAGGTCCAGAACTCCTTTACAGGAAAGCCTTGACAAGTTCGGCAGATGGATTGGTACTGCGACTCTTTTAATTGTAGCTTTTGTTGCAATGCTTGGGGTTTTTTACGGATTTCCTCTCCTTGATATGTTTTTATGGGGTGTTGCTCTTGCGGTTGCTGCTATCCCTGAAGCTCTCCCTGCGGTTGTTACAGTAGGGCTTGGGCTTGGGGTGAGGCGTATGGTCAAAAGGCACGCCCTTGTAAGAAAACTGCCATCCGTAGAAACGCTTGGAGCCACAAATGTTATCTGTTCGGATAAGACAGGCACGCTTACACAGAACAAAATGACAGTTGAAAAAATTTGTGTTAATAAGCAGGTTTTGAAAGTTACGGGAGCAGGATATTCTTCTGAAGGAGAATTCTTTAATGGAGATGAAAAAGTTTCTACAGATGATCCCCATCTTCAGATTCTCTTGATGGGAGCTGTTCTCTGTAACGATGCTGGTCTTTTTAAGGAAAGTGATAAATGGGAGATCAAAGGAGACCCTACGGAGGCAGCTCTTGTGGTTGTTGCTGCAAAGTCAGGGTTCCATAAAGTTGAGCTTGATCAAAAATATCCTCGCCTTGGAGAAATACCCTTTTCCTCTGAAAGAAAAAGAATGACTACCTTCAATAAACTGGAAGCCGATTCTGGCAGCTTACCTGTAAAAGGACTTACTGCTTTCTCAAAGGGAGCCCCTGAAGTGATTCTTGGCTCATGTACGAAGATTTTTCTTGACGGTGAAATAAAATCCTTATCTTCCGAAATGAAGCAGTTGATTGAAGAAAAAGTTAAGGAAATGGCTGATCAGGCCCTCAGGGTTATGGCTATTTCATTTCGTCTTCTGGATGAGGAACTCGATATCGAAAAATCTTCTTCAAAAGATCCCCCTTCAGAGAGAATAGAAGAAGATATGGTCTTTTCAGGTTTAATGGGCATGAGAGACCCTCCAAGAGAGGAAGTAAAGGTTGCAATCCAGAAATGTGAAGATGCAGGCATTAAAACCGTAATGATAACAGGAGACCATAAGATTACGGCGTCTGCAATTGCAAAGGAACTGGGGATTTTAAAGGAAAACGATCTTACTCTTACAGGCTCGGAGCTTGATAGCCTTGGGGATGTCGAGTTCGAAGAGAAGGTAGAGAAGGTTTCGGTTTATGCCAGGGTCTATCCTACTCATAAGTTAAGAGTAATAGACGCCCTTAAGAAAAAGGGCTATGTCGTAGCAATGACCGGAGACGGGGTAAATGATGCTCCTGCCCTTAAAGCTGCAGATATGGGAATAGCTATGGGAATTACTGGCACGGATGTCAGCAAAGAAGCCTCAAGCATGATCCTTACGGATGATAATTTTGCGTCGATTGTTGCAGCGGTTGAGGAAGGGCGAAATATATTCAAAAATATTAGAAACTTCATCACTTACGGACTCTCAGCCCATATCGGTGAGGTTCTCATAGTTCTCATTGCTATCCTGGGATGGCAAATCCTGCCTCTTATTGCTGTTCAGATCCTCTGGATTAACCTGATTACGGACGGGCTTCCTCCGATGGCCCTATCAGTTGAGCCTCCTGACAATGGTATTATGAGACAGAAGCCAAGAAACGTTGAGGAAGGGCTTATCACCCGTCGGGAAATATCAGCTAGTCTGGGAATTGGAGGGTTGATTGCGCTCCAGGCTCTTCTCGTTTTAAACTGGGCTCTTGACAGAAATTTCTCTATTGAGAAACTCCAGACCATGATCTTTACGCTGGTAGTTTTCTCAGAGATGTTTAACGCCTTTAACTGGCGGTCTGACCGATACTCGATCTTTTCCCTGGGGCTTTTTACGAACAAACCTCTGGTTTATGCAGTCCTGACAACAATAGTTCTGCAACTCGTGGTAATTTATGTTCCTTTTTTCCAGACCGCTTTTCGGACCGTTCCACTTTCTCTCTTTGAATGGGGAGTGGTGCTGTCTCTTGCTTCTACCACGCTGATCTCAATGGAACTCGTAAAATATTTCTCAGGAAAAAGTTCTCAGAAAAAAAATTAAGAGACTTTTTAAGAGACTTTTTATTGTCTTCTTGTTTTTTTAGCGATGTTTGCCAACTGTCATTGAAATAAATACCATATTTTGATGATCCCGGAAGATATCAAAAGTCTCTATTTTAAAACTGGGTTTCTAAAACCAGTACTTTGCACAGTTAGGGCCGCGTCTTTCTTTTTAAGGTGTTTACGTATACGTGTTAATGTAAGAGTCCTGCAACTGCCGGATATATTTTTCAATATGGGGTTTATATATAGGATTTATTTTGTAGATTATGCTTCTTCCTTCTTTTATCTCTATTATAAGGTCATTTTCTTTGAGATTCTTCATATACCAGCTAATTGTTGGCCTGGAAACTCCAAATTCTTGTGCAAGAGCTACATTCGTGTTACAATTTCCATTTATTATCTCTATAATTATCTTCTGGTTAGTTAAGTTTTGAAGAACAGAAATAACTTTTTTTTCATCCTCATTGTAAACAAGAAGATTTTCAAAATACCTTGTCTTCACACCGTCTTTATAGGATTCAATCTTTTTATTAGCTTTAAGGGTTTTAATGTGATATTTTACTATTTCTCTATCTAAACCAACCTGTTCTACAATTTCACCAATATATGCTCCAGGTTTGGTTTTTATATATCTATAAACTCTAAAACGGCTGGAATTTTCAAGTACATTCCCAGGATTTACAATTCGATATCCAACTATTGAGAAAAAAAGCTTTTTAGGGTAGAAAAGGTCGACTGTGGCTAAAATATACATCATACCAAGCCATAACAGAAACTGCCAGTAGGGTATTTCAGTGACCTCAAGCTCTGTTACTTCTTCTCCGTTAATTGGGACTCCTACCTGGTCACTTGAAATGGGTTGTACTATATACTCATGAGCCTCAGATGTTGATATTAAAAGAACAAATGAAAAAAATAATAAACAGAAGATGAGCTTTTTTTGAAGCTCAATGGTGCGCATAGACTTTAAATGTGTAATCCTCATTTCCATGGACAGATACACCTTTTACCTTGAACCTCCAGACTCCCGATTCCATACCATATCGAGAGGATATCTTGAGGCTTATTTTACCGTCTACTCCTTTTGGATCATCCTTATCATAGTAGGTCCTAAGAATGTGTCCTTCAGGGTCATAGGGACTAAGGGACAGTTTACTTTGTGTATTTCCCCAATTCAACATCAAGGTAAGAGCAGTTGTTCCTGAAGGGACAGTTGCTTTGTGAACTTTACTCTGTCCCTGTTTTATGTATGTCATTATGGCACCTCTTCTTCGTCCTCTTCTTCCTCTACCAAAATGGGGGAAAGTGAGATTTCAGAAACAGGAGACATTTCGTTCAAGCGTTCGACAATGTATTCTTTTCCGGTAGAAGTCAAAATAACTTCCCCATGTGAGTCTACTAAGTTCGAAGTTGTCAAAGTATCACCAAAAAAAAGGTGAAAAAAACGGTATATAAATCTTTTGACTAAGTATTAAATAAATAAAATCACAAAATTTTTAAAAATTGTATTTTATATTTAGTCTACTGTTTAAGGTACAATTTTTAACCATGAAGTTGATTATACCGGATTGTTACTAATCAGGCACCTTGAATCGGCATCTTAAGCCGTAATTAAAAATGTTTGACATTTACAATATACTTCAGTCTGTTTTGTAAACTGATGTCAAATGATGTCATTTTTTGATTTTGCGATGAGTTTCTTATTAGAGAAAGATCCATATGGAAAAAATCGATATTAGTTGACTTATTTAGGGTACCTATATAGTAACACCGGGTTTTATCTATAATGTACACGAGTCATATTTTTTCATAAATGAAATTTTTCGATATATTTATTAAGTATACTAACATAACGCAATCTCTTTTTCTCTATATTGGGAGGGATCACTATATATATTCAAATTATTTAACAGTTTTATTGTTAACCTCTGTAGAATCCCTGGTAATTCATGAAACTTCTCCCTATCGCACTACAGATCTTTTGGTACATTGCCAAATTTTCTGGCAATATCCAGAATTTGTGAGTACCAAACATCCCCTACATAGGCATTTCCACATATTGGTTTCTTTTCTGAATTCTCGTTATCATTACACTGAACCCAACCAAAATCTCTCATGAGCCTAAAGCTCTCATCCAGTTGTTTTGCACCGCACTCTATTGCATGATCAACTGCATAGACAAACTCTGCCCGGTGCGGATAGGAAACAGCAAATAAAAAGAAATGGATAAAGAAGAATGAATATTTTCGATGAAAGTGCCTCCAAAAATTGAAGAGTTTTTTGAAAGTGAAAAATTTTGCGCTGAAATTTTTTGATGGCTAAACATTAGCTACTTTTATGACTACATCAAAATAAGTATAAAGATAAATTCAACTTTATTTGTGATTAGTTCAGGTTTTAAGTTCAGGTTTAAATAATTAATGAGAAAACAAGCATTGTGGGGCAATCTACTATGATTGCAGCATGCATTTTGTGATCATAAAAAGAGTTCATCCCAAAACAAGGCTCATTTTCACATCAAAAAGAATCAGGATTAATTTCATATTCTAACTGGTTGATCATTCAGAGTTTGAAAATTTGGAGACCCATTCTAAATTTTGTTGGGATAAACTCATACTTTATGAAAGCCGTAATCAAGAGAGGTATAGGATCGAAACAATGAGAACCAGAGATATTAATAATGCTTCAAATATCGAAAAAAAACTTTGCGGCTACCTTTACGGCACCGCCTGCGCGGATGCCCTCGGACGTCCGGTAGAACATCTAACCCTTGAGCAAATCCAAAAGAAGTATGGGGAGGAAGGAATCCTTGAACTCCCACCCAATTCTCCCTGGACTGATGATACCCAGTTAATGCTTGTACTTGCTAGGGCTCTGCTTCGAGGAGCAGAACTTGAACTTCCCGATCTTATGGACAAGATTGCAGAGGAACTTGTACTCTGGCTGGATGAGCCTGATCTTGGTGCAGGAGCAACTACCAGAGGCGCAGCCCTGAACCTTAGGGACGGAATTCACTGGAGCAATTCCGGACTAAATTCAAAAACCTGCGGAAGCCTGATGCGGGCCGGAATCCTCGGTTTCATTTACAGAGATGATCCAAAGAAACTGGTTAAAGTTGCCCTGGCTTCAGGCCGGATTACTCACTCTCATCCAGTTGCAGAAGCTGCTTCTCTTGCAGGAGCATATGCAGTGAAACTGGCCCTTGATAGGATAGAACCCAGGGAAATGTTTGAACCGCTTCTTGAGGTAACTCAGGGAATCTCTCCGGAATTCACTCAGGCACTGAAAAGTTCCTATATCACGGCTTATAGTGACATCGAAGACGAAGAAGGTTTGAAGAAACTCGGGCAGGGATGGTATGCGGACGAAACTTTTGCCCTGGCATACTTTTGCATATTACGTTATCCGAATGATTATAAAAAAGCAATCCAGACCACAGTGAATATTACCGGAGACTCGGATTCGGTTGCAAGCGTAGCAGGAGGTATTCTTGGAGCCAGACTGGGAGTTGACGCAGTGCCTATTTCCTGGATTGAAGCACTTAAGGAGAAAGAAATACTGGAGGAAATGGTCGGGCCTTTGCTTGAAAAATATTTTCAGCTTTCAGGACGTAAATTGAGGTCTTGAAATTTGATTGAACTATTGAGGTAAATTTGAGGTTTTGAAGTTAAATTGAGGTCTTGAAGTTAAATTGAGGTCTTGAAATGGATTTTTCCGAAAAAAATGGTTCTCCAGGAAGAAACGTTTACTCTGAAAAAAATGACTGTTTTGAAAAAGATTCTCCTGAAAAAGATCTCTTTTCCGGAAAAGGGGTCTACTGTTTGATATTCGAAAACCGGAACTGCAAGATTGAGGTAGGTAAAAAGGGCAAGTTCTCTTTCAGTCCGGGGTTTCATATCTATGTAGGGTCTGCTCTGGGGCCAGGTGGCCTTAAAAGATTACAGAGGCACATCAAACTTTCCAGAAATCGTGACCGAAATCCCAGATGGCATGTGGATTATCTTCATCTGAATTCTGCTTTCAGGTTAGTTTCTGCAGTTTATGCTTTTACTTCTAAGCGGCTTGAATGTGAAATTGCCAGCAGGATCGGAGGCGATTCGGTGTCTGGCTTTGGGTGTACAGACTGTAAGTGTAGTTCTCATCTTTTTTACCGAAGCAAAAATCCTCTATCAGAGATTACTGAAGTTTTTGAAGCCTCTGGAATTTCTGCTTTTGTACTGAAACTTTAACCCTGGATCATCTTTTTTCTGTACTGTAGGAAAGTTTAAGGTAAAGCAGAATTTATTATATTATCAAAAAAATAGAGTTGTTTTAATCAGGGGATGTCCAATGGAACAATTCTCTTTTATTGCCTGCATGCCTGATATACCAGGAGCACTGCACAGGGCAGCCGAAATTATCACGCGGTACGAGGGAAATATTAACAGGATTCAGTACGACCGCAGGATAGATACACATACTGTTTTCTTTGAAGTGACTGCTCTTCCTCAGGCTTATGAAAAAATTCGTGAAGAACTGGAAAAAATAGGATATCTCCAGACTTCCCTTCAGCCTGTAGCTTTTGTGAAGTTCCATGTATATCTCCCGAACTGCCCTGGCGCTTTATTTGACCTCCTGAACGATATCACTTCATCGAAATCAAACATTACTTTTCTTGATTTTGATGACCGAGGACAGCATCCTGAAAGGCTTGTCGTAGGCCTTCACATTGAGGACCCTAATATGATAGATGCCTTCCTGAATCAGCTTAAGTCCAGATACAGGCTAGATATTTTAGAATATGATACCACCGGGGAAAAACTTGATGACACGGTATTTTATCTCAGGCTGGCACAGAAGCTCAGGTCGTTTATCGGGAGTGCTGAAGATGCTTTTTTGATGAGGTTCTTGCAGGACATTAATCATATTACTCAGGAACTCTCAAACCTTCAGAAAGATCCAATTGAGATTTTTGAGAACATCCTGAAAGTTGGGGAGTACCTTAACCGGACTTCAGGAGACAATTTTTATGCCGATGTACAGAGGGTCAGAATAAAGGACGATATCGAACTTTTCTGTTTTCAACCTCCCTGTGGGGGAAACATCTATCTTTTTGATACCCCTTCCGAAAGGGTTATGATTGACACAGGGTATGGAATTTATTACCCGGATCTCGTGAATATGCTCCAGCACTACGAGCTTGGAGATCTGAGCCGGCTTAAAAGGATTTACATTACTCATGCCGATGCTGACCATTGTGGGGCAGCCGGTTGTTTTCCCGTACCTTCCTACCTCAATCACGAAACTTTTCTGATCACACGGGAAACCAGCAGAGCCTATGGGTCAAGTAATCAGGATTGGATTCTGGAAGAGGTTTATACAAAGATAATTAACCTTTTTTCCAGATTTACTCCCCCTTCAAATACGGTTCTCTTTCCCGAAGTCTCCCTCTCAGACAAAACAACCGAAAAGCGAGGCGCATTTCCTGTTATCGCTCGGTTCCGGATCGGCGACATGGAATTCGAAGCCCTTGAAGGGATGGGCGGGCATATGCATGGAGAAGTCTTCTACCTCTGCCCCGAAGAAGGGCTGCTCTTTCCTGAAGATGCGGTGATTAATTTCAAAAGCCTGAGCCCTGATAGAACTGCATATAATGTTCTGGCTGATTATCTTATGACATCGGTGAATGTTGACAGCAAGCTTGCACGGGAAGAACGACATGCCCTTCTTTCCCTCATTTCCGAGATTGATGAACAGCTCGCCGGGAAAAACAAAAAATGCCTTATCTGCTGCGGCCACGGTTCAGTATCCGTAATGAACAATGGAAAACTTGTCGAATACACAGGTTCTGAGAGATATATGGCAGGGCAGAAATGTATTTCTAAAGAAAATTTGTGAAAATTTAAACAAAAAGCAAAAAATCTCAAAATCAAATCTCAAAATCAAATCTCAAAATCAAATCTCAAAATCAGATCTCAAAATCAGATCTCAAAATCAAAAGAAACAAGATTCATAGGCTGCAGACCACAGATCACAGATCCACATACCACAGATCCACATTTCCGTTGTTTTTTTTTCAGGGTCCATTCGGATTTTTCTAACTTTAGAAACTCAGTCGTTCTAATCTATAAAGGGTAAATTCGATCTCTTCTACGCCCAATATCAATGTATTTCCCGCGGCGGAAAATATCTTTAAAGAGTGATATTGCTGTGTCTAAAAGGCACTACAAAAATCCGGCCTGAAGAGTTTCGAAAAGTATTGGGTAAAATAGATGCGAGGGGTGCGATTCGAACGCACGAATTCCTACGAAAATGGGTCCTAAGCCCATCGCCTTTGACCTAGCTGGGCAACCCTCGCACTGATGTCTGATTTTAGTATTTCATTTAATATGTTTTAATTTATACAAAATAGGAAAAAGAGCAGTTCAGATTTTCTAATTCGAGAATTATTTAATGCGCCGACCGGGATTCGAACCCGGGTTTTGGGCTTGGAAGGCCCAAGTCATAGCCGCTAGACCATCAACGCAAACTGCAACACATCTAGAGGTATTTGTCATATATATTCTTTTCGCTACCAGAGTCCCGTCTTGAGAGATTAGGAGTGTCTGCGTTGAGAAACTCTAAAAAACATTTTTCTACGCGTGTATTTTTTGTGATATAGTAACTGGATGAGTTAAGTACAGATATTCGTTTGAGACTGTCCAGGGGGGGTTAAAACTGGATATTATGTACAATCTATCATTAATGAGTAAGCTCATTTCAACACCAATTTTATCCCCAAATCCATAAAGTTTTCATAACTATTTTCATGATTCAAAGATCTATTGATTGTTTGGAATTCGGGGTTCTAGGAAGTGATTTTGATTTTTGGGATCCGCTCGATGTGAAAATTTCCCACGTATGCTGGCGTTCCGCAATATCTCTTAATATTATATAGATAGTTTTATCTTATTGTCAACCTTCGATTTTGAAACGAAAATATTTTTTGAACACATATATTTAAGAGTATATTGTAGAAAATATACTCTCCATAAGTCTATTTTATTACACTGTTAAAACCAGATTTTTTCATTGATTTCTCTATATTTTTATTAATTTTTTAATAAAAATATCTTTTTTTCTATACTAATCTCTCAAAATATTATTATTTAACATCCAAAGCGATATAACACTTGAAATGTAACAATAATTTATCCCTGATGAGGGGGTAACAAATGCTATTTATTTGTGCTGTAATAAGCAAATATCTAATCTTCCTGGCCTATTGTCATCTTAATTTCTTATTTTCTTGTTCTCTTACTCTTGTTCTCTTACTCTTGCTCTCTTACTCTTGTTCTCTTACTCTTGCTCTCTCATCCTCTGAGTCTCTTGTTTTTGTTTTCTATCGGTATATCTCTATGATGTAGAATATGTATCTCGTCTACTAACCTTAATATAAATTTCAAAAGAGACTTTCACTTTCTAACGATCTGGTTCCAGACTTGACATAAAAATTGTTCTATTCTGGGGTTTGTTTCCCTGGGGTTTTTTATTCCAGAATTCTTTACTCCTGAGTTATTCGCCCCTAAGTTCTTTATTCATGAGTTACTTACATATGAGTTCTTTAATACCAATTCCTATACTTATGAGCCCTTTAATCATGAGATACTCACGTTTAAATCCTTTAATTTTGAGTTCCCCACTTTTGAGTTCTTCGTTCCTAAGTTCTTTATCCCGGATTTTCGGTCAAGCAATTTCCTATAACTTGCATATTCTTTTGTATAACTGACAAAATATCCAGAGCTTAACAAAAAGTTAATGTAATGATCGTGTTATACGGAGTTTAAACGAACACAAAAGAGAATACTGCTCGCACTTTTTCTTACTGCTGGTCTGTTCTGGCGTGTGCGCTTTGGAGTGTTCTTTATAAGGCTGCACGATATTGAGTCTGCAGATAGTCGTTTTGTAATAGTTAGGTTCTATCTAATCTCTCAGCTCATATCGGGCAAAAGGTAAAATTCCAAAACTAATTATAAAATTCCAGAAAATAATTATAAAATTTCAGGAAAATAATGGGAAATTCCAGAAAATAATGGGAAATTCCAGAAAATTATTCAATATGGAAATCTTAAGATGGCCCCCAAAATGACAGTTTTTGAACTAAGGGACGAAAATAATGAGAACTTGAAGGTTCATCTAGAATATACAGGCAGCTCCCCTTCTAACCTTGCCGAAGGAAACAATAAGTATTTACGAGACTGTGTTTCTGAACTTAAGCTTGAGGCGAATAAGATCGTTACCAGATGCCCGTTCAAGTACACGGAGTAATATTGATGAATATTGAAGAGTGGGAAGAATACAGATATGTTGAATCAGGAATAAATAACTTCATTGATCAAATGAACGAGTCCAGCTTAAAAAAAATGGTAGAACATGTCTGTAATACCGGAGGAAAACGAATTAGACCAATAATCCTCCTTCTCTCCAGTGAGATCTGTTCAGGTTCATACCAGCAGAGCCTCAATGCAGCTCTTGCTATCGAAATGATGCACTCGGCTTCCCTCATCCATGATGACCTGCTGGATCAGGGGCTTGTTAGAAGAAACCTGCCTTCAGCCCCTGAAAAATTTGGCCCTTCCAGGGCTCTTCTTTGTGGCGATTATCTGATTGCAAAATGCTTTGAGTTTATTTCTCCATATGGGGAACAAGTGGTCCGAGACTTCGGGAAAGCCGGGATGGATATGGCTGAAGGAGAAGTCCTTGATCTGAAGCTCGATAAGGACAATTTTGGAGAAAACAACTATTTCGAATGCATTTACAAGAAAACGGCTTCTTTATTTGCCATCAGTGCTTCCATAGGGGCATACACTGGAGGGGCTGACGAAACTCTGGCCAGGCGTTTTAATGTCTTTGGAAATTGCCTGGGAACTGCATACCAGATTGTTGACGATATTCTTGAGTTTCTTGAAGTGGTCGAAGGCAAGGAATCGAAATTCACATCTGAAACTCTGCCGCATGTTTACATGAAGAATATGTCAAAAGAAGAAGCAATAGAAAAATCTATAGAAGCTGTAAAACTGCGTGTTAATGCCGCAAAAGAGACACTGTTGACATTTAATGAATGTCCGGCAAGGGACAAACTCTTTCAGATTACCGATTATATAACTGTTGATATGCTTGAGATTGTTTAATGCTCAGCTTTTCCTGAAAAATGAACTGTGACACTGCCAAATTTCCAGTATCTAAAATGGAAAATAATATTATTTAATTATCTAATCTAATAAGTTCTCTAACTTCTAATAAGTCTTCCAATTTTTGCCAACAACTTTACCAGGTGTATCCATGCGAGTATATGATAGTCCGGTGCTTAAGGTAAATGCCAGTACAGAAAACGAAAAAATTGTGCTTGATACAGAAGGTCCTCTTTCCCAGCTTGCAAAGCCTTTCCTCAAACGCATAAACAACATTTTTGCAGAAGAAAAACCCATTTCAGTGGATGAAAATGAGATTATTTTTTCTACATGGATCCCACCTATTCCGGGGCCTGTTTTCAGCCGGGTGATAGGTGCTGAGATTGCAGCTATCCGGAAAAAAAGGGTTCCTGACCAGTTCTCAATAGGAATTACGGCTCGTTGTCCTAACCGCTGTATCCACTGTGGGGCAGCCGGTATCAAGCCAGAAAAAGAGCTTACCCTGGATGAAATTTCCGGAGCTGTAGACCAGAGCCTGGAGCTTGGGTCTTATCTTATTTCTTTCGACGGCGGGGAGACCATGCTTCGAGATGATCTTGTAGAGATGGTAGCCAGAGTAGATAAATCCAGGGCAATTACTACCTGTCTCACCTCAGGTTTCAAGCTTTCCGAAGAAAGGGCAAAGGATCTGAAAGCCGCAGGGTTATATGCATCAAGAATTAGTCTGGACAGCCCATATGAAGCCGAACACGACCGTATTCGGGGCCGAGAAGGTGCATACAAAGATTCAATCACCGGAATAAAAAATTCAATCAACGCCGGGATACTGACTGATATGTTTGTGGTTGTTTCTCCTCACAATATCGATGACCTTGAAGAATTTTACAACCTTGCATTTAACCTTGGAATGCATGAACTTTCAATCTATGAAATTATTGCAGTCGGACGCTGGCTTGAGCACGAAGATGAGGTAATAGGGGAAAACGATGTCTCAAGGCTTGAGAAATTCCAGAAAAAAATGAACTCTAAACCTGAAGGCCCCAGGGTAACCGCGTTTCCGTATTTCCTGGGCCCGAGTCTTTTTGGGTGCTTTGCAGGAAGACGGTGGGTGCACATTGCTTCGGACGGGGAAGTAATGCCGTGTGCCTACACTCCTCTCTCCTTTGGAAATATCTGTGAAGAGCCCCTGGAAACTATCTGGAAGCGTATGGGTAAGCACAAAGCCTACAAAAAAGATGATGCCGCATATTGCATGATGCGCAACCCTGATTTCAGGAAAGAATATATCCATACAATACCCCAGGGCGCAAAGATCCCTTACCGAGTTAAATAACATTTTTTATGTTATTTTTTAACTTTATTTTTTCAATTGTTAACTTCAGTAATAAGTATTTTTATAGCTTTTTTCCTGAAATAATCAGTTTTCCTTTGAAAACTGGTTAATTTTCTATGTCAAATTTTGAATACTGATGTTTGCATACTGGATCTGTCTGTCTTCTGAGCCTGGACAAAAGTCCATTTTTCAAAAGTTAACTTTTGATGGTTTGATTTTCTCGAAAATGGACTTGACTAGATAAAAATTTTCACAGTTTTGGTGGAATAAAGCAACTTATCATTATTACTCAAAAAACCCATTAAAAGCTTTTATTTTAGAAAAAAGAGGCCAAAATTCCTTGAATAAATTGATTCATTTATAATTTTTTAACTGACTTTAATAGAGTTTTGAATATATTCTCCATATTTTACTTGACTTATTCAGGTTACGCTTCACACTTTTTTTTCAGCACTTTATTTGATAATTTTTCGATACTTAATTATATTTCACTGTCAGTATTCAATTATTTTTTACTGTTATATTTAATCTTTTTCATTTTAACCTTATATTTTGCTATTTATATTATTAATTTTCTTAAAAATATCTTATAACTTGGATATGTAATGATTTTTCGTTATAGTTCTTCGACTCTTCTTTGATAAAACCGAAGCTGTTATATAGTTCTTTCGCGAAGGATTTGTTAACTACCTCCATTGGAGTAGGGATTTTTAATTATTAATTTATATATTAAATTTTGAGAGACGGAGATTCACATGGCTAAAAATGAAATCTTATCTGAAATCAAAAAAGCAGAGGAAAGCGCTAAAACAATGGTTGACGAGGCCATTGAAGCTAAAAACAGGCGTATCTCCGAAGCTCGGGCTGAAGCCAGGGAAATCCTGAAACAGTCCGAAATCGATGCACATAAAGCTGCACAAGACTCTTTTAAAGAGGGTGAAAAAAAGATCCTGGAGGAAAAAGATAAGATCATAAACGATGGTGAGAAAAACGCATTAGCCATGTCCCAAAAAGCTCAAGCTAACATCGACAAATCCGTCAATTACCTAGTACAGGAGTTTGAGAGGGCGGTCCTTAATGAGTAGACCTAAAGAGATGACAAGGGCCGTTATTGTCGGGCACAAAAGCATTCTAAAAGAAACCATCGATGCATTACATGATACAAATCTTTTTCACGTCGAAGACTTTGTCGAAGACGAGTCTGGTTTTAAGATCAGCAAGCCATTTAAAAACGCAGAAGAAGTCTCTAAAAAGCTTGTGAAGATCCGCTCTATCGCCAATTATTTGGGGATTGAAAGCAAAAAACCGGTAGTTCAGAAATCTGATGCTGTTCTGCGTGAACTTGACTCGAAGTTAAATGAACTGGACAAGACAATTTCAGCTAAAACGGAATCAATTTCCCAGCTTGAAAATGAATTAAAGGATATGGATTCCCAGAAAAGGGAAATCATGCCTTATCTGCCCATTGATCTTGACTTTGAATATTATCGTGGTTATGAAAACCTCAAGGTTTTCGCAGGCACTTTAAAAAATAATGTAGAAACAAGTCAGATTTCAAGTATCACCCAGGCTTACGAACTGTACTTTGATTCCCAATCAAAAACAGCGGTACTGTTTGTAGCTAAAAATGATGCCGATAAAGTTTACGAATTACTTCAGGGTCTTGGATTCAAAGAGCTTAGAGTTCCGGAAAGAGGTGGTGTCCCAAGCGAACTTTTGAGATCCATTGAACAGAGAGAAGCCGACGTCACTAGAAGGATCGAATCCTTAAAGGGCGAGATCGAGTCCTTGAAAACAAGGTACGCCGATTTTATCCTTGCAAGCGACGAAGTCCTGAGTATCGAGAGTCAGAAAGCAGAGCTGCCTCTTAGAATAGCTACATCTGAAAACGCATTCATAATCGATGGATGGACTCCCACCGAGAGTTATGACAAGGTTGTCAGTGTAGTTAACAGTGCCACTAAAGGCAAGGCGTACATCACCAGCCTCGAAGTCCATCATGAGGAAGAAGATGATGCCCCTGTCGAGTACAATAATTCAAAAGTTGTGGCACCGTTGCAGCAGGTTATGGATCTGTATTCTAGACCTAGATATTTCGAAATTGATCCATCTTCAGCGATATTCATTACTTTCCCGCTGATCTATGGAATGATTCTCGGAGACATCGGATACGCACTGATACTGGGCACGATTGCACTGGCTATTAAAAAAGCAATGAAGTCAGATGCAGTTAGTGATCTCATGAATATTCTTATCTATTGTCAGATTTGGTCTATATTCTTTGGACTTATTTATGGTGAGTTCCTTGGATTCCCTCTGGCGAGTACGCATGAAGAACAAGGTTTACTTCCGTTCTGGCATACAGCGACCCTGTTCAATTCAATCGGAGGAGAGGCATTTACTTTCCCAATTCACAGGGCTCACATGGTAATGAGTATGATTGCACTAAGCGTCTTCGTCGGACTGATTCACTTAAATCTCGGGTTCTTGTTCGGATTTTCAAACATTGCAAGGCACCACGGGATGAAACACGCTATTCTTGAAAAAGGCAGTTGGATGATTATTGAGCTTGGTGTACTTCTTGCAGCTGTTGGTTATTTTGGCGGTTCAGCATTGATGTATGTCGGTGCTATTGTTCTTGTTCTTGGAATTGCGATGCTCGCTATGGGTGAGGGTATCGCTGGTGTGGTCGAATTGCCGTCTCTTATGGGTAACGCTCTTTCGTATGCCCGTATTATTGCAGTCGGTCTTTCTTCGATTTATATCGCAGGTACAGTAAATGATATCGCCTTTGAAATGATCTGGTCTGATCATTCTCAGATTGGTTTCGCGGCAATAGCTGCAATTATCGTATTTATACTCGGACATGGTCTTAACACTGTTCTGAGTATTATTGCTCCCGGACTGCATGCACTCAGGTTGCAGTATGTAGAATTCTTTGGAAAATTCTATCAAGGCGGGGGCAGAAAATTCAACCCATTCGGATATATAAGAAAATACACGGAGGAATAAAAACATGGTAGATGGAGCAACAGCAGGTCTTTTTCTGGACGCAGCAGGAATGAAAGCACTCGGTGCAGCAATCGCAATCGCAATTACTGGGTATGCATCTGCAATCGCTGAAAAAGATATCGGTACAGCAGCAATCGGCGCAATGGCAGAAAACGAAGGATTATTCGGTAAGGGCCTGATCCTTACTGTCATTCCAGAAACCATTGTTATCTTCGGTCTCGTCGTCGCACTGCTTATCAATTCTGCTTAAATTTAAGAGCTCTGCTCTTAAATTTCTTAGAGCATTGCTTTAGCTTACCTGGGCCTTTTTCCTTGCCAGGTAGGCCTGAAGCTGTTATAATGCTCTAAGTTTTCTTAAGGTATCGTTGCACTCTAAGCAGCTTAGAGTTTTTGCTCTAGGCTTTAGAGCACTTTTTTGCTCTAAATTTATTTGGAGGTGTAAGCATGGGACTAGAGATTGTTGTAAAAGACATCCAAGAGGGTGCAAGAGCTGAGGTTTCCCGTATAAAAGCCGAAGGCGATGCAAAGGCCTCCGAGATTCTAAATGAAGCTAAAGAAGTACAGAAAAAGACACTCGGAGACAGTCTTGCCAAGGCAGAAGAGGACCTCCAAAATCTGCACCAGCAGGTCATATCAAGTGCAAATCTGGAAGTGAAAAGAATTACGCTTAATAAGCGTAAGGATCTTCTAGATAAAGTTTATGTCCAGACAGTTGAAAAAATCAAGTCAATGCCGGCATCCAAAAAAGAAGAGCTGTTGAAAACTATTCTCAGCAAGTACGAAGCTAGCGGTGCTAGAGTTTACTCTTCTAAAGATTCAGAAGATATCGTCAAGAAGTTGACTTCTTTATCTTATGCTGGCAATATTGGTTCTATCGGCGGAGTTATTCTGGAAAACGAGGACGGGACGGTCAGGTTAGATTTCACATATGATTCAATCCTGAAAAACGTGTATGAGCGTTCACTGAAGCAGATATCTGATATATTATACGGGTGATGTTCGATGCGGCTTTTGGAGAGACTCTGGGGACAAAAACCCTCACGAAAATCCGATAAGAAGAAAAATGGCACTTCAAATTATCCCTACGCCGTAACCCGTGTCCGCGCTATGAAGAGCAAGCTGCTCCCAAAAGAATCGTATCCCCGGCTTCTCAATATGGGGATTGATGAAATTACCCGCTTTATCCAAGAGTCTGAATACAAAAACGACATTGATGAACTGGCAATGAAATATAGTGGTGGCGATCTGGCAGAACACGCATTGAACAGAAATCTTGCGCTCACCTATGATAAATTGGTACGAATCACCTCAGGAGAATTGAATTACCTGGTTGTCGCATATCTCAAAAAATATGACATCTGGAACATAAAAACACTTCTCCGTGGTAAAATTTACAACGCGCCTGTTGAAGAAATTGTCGAGTCTTTGATTGCTGCCGGTGAGTTTACTTACACTTCAATGTCAGAGCTTGCAGCCAAGGCCACATATCAAGAAATAATTGAATCCCTGAAATATTCCGAGTATTACCCCTTGCTGCAAAAGTTTGACGGAACTAACCTGGCATACATCGAAAACGAACTCGACAAGGTATACTATACAGGCTTGTTTGAAGCAATCGGAAAACCAAGATCCAAGGACCGCAAGCTCTTTGTTAAAATTGTCAGATTGGAAGTAGACGTTAAGAATCTAATTAACCTCTTCAGGCTGAAAAAAGCAGGAGTTGTGCAGCTTGATGAAATCATGCCTCTCATGATTGAAGGCGGTCTCGAGCTAAAACTTGAGAAACTGGCGACTCTCCCATATGACGAGTTTGTCAATGAGCTTCAAAGGACTCAATACTGGGATATAATTTCAAGTGTTACGGGTTCAGATATGAATTCTTTGACTACTCTTGAAAGCAGGCTCACAAGATATTATCTTGAATCTTCAACCATTCTTTCGCATGTATCCCCGATCTCAGTTGCACCTATTCTGGATTATATCATTCATAAACATAATGAGGTAGTTAATCTCCGGATTATCTTCAGGGGTAAGGAGACTGGCCTCAGTGATGAGTTAATCAAAGACCAGTTGGTGGTTATCTAATGGAATTAGCAGTGATCGGAAAGAGCGAGTTTGTTACAGGATTCAGACTGGCAGGTGTCAGGAAGGTTTATGAAGCCGCGGACACCACAGCTACCGAATCCATTGTAAAATCGGTGCTTGAAGATAAAAGTGTCGGGATTCTTATAATGCATAATGATGACATTAGTGATCTGCCGGAAATTCTAAGGAAAAACTTGAATGAGTCAGTCCAGCCTACAGTGGTAGCCCTGGGAGGCAGCGGATCAGGCTCGAGTTTAAGAGATAAGATAAAACAAGCGGTAGGTGTTGATCTGTGGAAGTAAAAGGTGTAATTTATCGTGTGTCTGGGCCTGTCGTCACCGTTACCGGCTTGCAGGCAAAAATGTATGACCTGGTCAAAGTCGGTAATGAAGGTCTAATGGGTGAAGTCATCCAGATATTAGGGCCCAAGACCATCATCCAGGTATACGAAGAGACCGCAGGCATCAAGCCAGGGGAACCCTGTTATACTACAGGATCGTCTCTGTCCGTGGAACTTGGTCCGGGTCTTCTTTCCAGTATTTATGATGGGGTTCAGAGACCACTGCATGTCCTGCTCGAAAGGACGGGCGGTTTCATTGGCAGAGGTGTCACTGCAGATGGGCTTGACCACCAGAAACTCTGGGATTTCAAACCCATTGTCAAGAAAGGCGATGTCGTAAAAGGTGGAGAAGTAATCGGTGTTGTACAGGAAACCGTGAATATCGAACATAAAATCATGGTGCCACCTGATATCTCAGGCACAATTGCCGATATAAAGAGCGGAAACTTTACGGTAATGGACACAATCTGTACCCTGAATGATGGGACCGAATTGCAGATGATGCAAAAGTGGCCTGTCAGAAGGCCCAGACCTGTTAGAGAGAAACGCACTCCAACAAGGCCTCTGGTTACAGGAATGAGAATCCTTGATGGGCTCTTCCCTGTTGCAAAAGGCGGAACGGCTGCAATCCCAGGACCTTTCGGGTCGGGAAAGACCGTTACTCAGCAGTCGCTTGCAAAGTGGAGTGACACCGAAATTGTGGTCTACATCGGTTGTGGTGAACGCGGAAACGAAATGGCAGATGTTCTGAGTGAATTCCCTGAACTCGAAGACCCGCAGACCGGGCGCCCACTGATGGAACGTACTGTTCTTATTGCTAACACGTCAAACATGCCTGTGGCCGCAAGAGAAGCATCTGTGTACACCGGGATCACCATTGCAGAATACTACCGTGACATGGGATTAGACGTATCCCTTATGGCAGACTCCACTTCCAGGTGGGCAGAAGCTATGAGAGAAATCTCCTCCCGTCTGGAAGAAATGCCTGGTGAAGAAGGTTATCCTGCATACCTGTCTGCAAGGCTTGCTGAATTCTACGAGCGTTCCGGGGTTGCGGAGAGTCTCTGCGGTGAGAACGGTTCCATTACTGTTATTGGAGCAGTATCTCCACCTGGTGGTGACTTCTCAGAGCCTGTTACGCAGAACACCCTGCGTATCGTAAAAGTGTTCTGGGCTCTCGATGCCAAGCTATCTCAGAGGCGTCACTTCCCGGCTATCAACTGGCTGAACAGTTACAGTCTGTACAAGGACAGTCTTAATGACTGGTTTGGAGAAAACGTGGCTCCTGATTTTGTGGCTTTGAGAGAAAGAGCAATGGAAATGCTCCAGACAGAATCCGAACTGCAGGAAATCGTGCAGCTTGTAGGTTCCGACGCTCTCCCAGAAGATCAGCAGCTTCTGCTTGAAATCACCCGTATGATCAGGGAAATTTTCCTGCAGCAGAATGCATTCCACCCAATAGATGCCTACAGCCCGTTCTCTGAACAGTACGAGATCCTGAAGGCTATCATGAAATGGGGAGACGCTGCGATGGATGCCTTGAAATCAGGTGTTTCAGTACCTGAAATTCTCAAGCTTGAATCCAAAAATGTGCTTGCTAAGGTCAAGTATGAGGAGAAGTTTACTGAGTCTCTGAACGTTGTCCTGGCACAGATGGATAAAGAGTTTGCATCCCTGAGAGGTAGGTAAGCATGGTAAAAGAATACAAGACAATCACTCAGATTGCGGGGCCACTTATCTTTGTTGAAAAAACAGAGCCTGTAGGCTATAAAGAAATAGTTACTGTCAATCTGCCTGATGGAACCAGCCGCAGAGGTGAGGTGCTGGACTCGTCTTCAGACATAGTAGTTATCCAGATTTTTGAAGGTACTACTGGTCTGGACAAGGAGTGCGGTGTAGTTTTCACAGGGGAAACCCTGAAGCTCCCTGCATCCATTGACCTTCTCGGAAGGATCCTTTCAGGTTCAGGAGAACCACTTGACGGTGGGCCCAGGATTGTGCCTGACCAGCTTCTGGACATTAACGGAGCTGCAATGAACCCATATGCCAGGCTGCCTCCAAAGGATTTCATCCAGACAGGCATCTCCACAATAGACGGAACAAACACCCTTGTCCGTGGACAGAAACTGCCTATTTTCTCAGCTTCAGGTCTCCCACACAACGAAATTGCTCTGCAGATCGCAAGGCAGGCTGCTGTGCCAGGATCTGAATCTGCTTTCGCAGTAGTTTTTGCAGCAATGGGTATTACCAATGAAGAAGCCCAGTACTTCATGAGCGACTTCGAAAAGACCGGAGCTCTTGAAAGGGCTGTTGTGTTTCTGAACCTGGCAGATGACCCTGCTGTCGAACGTATAGTTACTCCGCGTATGGCTCTGACTGCAGCTGAATATCTGGCATACGAACACGGCATGCACGTACTTGTCATTTTGACTGACATTACCAACTATGCAGAAGCTCTTCGTCAGATGGGTGCCGCCCGTAACGAAATCCCTGGTCGTCGTGGGTATCCTGGTTACATGTATACTGACCTTGCAACCCTCTATGAGCGCGCAGGTATTGTAAAGGGCGCAAAGGGATCAGTTACCCAGATTCCGATTCTTTCGATGCCTGGTGACGATATTACCCACCCGATTCCTGACCTGTCCGGGTATATTACCGAAGGGCAGATTGTGGTTTCAAGGGAACTGCACAGGAAAGGTATCTACCCGCCAATTAATGTGCTTCCATCTCTGTCAAGGCTGATGAACTCCGGTATTGGAGCAGGCAAGACAAGGGAAGACCACAAAGCAGTTTCTGACCAGATGTATGCAGGTTATGCAGAAGGTCGTGACCTGAGAGGTCTAGTGGCTATCGTCGGTAAAGAAGCTCTATCTGAGAGAGATGTCAAGTTCCTTGAGTTTGCTGACCTTTTCGAACAGAATTTCGTTACACAGGGCAGAAACGAAAACAGGACAATTGCAGACACCCTGGACATTGGATGGAAAATCCTTGCACACCTGCCTGAAAACCAGCTGGGTAGGATTGACAACAAATACATCCAGAAATACCATCCTGCACACAGAAAGGGTCAGTGATTACCATGGCTCAAGACGTAAAACCAACTCGGTCGGAGCTGATTGAGCTCAAGAAAAAAATCAAGCTCTCTGAAAGTGGGCACAAGCTCCTTAAGATGAAGAGAGATGGTCTTATTCTTGAGTTCTTTAAGATTCTTAACGAGGCAAGGAACGTCAGAACCGAACTAGACGCTGCCTATCTAAACGCTGCAGAAAAAATCAATCTTGCCTCTGCTGTAAATGGAATGGTTGCAGTCAAGTCAACCGCCTTTACAGCAAAGGAATCTCCCGAAATTCAGCTTTCAGGTCACAACATCATGGGTGTTGTGGTGCCACAAATCAGCTCTACTGGTGTCCGCAAATCTCTTGTTGAGAGAGGTTATGGTATCGTTGGGACAAATTCATATATTGATGAGTCTGCAGATGCCTATGAGATCCTGGTAGAAAAGATTATTACGGCAGCAGAGCTGGAAACAACGATGAAAAGACTTCTTGATGAAATCGAGAAGACTAAGAGACGTGTAAACGCTCTCGAATTCAAAGTTATTCCGGACCTCATTGCAACCATGAAGTACATTCGTTTTACCCTCGAAGAGATGGAAAGGGAAGGTACTTCCAGGTTGAAGAGAGTCAAGGCGAGAATGAAATAATCAAGCTTGATTTAAAATGGCTGCATGTGACGATCGACCTAATTTGGTTGAAAGAGCAGTATTCAAGTTGGGTGAACCCAAAAACCAGGCCCGCCTGTTGCAGGTGGCCTGGAGAATTTCCCTTTTGATGATGGTTTTAGGGTTCATCATTATGATAAGAACAATTTCTCCGCTTATATGACCTGAATTTCAGGATGATTCTGATCCTGAATTCAGTCATAGATTTTTGAATCTGTCCAAATTTATTTTGGGTTAATATATAATTTTCATGCCTGTTTTAAAAATGTTATTGTTTACCTGGATTGAAACATGACCTTTCTGTGTTTACAATCTGTGTAGTTGAGGTTTGAATCTATTTCCTATGCTGTCGGACACTTTTATTATTTAGAAAGCTATTTTAACGACAAACAGTAATTTCTATTTTATATGCAAAACGAAGCAAGGCTTCTCCATATTACCGGTACTGTTCAGGGGGTAGGTTTTCGCCCTTTTATATATCAGCTTGCAAAAGCCCATAGGCTTTTTGGGTACGTGAAAAATCTCGGAAACTATGTGGAAATCCTCATAGAGGGAAATAAGGAAAGCCTTGATAATTTCATTAAAGAACTCCCGGAAAAAAAACCTCCTCTGGCTAAAGTTAAGGAATTAAAAACAAAAAATGTCCCTTTTTCCGGATATTCAAAATTTATTATCGTGCCCAGCGAATCCGGGGTTTTTGAAAATTCCATAATTCCTCCTGATACGGCTATTTGCGAACAGTGCAGGTCTGAGATGTTTGATCCTTCTTCCAGGTATTTCCATTATCCTTTTACAGTCTGCACAAACTGCGGGCCCAGATATACAACCGTCCGAACCCTTCCTTATGACCGGGAAAATACCACGATGGTAGATTTTCCTCTTTGCCCGGAATGTGAAACCGAATATATCGACCCTCTCAACCGGAGATATCATGCCCAGCCTGTCTGCTGCCCAAAATGCGGGCCAGAAATCTGGCTTTCGGACCCCGAAGGAAATGTCCTGGTAAAAGGTTATGAAGCAATTGCACATGCTTCGGATCTCCTTCAACAGGGCTCAATTCTTGCCGTAAAAGGATTCGGGGGTTTTCATATAGCCTGCAATGCGCGAAAGGAGGAACCTGTAAAGGAACTTAGAAGGCGGTTAAGGCGCCCGGAACAACCTTTTGCGGTCATGGCAAAAAATGCTGCAGTTACGGAAACCTTTGCAGAACTTGAAGGTGCAGGCAGGGAATATTTAACTTCTTACCGCCGGCCTATTACCGTGCTCCCCAGGTCAAAGGAATCCAACCTGGCAGAATCGGTTACTTCTGGCCTGCACAATATAGGGGTTATGCTTCCCTATACAGGCACTCAGAATCTGCTTTTTGATCTCGTGCCTGATGCAGTATACGTTATGACCTCGGCAAACCTCCCAGGAAGGCCCATGGTCGTTGAGAATAAAGAGGCGCTTGAGAAACTTAAAGGGATTGTCGATTATTATCTGCTGCACAACAGGGTTATTGCAAACCGGAATGATGATACGGTTATCAGGGTTGTGAATGGAAGGGCGGCTTTTATTCGCCGTTCCCGAGGTTTTGTGCCTGAGCCCGTAGAATTGCCTTTCGAAGTCCAGGCTTCTATAGGCGTGGGGGCTGAAATGAATTCTACGGTTACTGTGGCAAAAGGAAAGCTTGCCTATGTTTCTCAGTATATAGGAAATACCAGTCATGTAGAAACCTTCAGGTACCACTCCGAGGTTGTCAGGCATCTGATCCAACTTACCGGGATCAAGCCCATTTACTGGGGCTGTGACCTTCACCCTGCATTTAATACAACACGTTTCGCGCTAAATATGGGAGGGGAGGACACTCTTCAGGTTCAGCATCATCACGCTCACATGTTAGCGCTTATGGCTGATAACTCTCTTCCCCTGGATTCCCGAATTCTCGGAATCGCGCTTGACGGCGTAGGATATGGCACTGACGGTACAGTATGGGGAGGAGAACTCTTTGAATCCTCTTACTTTGGATATGAACGTATTGGGCACTTACTCCCTCAACCAATGCCAGGTGGGGACCTTGCCTCGAGGATACCTTCAAGAATGGTTCTGGGGATTCTTTTTGAGAAGCTTGGGAGAGCAGAATTGGAAAAACTTCCCCTTTCTTTTCCGAAAGGAGATATGGAGTTTTCAACTGTGATGAAACAGCTTGAAACCGGGATAAATATTGCTCAAAGTAGCAGCACAGGACGAGTACTGGATGCAGCAGCTGCCCTACTCGGGATCTGCAAGATGAGAACCTATGACGGGGAGCCATCAATGAAACTCGAATCTGCCGCAACAAAGAGTACCCATTTCGTAGACCTTCCCATAATATTCAGGAAAGATCAATTCTCCGGAGTTCCTCTGCTTGACACCACCGAGCTTCTTCTGGGAGTATATGAACTTTCCGGAAAGTATTCCCCTGCTGATCTTGCTTTTGCGGTTGAGGAAAACCTTGCGAAGGGAATTTCGGAACTTGCCATCTCTCTTGCCGCAAAAAGAGGGCTTGAAAAAATAGGCTTTAGTGGAGGAGTTGCCTATAACAATCATATCACTTCGTGCATTGCAAGGACTGTTACAGAAGCAGGTTTTGAATTCCTGGCTCACCGCCAGGTTCCCTGTGGAGACGGATGCATCTCATTCGGGCAAGCTCTTGCGGCAGGGTTGAGCATAAATCCTGAGAATAAATTTTAAAAACTTTTCTGTCCGTCGGGCAGGCTATTTCTTATAAAATATGATTATAACTTCTCTTAAACGATGAGATTTAGTAAGATTTCGGCATTCTCTTACTCATTTACTTTTTTTTCGAAAAAATTGAGCATTGATAATACAATTTTACTGAAATTTGATTAGAAAGACTAAAATACAAAATTAAATAAATGATACATACTTAGTAGAAAAGGGAGCATAAATGGGGCTAGGTAGTGTACGCATCAGAGTTGTAACAAACAGGGATGAGATTTCCAGCCTGGAGACCGAGGAAAAGGCAGTACATCTTGCTTTTAGACCTTCGGACCGAGACCTTTTCAGTCTGGTCAAGGCATGTCCTGAGATCGAGTTACTTCAGCTTCCCGCGTCTTCCTACGAAGGACTCTCTAAATTTATCAAGATGTATCTTTCTTCTTCAGGTATTCATCTGGTAAAAGGGGATGTCAGCGGGCACTGGCATGATCTTAACAATTACTTTGTAATACCCGCTTACGTGCTTGAAAAAATAAATGAACTTAAAGTCCAGGGAAGGTCTGAAGAAGAAATAATATGTGAGATTACACATATAAGAAAAATTAGCCCTGATATGATTCTTCACTTACTTCACAGCTCTTTTCTGACATCAGGCCCTGAGAGGCCGCGAATGAACAAAGTTTAAATAGAAGAATTCTGGCTTTTCTTCAGTGGGTTTACAGGCGTTTCCACCACTTTTTTGAGGCTTTTTGTTCGTCTATCTGCCTTAACCCCTCGGATGCTAGTTTTTGCTGCATTTTATATTTCCGGTTTTCCTCACTAACCCTCGAAAAAGCTTCTTCTTTACTTGCAAGGGTTCCTTTTAACTGTTTTATAAACTCTTCTTTTTCTCTGAGCTGAATTGCCAGTTTTTCTTCTCCTTCAAAGGCCGAGAGCTGTTTCTCAAGGTTTTTTACTTTTTCTTCTGCTGTTGTAAGCATAGTTTCCATAGTGCTTATTTTTCTTTCTTTCAAGGTAAGTTTCTCTTCAATTTTTTTCATCTCTCCAACCCTTGTAATAACCTCTTCAGCCAGGGTCTTAAGATCTTTATCTTTTATGGAAATGCTTTCCTCGAGTTTTTCAATCTCTCTTTCTTTTACTGAAAGTTCCTCTGTAAGGATCTTTACATTTTCTACTTTTTCCCTGAGTTCCTTAGTAAGACCTTCAATCTCGTCTTCTTTTTCTGTTATTCTGGACTCAAGGCGTGTGTCGTCTTCACTTTTTTCCGTAAACTTTTCCTGAAGGGCTTGCAGTTCCGAATCCTTCTCAAGGAGAAGTTTTTCACGTGCTTCAATTTCTGTTCTCAGGCTGCCGATTTCTTCTTCCCTGTCTATAGCCTGTTCGTCAAGTTCTTTTATTTTCTGGATTTTTTCCTTAAGTTCGGCTTCCAGGTCTCTCGTTTCTATCGGCTTGCTGTCAGGCTGAGTATAAACAGTATTTATTTCTGAGCTCTCGTTGTCCTCTTCTACAATAAAAGCTGGAGACATTTCATTTTCACTCTCAGAAGTATACTCTTTTTCCTCGGAAAGGAGCCCTATCTGTCCCCGGGTGTTTTCACAAATTTCAGCCCAGGCAAGGATGGAAGCTACAGGGACAGTTCTCTTAAGTACGGGATCGCCTATCCTGCAGCCGTAAACTTTACTGGCAATGTAACCTTCCAGGGTCTCAAGACCAAGATTTTGATCCCCCAACCTTGAGTTTGTTGCGTTTCCTTTCTTTACTTTCCCGCCATTTTCCTTTATACAATTGACAGCTTCGGTAAAGATTTCCCAGGGGAGAAATGGTTCTTTTTTCAGGTTGTCAACATAGACTCCATCCATTTCGGATCGGGCTTCAAAGAATTTTTTCCCGCTCATCAGCGGAATCTTTGCCGGATTTCCTTTCTTATCGAATTGACTCTTTATTTTTGAGATAACAGGATCTTCCATGCATGAGCCTCTTCAAATGATATCTGAAGTATATTGAACATGGCATTTTATAAAAGTTGTGTGATTTTGCCGGGAACCTGGATTAATTTAATTTTGTAACATTTAAAATATATTAAAATTGCCCTGACCTGACGAAAATGAAATTATCTCCAACAAAATTCTGGATTTTTTATGGATTTTGTTCTTGACGCAGCCACAAAATCTCTCAAATATTTCTTTAAGTTTTTCTAAAAACACTGTTACACATATTGATTTTTATTATTTAGATGGAGTTTTTGCAAAAACGCCTGATAAAACACAAATAAAAATATCTTTTAAATGATTTCAGTTATTATAGAAAAATATTTAATGAAGAATTTTTTACTATCAAGTGAAAAAATAGATACATCTGGAGGTTAAACTTTGAAAATAAGGGTTGTGAGTTCAAGAGAAGAAATCTTTACACTGAATCCAAATGAGAGAATAGTACATCTGGCTTTTAGGCCTTCAAACAAGGATATTTTTTCATTGGTTGAGAACTGTCCGAAGATTGAAGTTATACAGCTTCCTAAATCTTACAGGCGTACAGTCTCAAAATCCATAGAAATGTTCCTTGAAATGCAGCGTATCCAGCTTATCGAAGGCGATGTCTGGGGCCACAGGAAGGATATAAACGAGTATTATCGTATTCCTTCATCAATAATTGAGGAAATCAGAGAGCTGAAAACTGAAGGTAAATCTACTGAAGCCATCGAGGAAAAGGTCTCAAGAGAAAGCAAACTTAATCCTGAGATGGTTGCTTACATCCTTAGAAAAGATGTTACAGCCTGAGAGGCTGAAGCAGTAGCTTTAACTTCTCCTCATTTTTTTCTTTTTTATATTTTGTTTACTATTGTTTTACGATTTGTATTCTTTTTATAAGCTCATTATTTCTTCAAAATATGCTTTTTTTATAATTTGAGTCTCTTATAATTATGATCTTTTTTACTTTTTTACTTCCCAAACATATTTAATTTTATTATTCCATAACTTGACTCAGTCCCAAAATCTAGTGATAAAAGTAAGTGTAACATCACTACACAAAATTATAATTCTATAATTATGTAATGATGTTACGGCAAAAACAATGGTAACTATAAACCTTACTCTTAATAACTTTTCGGAGCTCCCTGCTCTCTTAGACGTTTTTGGTTGTTTTGGAAACGAYTATGAATATACYACACGAGGAATTTTTCGTAGAAAAATTCCTCCAGTCTGTTCAATTTGTAGTACTCCAATGGTTCATAATGGCTATAATCCYCATACTAAAGAAGGTCTTGGAGAAATCAACATTGGTCGATATAAATGCTCAAATTGTGGTARTACACACGAAGAAGATCATAGTTTTTGGGAAGATCTGAAGACTTTACTTTTTAATTCATTCAATGATTTCTTCCAGTTACTCAGATACCATAACGTTTCATACGATGGAATTTCTGATATAATGGACTTCATCTATCCAAGRTCAAAAAGCACTATTTTAAGAGCATTCTACGAAGAAATGGAGCAGAAAACTGTTCCATTTTCAGAAAATATACATATGGTGCACTATGACGAACAACATCCAAAAGAAGGAAGATGTCAGAAATACCGTTTAACTTTACTGGATGCAAAAACTCAAAGAACGATAGCAGATGAACTTTTTGAAGATAAGAGTTCAGAAACCATCAAGGGATTTTTACAGAAAAATCTGGATGCATCAGAGC